>JAGWVR010000113.1 GCA_018970785.1 Planctomycetota bacterium
GTGTCGCGACGCCGCCGCGCTCGACGTGCCAGGCTCCGCCGCCACGGGCCGCATAGACCGCTTCGTCGAGGGCCGGGATCGCGATCACCCCCAGCACCCCCTGCCCTCCGCGCCGGCAGCCGACCAGCGTCGCCCACAGCGGCACGCCGCGGATGAACGACTTCGTGCCGTCGATCGGGTCGACGATCCACTCGAAGCCGCTGCGGCCGACCGCCGCGCCCGACTCTTCGCCGAGGAATCCGTCGTCGGGCCACGCCCGCAGCAGGTGCCCACGGAGCACCTCCTCGGCGGCGCGATCGGCGATCGTCACCGGCGAGTTGTCCGCCTTGAGCTCGACGCCGAGATCGGGATGACGGAACCAGGCGAGCGTCGCCGCCGTGCTCGCCCGGACAGCGTCGAGGGCGGTGTCGAGGCGGGCCGCCACGTCGGGATCCGACGCCTGTGCTGCGGAACGGCCGTTTCCGGCCCCGGCGCTGCGCTCGTCGGCCATCGTCATTGCGTTCCGCCGGCGGTCGCCGCAGACGCCCGCGTCGCCTCCGGCACGGCGCGGCCGTCCTCGGGACCTTCCGACCGCTTTTCATCGGTCGTCGGATCGAGGCGCGGGCCCCGCGCGGGCCGCAGCGAGATCGCGATCAGCCCGGTGGCACCGATCACCAGCCACGCATCGGCGAGGTTGAACACTGGCCAGTCGATCACGCCGTCGAGTCGGAAGTGGATCCAATCCCGGACGGCGATCACCGGGGTTCCCGCCCGCGAGGCAGGCTCTTCCCAGGAAAGGCCCGCCAGCCCGAGCCGATCGTAAAGGTTGCCGATGATGCCGCCGGTGATCAGCCCGAGGGCGCCGAGGAGGCGCGGATCGCCGCGCGTCGCGGGGCGCGAGACCATCGTCACGATCCCGCCGATCGCGACGACCGAGATCGCCGCGAACACCATGCCGAACCCCTGACCGATGCCGAACAATGCCCCTTCGTTGAGATTCGTCTCGAGCGAGAGGATGCCCGGAACGACGACGATGCCAGGATGCTTTCCCGGCATCCCCAGGGCGGAAAACAGCCACTGCTTGGTGATCAGATCGAGCGCGGCGGCTCCAAGCGCCAGCAGCATGAACACCAGCCATGTCCGCCGCTGACTCACCATGAGCCCTTTCCTTCCCTGCTCGCAGGCGTGGTCGCTCCCCCGCCTGGGCACGCGGTGTTGACCGCGAGCAGCCCGTGCTCGATCGCCCTTCAGCCGGAGGCGCCACAACCCCCCCGGCTCCACGGAAAGACCGAGGCAGGTGTGCGGCCGGCGAAAGTCGCGGCTACGGATTCAACGCCCACGCCGCCGAACAGTCGCCCGCTAGACAAGGTACGGTTTCGGTGGCGAATACCTGAACCCGCGACGCCTTGCTGTTTTGACAGCAGGGCGCCCCAGGCTCCAGAGGACCGGGTTCAGGCCGCACGGTCGAGCGAGACCTGCCGCGCGGCCGGAGGCGATGGTGTGCGTTGCCCGAACCGATCGTTCACCGGGGCAGCCGCGGACTCCCGCCCGACTCCAGCCGTTCCGCGCAGCGGATGCACGTCGGCGCGAAGGGGAGGGCTTCGAGGCGTTTTTTGGCGATCACGCCCCCGCACTCTTCACACTGCCCGTAGGTCCTCGCCCGGATCCGCTCGAGGGCGGCTTCGACCAATTCGAGGGTGTCTTCCTCCGACGCCATCAAGCTGAGCGTGAACTCCTGCTCGTACGCGTCGCTTCCCAGATCCGCCATGTGGATCGGCATCGTCGACAGGTCGCCGCTGGCCTCGGCGCGATTCTTCCGCAACGCGGCGTCGGCCATCGTGTTGACATCCCCCCGAAGGCGGGCCCGAATCGCCTCGAGCGACTGGCGAAACGGCTTCATTTCGGCCGCTTTCATCGTCCGCATCCCTCGTCTCCCCTGTCAGAGGTCCAGGGCCCCTCGGGCTGAACCGCGGGCTCTTTTGTAATTGATTCCTCGAGGCTGTCAAACTGGCAGGCTGTTCGGGGCACTTGTCTTTGCCGTCGCCCGTGGTGTGACCTAGTCTCCCACCAGGTGGCCGGTCCGGCCCAGAACCCTGGTCGATTCTGCCGACAACACCCAGTGGCGTCACCCCGCGGCCCGCCGGCGGGTCGCCGGAGACCTGCCCGTGTCCGTTCTCGCCCGCACCGACCTCGCCTTCCAGCGGTGCATCGATCCCGCCTGCGCCGCGACCTATTCCGTCGACGAGGTGCTCACGGCTTGCCCGGTGTGCGGCAACCTCCTCGACGTCGCCTACGACTGGGATCGCCTCCGGCCGCCGGGGTCGTTCGAGGTCTTCGAACGGAAGTGGCTGCAGCGCGGCGACCCACTGGCGGTGAGCGGCGTGTGGCGGTTTCACGAACTGCTGCCCTTTGCCCCGCGCGAAACGCTGGTCACGGTCGGCGAGGGCCAGACGCTGCTTTCGGTGTCCGACCCGGTCGGGGCGTTCGTCGGGCTCCGGCCCGGCCGCCTCCATCTGCAGTACGAGGGCCTCAATCCGTCGGGGTCGTTCAAGGACAACGGCATGGCGGCGGCCTTTTCCCACGCCCGGCTGATCGGCGCCCGCCGCGCCGCCTGTGCCTCGACCGGCAACACGAGCGCGTCGTTGGCCCTGTACTGCGCGGTGACCCGGCTGATGCGTGGGATCATCTTCATCGGCTCGGGGAAGATCTCGTACGGCAAGCTCTCGCAGGCGCTCGACTACGGCGCGCTGACGATCCAGATCGCCGGCGACTTCGACGACGCCATGGCGCGGGTCAAGGAGGTGGCGGGGAAGCTGGGGATCTACCTGGTCAACAGCGTCAATCCGTTCCGCCTCGAGGGGCAGAAGACGATCATGTTCCGGGTCCTCGAGTCGCTCGGCTGGGACGTGCCGGAGTGGATCGTGGTGCCGGGGGGCAACCTCGGCAACTCGAGCGCCTTCGGCAAGGCGTTCGCGGAGCTGCGGGCGCTCGGCCTGATCGACCGGGTTCCGCGGCTGGCGGTGATCAACGCCGCCGGTGCCAACACGCTCCATGAGCTCTACGAGCGCCGCGGGCTGCGCTGGCTCGGGGGCCGTGCGGATCTCGCCCCCGCCTGCCACTATTACGACGAGCTCGACCGCGACCGGCGCCGGGCCGACACCATCGCCAGCGCGATCGAGATCAACCGCCCCGTCAACCTCAACAAATGCCTCCGGGCGCTCGAGACCTGCGACGGGGTCGTCCGCCAGGTCAGCGAGCAGGAGATCCTCGACGCCAAGGCGCAGGTCGGCGCCGGGGGGTTCGGCTGCGAGCCGGCCAGTGCCGCCAGCGTCGCCGGGGCGCGGCAGCTCGTCGCCGAGGGGGTGATCGGTCGCGACGAGCGCGTCGTCTGCATCCTCACCGGCCACCAGCTCAAGGATCCGACGGCCACCGTCGCCTACCACACGACCGACCAGAAACTGTTCAACGACACGCTCGGCAGCCGCGGCGTCAGCCGGGCGAGCTTCGCCAACCGGGCGGTGAGCGTGGGCAATCGGATCGACGAAATCGTCCAGGCGATCGACCTCTACGGCTGAACCACCCGATGACCGACGCACGCGCCCCTCAGGCCGGTTCCTCTCCGTCCCCCGTTCCCCGCCGACTCGTGGTCCACGGCGCCGCCGGGAGGATGGGGAGGCGGATCGTCGCCTGCGCGGCAGGAGAGCCCGCCGTCTGGAAGATCGTCGGCGCGCTCGAGGCCGCCGGCCATCCCCGGACCGGCGACGACGCTGGAACCCTCGCCGGCGTGCCGGCGCTCGGCGTCGCCATCGGCGACTCGTGGACGGGCCCGGCCGACGTGGTGATCGACTTCTCGCTTCCGGGGGCGGTGGCCGCGATCGCGGCGGCCAGCGCCGAGCGCGGGATCCCGTTGGTGGTGGCGACGACGGGCCTCGAGCAGGCCGATCAGACGGCGATCGCCGCCGCGGCCCGGCGGATCGCCGTGCTCCAGGCGCCGAGCATGAGTGTGGCGGTCAACGTGGCGATGGACCTGGTGTCGCGCGCTGCGGCGCTGCTGCGGCGGACGGGGGAGCGCGTCGACGTCGAGATCGTCGAGTGCCATCACCGCCACAAGGAAGACGCCCCGAGCGGGACCGCGCTGCGGTTCGGAAGCCTCGTCGAAGGAGCGCTGGGAGGAGGCGGCGTCGCCCACGGCCGCGAGGGGCGACCGGGCGCACGACCCGCCGGGGAGATCGGCTACCACGCCGTTCGCGCGGGCGACAACCCGGGCGAGCACACGATCCTGTTCGGCCTCGACGGCGAGTCGCTCGCGGTCAACGTCCGGGCCACGAGCCGCGACTGCTATGCCCGCGGCGCTCTTGCGGCGGCTGCCTTCCTGATCGGTCGGCCGGCCGGCTTGTATTCGATGGCCGACGTCCTCGGCCTGGGCTGAGCGCGGTCGCCAAAGCCGATCTGGAGCGGCCGTGCCTCGCGCCTCTGATCGAGGGGGCCCACCGTCGCGGTACCCCACAAGCGGCGGCCCGCCATCCATCTCACCGTTCTGGTGAGGGCTCACCGGAACGGTGACGCCGTCTCACCAAAGTGGTGGTGGCCGAGCCCGACGGCACGCCGTCAGGCCCGCCGCCGCCTCATCCGCCGCTCGGCGACCGCCAATGAACCGAAAACGATCGAAAACACGGCGGAAAACGAGGCCGGATCGATCTCGGGGATCACGGTCGGCGACGTCTCGTAATAGGCACCGGTGATGTTCACGTGGAGCCCGGCGGGGTTGTAAAAATCCGATTTTTCCGGCGTGTTGAAGATGTTGTTCAGCCGGAAACGAAGGGTGTTGGTGCCGGTGACGAAAAGGCTGCTGAGCGGCGCGGTGGTCTCGTAGCTGAACGGTCCCCCACCCGTGAATCCCGGCACGGGGGTCCCATTGAGAAAGACGTTCGGCGTCACGTTGTCTCCGGCGACAGAGCCGGAAATGAAGATCTTCGTGATTTCGGCAAACGACGATGGCAGCGTGAACGTCGTCTCGAAGGTGTACCGGCCCACCGGGGCGATGACGTTTTGGCCCGCCGGAGTGAACGGCGTGCCGGTCGACGTGAACGAGCCCGGGGGAGTGATCCACTGGGAGACGCGCGAGCCCGACGTCACGTTCGGGCTCAGAGCCTGGAACGGGTCGATGCTGTAGGCGCTCGGAGTACCGGTAAAAATCGACGGATCGGCCGGTGGGTAGACGCCGTACGGGTTTTGGGTTCCGGAGACCGAGGTGTCGGGTTGGAAGACCGTGACTTGATAGTGGGGATCGGTGGACCCATTGGCGACCAAAGACGTCTGCGTCGCCGCCCCAGTGCCGTACAAATCCGAGATTTCGACGATCGCCGCCGCCGCAGGGCGGATGACCGTGGCAGCGGAAAACAGGGCGAGCGCGACCACGGACATCCCGAGGCGGCGGCCCGAGCGATGCTTTGAAAAGAAGGCCGTGGCCCGTCCGAAATCGACCCTGCTTCCGCCGTCCTGAGCGTGCGCCACTGCCATCATTCCAGCTCCTCGGATGCTCGACTTTGTGGGAATCCTGATCAGATCGCGATGGAGATTGACTGCACGTTTCGTGCCAGTTTGGTTGTCGGCGCGCCAGGAAACGAAATCTTCAGGATCTCGGTTCAGATCTTGGGAGTATCTTCGGCAAAAACCTTGCTGGAACTCGCATGCCGACCGCAGTGAATGGCGGAGAGTCGCCGGGAAGGCCGATCGCCGACACCGCTATTCTGAATTTGACCGAGGCAAATCGCACCACGTGAGAAGGGTCGGTCGGCGTGAATCGCTCCATCGTCGCATCCCGAGACCCCGATCCACGGCGTGGTTCCTCGCCGCCTGTCTACCCCCGGTGGAAACGTCCTTCGCGACGCGGAAAACCCACGGGCAGCACAACGCTGCCGTGCCGGGCGGCGGTTGCCGCGTCCGTTGTTTTTCAAATCGCGACATTGGTCCTCGCATCTGAAACAAGCTCTGGTCCGGCTGCCACCGACGGTCCTGCGATCTACACCACCGTCGTCCGTCCGCTGCTCACGAGGCGCTGCCAGCCCTGCCATGGTGCCCTGGCCCAGGAGGCCGGCCTTCGGCTCGACACCGCCGAGTCGATGCTCGCCGGAGGGGCGTCTGGTCCGGCTGCCGTGATCGGCTCCCCCGACACGAGCCCGATCGTGGCCCGCGTCGGCAGTTCCGACCCCACGGTCCGGATGCCACCGCCCGGCGACGGGGAGCCCCTGTCGACGGCCGAGGTCGCGAGCCTGCGGGCGTGGATCGCCGCCGGGTGCCCCGCCCCTCCCGGCGAGAAGCCGGAGCCCGATCCCCGTGACCACTGGGCGTTCCGCCCCGTGGTCCGGCCGGTGCCGCCTCCCGGCCCCGCGCATCCGCTCGATGCGTTCCTCGACGCAGCGCGGCGGGCCCGCGGCATCGCGACGGTCGCCGCCGAGGTGCCGCGGAGCGTGCTCGTGCGCCGTGTGTTCATCGATCTGGTCGGCGTGCCGCCGTCGGCCGAGGATCTCGCCACGCTCCTGGCCGATCCGGCCGACGACTGGTACGAGCGCCTCGTCGACCGGCTGCTCGCCGATCCCCGCCACGGGCAGCGCTGGGCGCGCCACTGGATGGACGTGTGGCGCTATTCCGACTGGTGGGGGCTCGGCGACCAGCTCCGCAACAGCGCGCCGCACATCTGGCACTGGCGCGATTGGATCGTCGAGTCGCTCGTCGCCGACGTTCCCTACGACGAGATGGTGCGGCTGATGCTCGCCGCCGACGAGCTGGCCCCCGACGACCCGGCTCGCCTCCGCGCGACCGGGTTCCTCGCCCGGAACTGGTTCCTCTTCAACCGCACCCCATGGCTCGACGAAACGGTCGAGCACGTCGGCAAGGCGCTGCTCGGGATGTCGTTCAACTGCGCCCGCTGCCACGACCACAAATACGACCCGCTCCGGCAGCGCGACCACTACGCCCTCCGCGCGTTCTTCGCCCCCTACCACGTCCGGCTCGACGTCGTGCCCGGCGAGCCCGACACCGACCGTGACGCGATCCCGCGCGTGTTCGACGGCGTCCCCGATGCCGCCACCTACCTGTTCGTCCGCGGCGACGACGCCCGGCCCGACCGCGATCACCCGGTGGCCCCCGGGGTGCCCGAGCTGTTCGGCGTGCCGCTGCCGCCGATCGAGCCGGTCGTCCTCCCCGCTGCCGCGGCTGATCCGGCGCGGCAGCCGTGGGTCATCGACGCCCACCGCGGCGCCGCGGCGAAGCGCGTCGCCGCTGCCGAGGAGGCCCGCGCCAAGGCTTCCGAGGCCGACCGGCCGATGGCCGAGGCCCGGCTCGCCGTCGAGCGCGCGGCGCTCGAGTCGGTCATCGCCCGTGGTGCGGCGATGACGGCCGCCTGGGAAGGCGCCGACGCCGCCGCCTGCGAAGCCGCCGCCCGCGCCGCCGTCCGTGCCGAGCGGTCGCTCGCCGCGGCCCGGGAGGACCTCGCGGTCGCCGAGGCGGAGAGCCAGCACGCCGCCGCCGACGAAGCGAAGAAGGGCGCCGCGGCCGAGAAGCTCGCGGCGGCCCGCACCGCCGCGGAGAAGGCGCGCACCGCGATCGAGGAGCCGGGGGGCACGTTCGCGCCGCTCCCCGGGGCGCGCTGGGTGCCGACGCGCTTCGTCTACTCCGGCCACGACGATCCGGCGATCCCCTTCCCCGCCACGAGCACCGGCCGGCGCCGCGCCCTGGCGGCGTGGATCACCGATCCGCGCCACCCGCTCACGGCGCGGGTCGCCGTCAACCATCTCTGGACGCGCCACATGGGCAGGGCGCTGGTGGCGACGATGACCGACTTCGGCCGGCGCGGCGCCCCGCCGACGCATCCGGACCTGCTCGACTGGCTGGCGGCGGAGCTCGTCGCGGGGCCTCCCGGCGGTTCGCCGTGGAGCATGCGCCACGTCCACCGGTTGATCGTCACGTCGGCGGCGTACCGGATGGCGTCGAGCGTGGCGGGGCTCGAGGAGTCAGCCCGGCTCGATCCGGACAACGCGTTTTTCTGG
>JAGWVR010000027.1 GCA_018970785.1 Planctomycetota bacterium
GTCCGCAGCCGGAGCCGGTGGTTGCCGAGCGGGCAGTCGGACGGGATCACGAGCCGTGCCCGGACGCGGTTGCCGTCGAGGTTGGCGACCTCGGTCACGCGGATCGCGCCGCTCTCGAAAAACAGCTCGCGCACGTCCCCGAGCGACCGCCCCGAGAGCACGATCTCGGTCTCGCTCCCCTGCCGGCCGCCGCCGGGGGCGACCCGATCGATCGTCGGCACCGCCACGGCAACGCCCGTTCCGGCGACGATCGCCGTCAGCCCCATCAACCCGATCGCGACGATCCGGGCGACCCGGGGCGCCGACGGCGCCGGCCGGGCGGTCGGGGGGGCGATCGGGAGCGTCACCTGCATCCTCCGGCGCCGGGGGCGCGGCATGGCGGAAACGGTCGGCACCCGGTCAGGCGAGGAGATCCTTGCGCACGCTGCCGCCGTCGACGATCTCGATCGGGCGGTTGCCGGGGGCCATCAATTCCTTCTCGGCGACGATTCCCAGGCAGTGGTAGACCGTCGTCGCCAGATCCTCGATCGACAGTGCGCGGTCGGCCGGCTCGGCGGCGATCGCGTCGGAACTGCCATACACCTGCCCGGCGCGGATCCCGCCGCCGGCCAGCACGACGCTGAACACCTTGGGCCAGTGGTCACGACCGGCGTCGTTGTTGATCTTCGGGGTCCGGCCGAATTCGCTCGACACCATGACCAGCGTCGACGCCAGGAGGCCGCGCTGCTCGAGGTCGGTGATCAGGGCGGCGAACGCCTGGTCGAACGGGGGCAGCGTCCGCGTCATGTTGTCGCGGATCTTCTGGTGCATGTCCCAGCCGCCGTACGACAGCGTCACGAAGCGGACGCCGGCCTCGACCAGCCGGCGGGCGAGCAGCATCCGCTGCCCGGCCTGGTTGCGGCCGTACCGGTCGCGCATCGCGGCCGGCTCGGCGGCGATGTCGAACGCCGCCCGGGCGTCGGCCGAACTGACCAGGTCGTAGGCCCGTTGGTAGAAGGCATCCATCGCCGCGAGGTTCTCGGCCGACTCCTCGAGCCGCTGGAAGTGCCGGCCGACGACGTCGCGGAGCCGCTGCCGGGTGGCGAACCGGGGTCCATCGACGCCGGAGGGGAGAGCCAGGTCGCGGACCTTGAAGGTGTCGTCGGCCGGGTCGGAGCCGATCGAGAACGGGCCGTAGCCGCTGCCGAGGTAGCCCGCGCCGGCGTCGGGGGCGGGGACCCGCGGGATGCAGACGTAGGGGGGCAGGGCGGCACGCGGCCCGAGTTCGTGCGACACCACGCTACCGAGGCTCGGGAACGTCAGTGCCGGGCTGGGGCGGTACCCGGTGAACATGTTGTGGGTGCCGCGCTCGTGGGCCGCCTCGCCGTGGGTCATCGAGCGGACGACCGTGAGCCGGTCGGCGATCGCGGCGGTCTTGGAAAGCAGTTCGTTGAACTGCACGCCCGGGAGCGCCGTGTCGATCGCCTTCATGTCCCCCCGGTATTCGACCGGGGCGAGGGGCTTGGGATCGAACGTCTCCTGCTGCGCCCATCCTCCCGGCAGCCAGATGTGGATCACGCTGCGGGCGCTGCCCTCGAAGTGGCTGAACGCCTTGGCGTCGGCCCGCGCGGCCTGGAGCCGGAAGAAGCTGCCCAGCGAAAGCCCCAATCCGCCGAGGCAGCCGACCTGGAGGATCGACCGCCGATCGATGACCGGATGCTGGCCCGTCAGGGCCGCGCGCTGCGCTTCCATCGATTGTCTCCCCAGGGAAAACCGCCGGCTGTTCACCGGTCTGCCCCCGCGGCCGTATCGCCGCGCGACGAGGACCCGCTGACGATTTATAGATCGGCCGTCACAGCCGCTCCACTCCTGGAAGGGGGTACAGCAACGCCTCGACTCCCGTTCCCATCCCCCCAACCATCGTGGCAACCGTGCCGCAACCCGTTTCCCGGCGTGGGGATGGGGCTCAGGCGCGGGGGGCTTGTCGGTCAGTCGTCGTCGCCGAGGGTCCGCCGGCGGCGCAGGAAATGATGGTAATGCTGGGCGAAACGGTGGGCCTCGTCGCGGACGTACTCGAGCAACCGCAGGGAGTAGGCGTCGCGGGAGAGGCGCAGCGGCTCCCCCTTCCCCGGCAGGAAGATCTCCTCCTCGCGCTTGGCCAGCGAGATCACGCAGGGGGCTTCGATCCCCAGCGACTCCAGGGCGTCGAGGGCCGCTGACAGTTGGCCCTTCCCGCCGTCGACGAGGAACAGATCGGGCAGCGACGCCCCCTCGCGGACGAGGCGCGAGAAGCGCCTCGCGACCACCTCGTGGATGCTCTTGAAATCGTCGATGCCGTCCACGCTGCGGATCCGGTAGCGCTTGTAGCCCGGTTTGAACGGCAAGCCGTCGATGAATTGCACGAGGCTCGCCACGGTCTCGTTGCCCGCGAGGTGGGCGATGTCGACCCCTTCGATGATCCGTGGCGGGGCGGCCAGGCCGAGGACTTTGGCGAGGCCGGCGAGCCCCTTCTTCGGGTCGACGAGGAACACCTCCGGTTGGACGTGGTCCTCGAGATCGCCGCGCTCGTCGAGCGTCTCGAGGAGCCGGATCTCGTCGCGGAGCCGTGCGGCGCGCTCGAACTCGAGCCTGCCCGACGCCTCGAGCATCTCGCGCCGCATCTCCTCGAGCAGTTTGCCGCGGCCCCCCTCGAGGAACGTCCGCAGCCGCTGGATGTCGCGCCGGTACTCCTCCTTCGAGATCCGCAGGTTGCACGGTGCGGTGCACTGGCCGATCGACGCCAGCAGGCACGGGCGGAACCAGCGCCACTGCGGATCGTCGGCGTCGATGTCGAGCGTGCAGGTGCGGAACTTGAAGATCCGCTGGAGGACGACGATCGCCCCACGCAGGCTCCCGGCGCTGGGAAACGGACCGTACAGCTTGGCCCCCTTGCGCCGTGGCGTGCGTGTGAACTCGACGCGCGGGTAGTCCTCGTGGGTCGTGATCTGCAGGTAGGGAAAGGTCTTGTCGTCCTTGAGGTCGGAGTTGAACCGCGGCTGGACGTCCTTGATGAGCCGGCTTTCGAGCAGCAGGGCGTCGACCTCGCTGTCGGCTTCGAGGTAGTCGGCGTCGCGGATCTCGGCGA
Source organism: Planctomycetota bacterium (assembly GCA_018970785.1). Classification (GTDB taxonomy): domain Bacteria; phylum Planctomycetota; class Planctomycetia; order Pirellulales; family UBA1268; genus F1-20-MAGs016. The sequence continues at coordinate 3,104 of JAGWVR010000027.1, forward strand.
CCAGATCGGCGGTGCGCCGGTCGAGCTCGGCGGCGCGGAGGAAGTAGCTGCCGGCGCGTGCGCGGAGGTTCTTCGCCTTGCCGACGTAGATCACGCGACCGGCGGCATCCTTGAACAGGTACACGCCGGGGCGCTGCGGGAACTGGCGGACCTTCAGCGCGGCCACGCCGAATCCGCGCGTCGCGGCGTCGGCTTCGGTGTCTGCCGGGGTGGTCTCGTGCGCGTCGGGAAGGGAATCATCCATGCCCGATTGTAGGGGGCGCAGCGGCTCATGCCGGCTACGGCAACGGCCGCTGGGGCGCGATGCTACATTGCCCGGGGGAACGTCCGGGTGAGGAGCACGGTGAACCGCCGAGAACCCGGGCGGTGCGGCGAGGGGTGATAGCCATGGATGACCCGACACAGCAGCACACCTCGCGGTCGCCGCACCGTCCGGGCCCTGCTCCCGGGAGCCCGTCCGCGGCGGCCGGCGGACCGACGGTTCCCGTCGAGACCACCGCCGTCGGCGCCGCGGATGGGGCCGACGTGACCACGCCGCTGTCTCCCCCGAGGCAGCAGCCGGCCGGAGGAGCGCCGGCGGCGTCGGTCGCTTGGACCGCCGCCGACGAAGCGACGGTCGCCGGGGCCGCCAGGACCATGGCGCAGCCCGTCCCGGCGGCGATCGCAACGGGGCAATCCCCCGACGCAGTCACCGCGGCCGACGTGACGACGCCGGTCACGCCCGCGGGAGCCGCTTCGCCGCCAGGAAATACCGCTGCGGGGATGACGCAGCGCGAGGATCCGTTCGTGACCGTGAAGGACCGGCCCGGTCCCGCGCGGCCCGCGAGCCTGCCCCCTGGCCGGCCGAACCCGACCCATCCCTACGAGGCCAACGACGAGATCCTGCCGGGCTACCGGTTGCTCGTGCTGCTCGGCCGCGGCGGCTTCGGCGAGGTCTGGAAGGCGCGGGGACCGGGAGGCACCGAGGTGGCGATCAAGGTGCTCGCCAACCTCGACTCCAACACCGGCCTCAAGGAATACCGCTCGCTGCAGCGGATCAAGCTCATCCGCCACGCCCACATCGTGCTGCTCCAGGGGGTGTGGCTCAAGGACCGCCAGGCGCGGATCCTCTCCGAGGAGGCGATGGAGGCGTTCGAGCAGTCGCTCACCAAGGCACCGACGGTGTCGCTGGCGGCCACGCACGGGTCGCTCGAGCTGATCACCGTCATGGGGCTCGGCGACGAGACGCTCGACGCGCGGCTGAAGCGCGCCGGCCCCGGGGGACTGCCGCGCGAGCAGGTGCTGGGATGGATGCTCGAGGCGGCCCGCGGCCTCGACTACCTCAACGACCCACGGAAGCGCGCGGCCGCGGGCAGCCAGGCGATCCAGCACTGCGACATCAAACCGCAGAACATCCTCCTCGTCGGCGACATCGCCCAGATCTGCGACCTCGGCCTGGCCCGGTTCCAGGATTCCCACACCCAGGAGATCTTCGCCAGCCTCCCCTGGGCCGCGCCCGAACTGCTCGACGGGAATGCCGTCGCCACCACCGACCAGTACTCGCTGGCCGTGACGACGATGCAGTTGATCAGCGGCCGGCTTCCCTATCCCCACGGGCCCAACGGCCAACCGATCGCCTCCGAGATCCGCAAGGCGAAGACGACCGGCGAGCTCGACTACTCCGGCTGGTCGGCCGCCGAGGCCAAGATCCTGCGGATGGCGACGGCGATCGATCCGGAAAAGCGCTTCCAGAGCTGCGAGGAGTTCGTCAAGTCGCTGCGCCTCGCCGGCCGTGGCGACCGGACCGAGCGGCTCGTCGCCGGGACCACGACCAAGGCGATCGCCGCCACCGTGCCGCAGCGGGAAATGCCTCGTCCCCCGGCGCTCCCCGGCGGGCGATGGTTGGCGGCGGGGCTCGGGGCGGCGGGTGTCACCGCCGCATTGGCGCTGGCGGTCGCGCTGCGGCGCCCCTCGTCCCCCGAGCCGGGCCATGCCGAGCAATCGTCGGGCGGGAACGTCGCCGGCTCCTCGACCGGTGCCGCACCGGTCACGACCGAGTCATTGCTCGCCGAGGCGCGGAAACAGGTCGACCTGTACCGCGCGGCCGAGGACAACCTGACCAAACCGGGCTCGGCGGAGAGGGGCATCGCAGCCCTGCGGCCGCTCCTCAAGGTGTTCGACCAGGATCCGAGCCTCGCAGTGCCGTCTCCCGAGAACGCCGAAGATCCGTTCACCAGTTACGATGCGATCGTGACGATCGCTTACCTGCTGGGGATGAAGACCGACGCGACCGCGGGTGAGCTCACCTACGGGTTGACGCTCGCGCAGAAGGCGTTGGATACCGCGTCCGACGACGCCAAGAAGGCGAATGCCTACGACACGCTGGGAGTGGTGAGGGCCCGTGTCGGCGATTGGGACCGCGCGGTCGAGGCGCTGCGCGAGGCGGTGAAGCTGGCCGATCGCAGCGGGGAAGATACCGACCTGTACCGGGCGAAGCTGGCGGCGTTCGAGAAGCAGGTGTTCGACTGGCCGGGGAAGGAAGACGACTGGCGCTAATTGGGCGCCGGTCGGGCTCGGCCCGCGCTCCCGTCGCGGCCGGCCGGTACGCCGCGTGGCGGGGATTGTCGCTGCGGATCGCGACGGCCTTGCCCCTCGCCTCCGCCTCCCTGGCCTTCGGCGCCCCGCCCCGGGCCGCGGCCTCCGCCCGGCCCCTGGCCCGGCCGTTGCCCCGGCCGCCCGCGCTCTTCTCCCCGAGGGCCGCCGCGGGCGCGCTGGGCGGCGGGGTCGTAGGCCGGGTTCGGCTCGGTGGGGATGAAGGCGCCGGTGCGCCGCTGCCAGTCGTGGAGCGCGTCGGTGAGCGCCGCGGCGTCGCGCGGGCGCTGGCTGGCGAGGTCGCGGCTCTCCGATGGGTCGGCGGCGAGGTCGTAGAGCTCGCGGCGGCCGCCGTCCTCGAAGAACTCGACGAGCTTCAGGTCGCCGTCGCGGATCGCGCTGGCCGGTGGCGACGAGCCGACGTAGCAGGGGAAGTGCCAGAACAGCGGCCGCCGTGCGAGCGTGCCGCCGGCGAGCAGCGGCACGAGGCTCTGGCCGTCGAGGGCGTGGCCGGTGGGGGGAGCAGCGCCGGTGAGGTCGAGGACGGTGGGATAGATGTCGATGCTCGACACCGGATCGTCGACGCGCCGACCGCCGTGGATCCCCGGTCCGGCGATCACCAGCGGCACGCGGATTCCCCCTTCGTAGAGCTGCCCCTTGCCGCCGCGCAGCGGGGCGACGTATTCGCGTGTCCCGCCGTTGTCGGAAGTGAAGATCACCACCGTGTCGTCGGCGAGATGCAGCCGCTCGACCGCGGCGAGGACGCGGCCGAGCGCGGCGTCGACGTCGGCGACCGTCGCGGCGAGGGCCGGATCGGGACGGGGCTCGCCGGCCGGAGCCGCGCGGTCGCGCCAGGCCGCCAGGGTCTCGGGGCGCGGGTTCAGCGGCGCGTGGACGGCGTGGTCGGCGAAGTAGACGAAAAACGGCCGCGCCCGGTTCTCCTCGATGAAGGCGATCGCCTCGTCGGCAAGCCGGTCGGAGAGGAAGCGCCCCTCGTCGTCGAGGTACTCGTCCTTGCCGAAGCCGACCGTCTCGGGAAACACGACGCGCGCGAATCCCTGCCCTTCGGGTGTGGTCGGTCCGCGGCGGCCGCGGCCGAGGTTCCACATCCCGAGGAACTCGCTGCGGTGCCCGACGCCCGCGAGGGCCTCGGGAATCGTGAGCACCTCCGTCGGCATGTCCGACTTGCTGTCGGCGGCGACCAGCTTGTGCCATGCCGAACCGCGCGGCTGCCGCGGGTCGACGACGGTGTACACGCCGTGGCGCGGCGTCCACTGCCCCGACAGCAGGCAGGCCCTGGTCGGCGCGCAGTTGGGCGCGCTCGCATAGGCCTGCGTGAACACCACGCCGCGGGCCGCGAGTCGGTCGAGATTCGGCGAGGCGACGAACCGGTTGCCCATGAAGCCGACGTCGCGCCAGCCCATGTCGTCCATCAGGAACAGGATCACGTTCGGCGGGCGCCGGTCGGCGGCCGGGGCCGCGGAGGCCAGTCCGGCGGCGACGGTCGCGACGAGCAGCGCGGTGACGGTCCGGCGGGTGTTTCCCATCACCGTCCCTCGCGTTGGGCGACGACGTCGAGCGTTCCACTGGCCAGCGTGATGTCGGTGATCGCCGCGAGCAGGTCGTCGCGCGTCCCGCCGTCGGCGAGCTGCGGCACGGCCGAGAGGGCGTAGACGGTGAGGTGGTACGTCTTCGGTCCCGGCCCTTGCGAGCAGGGGGGGTCGTAGCCCGACTGACGCTTGTCGTTGCGGCCGAGCGCGCCGATCGCCCGCGAGTCGCGCGGCAGCGCGTGCACGGTCGCGGGAATGCCATGGACGACCCAGTAACTCTTCACGCGGTCGGGGGCCTCGTGCCAGAGCGTGACCGCGTAGGAGCGCGTGCCCGGCGGGCCCGCGCTCCATTGCACCGGGGGGGAGACCTTGGCGCCGTCGCAGGTGAACTCGACCGGAAGCCGTCCATCGGCGCCCACTGCGGGGCAGGAGACGACCAGCGCCGCGGCGGCGCCGGTGCGGGCACTGCCGCCGGCAGGATCGCGAGGGGGGGGCGGCGGTGGCGGCGGCTGTTGCCGTCCTTCGCGCGGCGGAGGCCGATCGCCGCGCGCCGGGGGCTGTCCCCCCGGTCCCTCGCCTCCGCGCCGGCCCCCCTGGCCCCGCGCTGGCGGGCGATCGCCGTCGCGCGGTGGACCCTGGCCGGGGCCGCGTCCCCGGGGACGGGCATCCTCGGTCTTCACGCGCCCGTCGGGGTCGGTGTAGCGGAAGCTGACTGCGCCGTCGGCGCCGAGCACGTACTCGACGGTCCCCGTCCGGCCGGCGATCCGGTAGGTGAGCTTCCGCGCCGTCGGCGACGTGAATTCGAAGCCGACGATCTCCGCGCCCCTGAGCGGCGGCAGTGCTTCGCGCACGCCGCGGGCCCGGGGCTGCGGGTCGACCTGCCCGTCGCGTTCGGTCACTTCGCCGTGGAACGCGCCGATCAGGTAGGGGTAGGTCTCGGCGGCATGGTAGTGGTAGCCGATCACCGGATCGTCGTGCCCGTGGCAGGCGTCGAGGGGCTTGACCGGGGAACCGTCGGGTTCGGTGAGGCCGAAGACGGGATAGCCGTCGAGCGCCCAGGCGACCGGCTTCCCCTTGCCGACGACCTTCTCGAGGTGGACGGGGGCGACGTGGTAGTGGTAATCGTCGGCGCGGCCGCAATGACCGCCGAAGTCGTCGAGTTCACCGATCGCCTTGGCGTCCTCGCCGCGGTTGTTGAGCGGGTTGAAGATCGGGATCCCGTTGACCGCGACGGCGATCGCCCCACGGAGGAAGCGGTTGCGGGTCGAGGCCGGTGTCTTCGCCGGAACGGGATGGAGGGGGATCTGCCAGGCGTTGTCGCCGGTGTAGGGCTGGGGCAGCGGCACCTGCTGCTGCCAGGTGCGGATCCCCACCATCAACGGATGATCGGGGACACCGTCGCTCTCGACGAAGAAGAAGCGGTCGTCGCGGCGCGTGGCCACGGCGCCGGTGGCGACGAACGGTGCGAAAGCGGCGGCGATGTCCATGTCCGGCGCCCGTCGCGCGGAGACGAGGCGGACCGGGGCCGTGGCGGCCGCCGCCGCGCGCCGGGCGGCGAACGGATTGGAAAGGTGCTCGTCGTCGTGCCCCTCCGGATGGGCGCCGGCGGGCCCGGTGACGAGCGTCGCGGCGGTGAGCACCACCAGGCCGAATGCCGCACGGATGGTCGTCATGCTGGTCCCTTTCGCTGCCCGTTGCCCGGTGCGTTCCCCTGCCCCGGTGCGCCACCGGGGGGCGCTTGAACGCCGCGACCACCCCGCCCCCCTTGGCCACCGCGGCCCCCCTGCTTGCGCGGTGGCGGAGGCGCGGCCGGATCGAAGTCGGGATTGGGTTTCGGCATCCGGGCATCGACCGCGGCGAGGTAGCCGTCGAGACGGGCGACGAGGTCCCTGACCGTTTCGCCCCGGGCGGCGGCGAGGTCCGACCGCTCGCCCGGATCGGAGGCGAGGTCGAAGAGCTTCGTCGACCCGTCCTCGAAGAACTTCACGAGCTTGAGATTCCCGACGCGGATCGCGGCGTGGGGAGTGTGGCCGCTTTGGTAGTGGGGAAAGTGGAACACCAGCCCGTCGAGCCGGCGCGGCACGACCCCGGTTCCGCCCTGATCGAGGATCGAGACGAGGCTTCCCCCCTCGATGTCGGCGGGCAGCTGCTCGACCGGGACACCGGCCCAGTGGCAGAACGTGGGGAACAGGTCCCAGCCGACGACCGGGACGCGGCAGAACGAGTCGGGCTTCACTCCCGGGCCGCGGACGATGAACGGCACGCGCACGCCCCCTTCCCACACCGAGCCCTTGCCACCGGTGAGCCCGCCGCGCCGTCCCCCGCCGCCTCCGGAGCCGTTGTCGGACGTGTAGATCACGTAGGTCGTCCCGGCGAGTCCGAGCCGGTCGATCGCGTCGAGCACGCGGCCGACGCCGGTGTCGAGATCCTCGGTGATCGCCGCGCGCTCGACCTGGCGGCCGGCGCCGTCGGCCGCGGCGTATTTCCGCTTCGTCGCCTCGAGCGCGTTTTCCGGCGCGTGGAGCGCGTTCCACGAGAGCTGCACGAAGAACGGTTTGCGCGCGTCGCGGGCCTCCTTCATGAACGCCTCGGCACGCGACGCCATCCCGAAGATGTCGACCGGGTTGGGATCGGTGAACTTGAACGCCTGCTCGTTGCCGATGTCGCCGTCGTGCTCGTCGTAGCCGTGGGCACCCGGACCGCCACCGCCGATGTGCCATTTGCCGTAGTGGGCGGTGGCGTAGCCGGCCGCGCGGAGCAGTTCGGCGAACGTCACCCGGTCGGCGGGGATGTCGCGGATGTCGCGCGGCTCGACGAGCTTGTGGCCCGCCTCCGGCGGTGCGGCCTTCGTCCAGTGGAGCGCCGCCGGCGTGCGGCCGCACTGGATGCTGATCCGCGACGGCGAGCAGACCGGTGCCGGGGCGTAGGCGTCGGTGAAGCGCATCCCCTGCCGGGCGAAGGCTTCGAGGCGCGGCGTCTGGAACAGCTCGCTCTTCGACCCGGCGATGTCCGGCGCCATCGCCACCGAGAGCCCGTCCCAGCCCTGATCGTCGGCGAGCATGAGGACGATGTTGGGCTGGCGCGGGGGCGCCGCGAAGAGCGCCGTCGTGCCGGCGCCGAGGAGGATCGCGACGGCCGGGAGCGTGAATCGCCTCATCGGTCGGCACCTCCCGGGCCCGCCGGCGGACGTTGGCCGCCGCGCCTGCCGCCGCCGGGACCCCCGCCGGGGCGCCGCGGCCCCCCCTCGGGCACGACGTCGTTGAGGCCGCGGAAGTCGGTTCGTTCGCGCCCGTCGGGGGGGGCGGCGACGCGCTTGCGGAACAGCACCACGTTGTCGAGCTTCAGGTCGTCGCTCCAGATGAACTTCGCCCCGGCGAAGTCGGCGTCGTAGTAGGGCTGCTTGGGGCCGATCTCCTCCTCGGTGTACTCCTTCGCCGCCGGCCAGGACGAATCGTCGAAGCCGGCCGCGAACCAGTCGGCCGGGATCGGCTCGCTCTCGACGCGCGGGGCGGTGGTGTCGCCGCCGACCGGGCCGCGCGACACGCAGCGCGCCTTCCACGAGCCGTCGGTGACCGTGCCGTCGCCGAACGCGAGCACGAGGCCGCCGTCGCCGATCTGCGAGTTGGCGTATTCCATCCCGGTCTGGGGATCGAAGTTGTCACGGGCCATGACCGCGATCGTCATCGGGTAGGCGGGGAGGATGTCGACCGCCACGACGTTGTGGGGGAGAAAGGCGATCGAATCGACCGCCACCTGCTCGCCGTTGACGTACAGCACGAACCAGTTGTCGGCGTAGACGGTCGCCCGGATCGTGTCGGTCATCGCCGGCTTGCGAAGCCCCGGCCGAGCGGCCGGAGGCTGGCCGACGACCGGCGCGAGGAAGACGACGGCGACCAGCAGCACGGCGGTGACGATGGCGGGGGAAAGAGCAGGGCGGACGGGCATCGGTGGGGCTCCGGACGGGGGTCGGCGGATGGTGTTCATTCCCAGTCGATCGGTCGGTCGGGGGCGTGGTGGGCATCGTGGGTGAAAAACCCGGGGCCGAGGTCGGCCTCGCCGACGAGCGACAGTGCGACCGCCGTCGCCCCCTCGGCATCGGGACGGAGGCCGTGGATCTCGATCCGCCGCGGCACGCCGGCGCGGTCGATCCACGCCGTGACCATCTCGGGGCTTCCCGTGCGGGCCCCACGGCGCCGGGCCTCGAGCACTTCGAGGTCGCCGTCGCCGGCCTCCCCTCCGGGGCGCACCGTCAGCTCGTAGCCGCGCCGCAGCCCGTCGAGGCCGTCGCGCAGATCGAGAAACGGGATCTCGTCGCGCTCGCCGGGGACGGCGCGGCGGAAGCGGCGGGTATCGTGGCTGAGGTGCACCGGGCCATGGGGCGGGGCCGCCCAGCCGAGCTCGCCGTCGCTGCCGGTGACGAACGGCGTGCCGTCGGCGAACCGGCGCAGCAGCACGAACGCATCATTCCCGCGGACGAACAGCCGAGCCCCGTCGATCCCCGGTTTGCGCCCGCCGCGCTGGCCCGGGACCGGCAGCGGAGATCCGCCGGGGCCGTGGTCGAGGACGTCGATCCGGTATTCACGGTCGACGCGCGCCGCCGCTGCCGCCACCGCCCGGTCGAGCGTCAGCGAAGCCGCCCGGGCCGGGGCCATCGAGTGGCGCGTGAACGCCGCCACCGCGACGACGACCGCCAGCGCGGCGGCCGCCGCTCCCCACGGCCCGAACCGGCGCCGCGCTGCCCCGCGCGGCGCCGACTCCTCGCGCGGCCCGTCGGCCACGCCGCCACGGAACAGGTCGGCGAGCCGGTCGTGGACCAGCGCCGCCCGCGCGAACCGACCGGCGGCGGCGGGATCGCCGACGAGCCGCCGCTGGAGCGCCTCGGCTCCGGCGGCGTCGAGGACGCCGTCGAGGTGCCGGCCAATGAGGTCGTCGAGGGGGTCGTGATCCATGGGTTCACCGTGATCCGCCGGCGTCGAGTCAGCCGGGGGAAGGAGCGATCCGTTGCTCGATGCAGTCGCGGAGCCGGTCGCGCACGCGCTGCAACGACTTGGCGACGGTGTTCGCCGACTGGCCGACGAGCGCGGCGATCGCAGCCGGCTTGAGGTCGTCGCGGTAGCGGAGCTCGCACAGCATCCGCCCCCGGGGATCGAGGCGTTCGAGGCATTCCCGCAGCCGGTCGAGGCCGTGGATCTCCTCGGCGGTGATCGTCGCGAACGCGGCCTCGATCCGGTCGACCGCCTCGGGATCGAGGCACAGCCGATCGCGGCCGCGCCGCCGCAGATACAGCCCCACCTGATTGCGGGCCACGCCGATCGCCCAGGGGACGAACGGCCGCTCCGGGTCGTAGCGGTCGAACGACTCGAGGACCGCCACCGCCACCTCCTGGAGGACGTCGTCGCGGTCGCGGAAGTCGCGGACGATCCCGGTGATGAACGCCGACACGGCCGGTTGGGCCAGCGTCCACAGCCGCGTCGCCGTGCGGAGGCGTTCGTCCACGGGATTCACCGCTGCCGGAGGGGCGCTCGCGACCGATCCACTCGTTTCTTATCCGCCGGCGGCGAATCGTGACGCCTCCCCCCGGGGCCGCCGCTCAGACGCCGGCCAGGGAACGCAGGTCCCGTTCGAGGGCGTCGAGTCGGGCCTCGAGGCTCCGGCGGGTGGCGGCCAACGCATCCTTCGGGCCCGGGGGCGCGACCGCGAACAGGTAGAGTTTGATCTTCGGCTCGGTCCCCGAAGGCCGGGCGGCGACGGCGTTGCCGAGCGGCGGAAAGCGACCGTCGCGCTCCGTTCCCGCATCGGGCAGTCCCGCGAGATCGAAGATCACGAGGTCGCCCGGATGGCCGGCGAACGGCCGCGCCTGCCCCCCCGGCCGGACGGTCGTGAGCGTGCCGTGATCGCGGATCCGGACCACCTCCAGGCCGCCGAGCGCGCGCGGCGGGGTGGCCCGCAGCGTGGCCATGATCTGCCGCATCCGGTCCATCCCGGCCGCCCCCGGCAGCGTGATCGAGACCTGCCGCTCGAGGTGGCAGCCGTGGGTGACGAACAACTCCTCGAGGCGTTGGTGGATCGAGCGGCCGGCTGCCTTCTCGACCGCGGCCAATTCCGCCATGAACAGCGCGGCCGCGGCGGCGTCCTTGTCGCGGACGTGCGTGCCTCCCTGGTAGCCGTGCGACTCCTCGCATCCGAACACGAACCGCTCCGGCCCGATCCGGTCGATCTCCCGACCGATCCACTTGAAACCCACCTGCAGGTCGTCGACGACCGCCGCTCCGTGCCCCTCAGCGACGCGGCGCACCAGCCCCGTGGTCACCAGCGTCGTGATCACCGTGTCGGTCGGGCGCCGCAGGCCGCGCGCCGTGCGCGTGGCGAGGACATGGTCGGCGAGCAGGGCACCGAGTTGGTTGCCGGTGAACGGCTCCCACGCTCCGCCGGCGGCGTGCGGCGCCGCCGCGCCGAGGCGGTCGCAGTCGGGATCGCTGGCGAGGACGAGGTCGTCTCCAGCCAGCGCGGCCTCGGCGATCGGCCCCGACAGGACCTGCGGATTCTCCGGATTGGCGACGTGGCCGGGCACGTTGGGGAAATCGCCGTCCGGGCGCTCGTGGGGGGCGAACACGCGCAGCCGGGTGAAGCCGGCACCGTGGAGCACGGGCACGACGGCGGTCGCACCGACGCCGTGGAGCGGCGTGTAGAGGATCGAGACGTCGCGCGGACCGGGCGACGCCTGGCGGAGTTCGGCGGCGAGGAACGCCGCATCGATCTCCTCCTCGACGAACCGCACCCGCCCCGCGGCGACACCGGCGTCGAACGGCTCGCGGTGGACGGTGTCGACGGCCATCACGCGCTCGATGATCCCCTTGTCGTGCGGCGGCAGCACCTGGACACCGCCGGCCCAATAGACCTTGACGGCGTTGTCCGACGGCGGGTTGTGGCTGGCGGTCACCATGATCCCGCAGCTGGCGCCGGTGTGGCGGACGGCGAACGACAGTTCGGGCGTGCTGCGGTGGCCGCGGAGGAAGTGGACGCGGAACCCGGCGGCCAGCAGGACCTCGGTGCACAGCCGCGCGAAGTGCTCCGAGCGGTGGCGGGTGTCGTAGGCGATCGCGCAGCTCGGCTCACCCCCCGGTCCGCTGACCGACCGCACGTAGTCGGCCAGGCCCTGGGCGCTCTCGCCGATCGTGCGGTCGTTGATGGCGTTGGAACCGACCGGAAACATCAGCCCGCGCCGCCCGCCGGTGCCGAAGGGAATCACCGTCCAAAACACGTCGTCGAGCTGTTTCCATCCCGCCGGGTCGGTTCGCGCGAGCTCGACGAGCCGGGCCACCTCGGCGGCGAATTCGCCGTACCGCGGCGCCGTCAGCCACGTCCGGATGGTGGCGGCGGAATGGTCGGTGATCCGGCCCGCGGCGTGGGCGGCGGCGACCGCATCGAGATGCTGCGCGAACGGTTCGGCGACGGACATCGGGCATGGCCTCGGAGTGGGGGGCGGCGGGGTGCTGGCGGGCTTTTATACTGACGCTGCACCATCGAGCCCACCACCGTCGTGTTCCGGGAGCCGCCCGCGTGGCCGAGTCGCTGATCGTCAGCGTGTCGGGACTGCGCGGCGTCGTCGGTGCCTCGCTCACGCCCGCGGTCGCGGCCCGCTACGCCCGGGCCTTCGCCGCGACCCTGCCTCCCGGCGCCGTCGTCGTCGGCCGCGACGGCCGCGAGCACGGGCCGGCGCTCGTCGCCGCCGTGGTCGAGGAGCTCCGCGCGGCGGGGCGCGACGTGCTCGACTGTGGGATCGCACCGACCCCCACGGTGGGGATCGTCGTCCGCGAGCACCGCGCCGCCGGCGGCATCCAGGTCACCGCCAGCCACAATCCGCCGCGCTACAACGGCATGAAGCTGTTTTCGTCGGCCGGACGCGTCCTCACCGGTGCGGCGGGCGCGGCGGTGCGGGAATCGTTCGAAGCCGAGCCGCGCGCCGCGGAGCCGGCCGCCACGCGCGGGGGCGTGATTGCCGTCGACGGCACCGCGGCACACGTCGCGCTGGTTCTCGCCACGGTCGATGCCGCCGCGATCCGCCGCCGCGCTCCGCGCGTCTGGATCGACTGCTGCCACGGCGCCGGCAGCCGCGTCGCGCTGCCGCTGCTGGCGGCGCTCGGATGCCACGTCGAGGTCGAGGGGGGCGTTCCCGACGGCCGCTTCAGCCATCCCCCCGAGCCGATCCGCGCCAACCTCGAGCCGCTGCTGGCCCGGGTCGCGGCCGCCGGCGTCGACGTCGGCTTCTTCCTCGATCCCGACGCCGATCGGCTCGTGATCGTCGACGGTGCCGGGGGCTGGCTCGGGGAGGAGGCGACGTTGGCACTGGCGGTCGACACGGTGCTGCGCCGGTCTCCGGGGCCGGTGGTCGTCAACTGTGCGACGAGCTCGATGACCGCGGAGATCGCGGCGCGGCACGGCGTGGCCTGCCACCTGACCGCCGTCGGCGAGGCGAACGTCGTCGACGGGATGCGCGCCGTCGAAGCGATCATCGGTGGCGAGGGGAACGGCGGCGTCATCGACCCGCGCGTGGTCCTCGTCCGCGACGCCGCCGTGGCGATGGCCCTGATCCTCGGGCGGCTCGCCGAGGGCGCGACCGTCGCCGAACTGGCCGCGACGCTGCCGAAGCTGACGATGCTCAAGGAGACCGTCGACCTACCGGCCGGGGCCGCTGCCCTGGCAGACGCGGAAGCGCGGCTCGTCGACGCCTTTCCCGCAGCGACCGGCTCGCGTCGTGACGGCCTGCGGCTCGACTGGGACGGTGGCTGGTTGCTCGTCCGCGCGAGCAACACCGAGCCGATCGTGCGCCTCGCTGCCGAGGCGCCGACGCCGGCAGCGGCGGAGGCGGCGATCGCCCGGGCGCGGGGCGCGATCGCGGGCGAGCGCGGCTGACGGTCGGCCGGAAATCAGCGGCGTACCAGGACGTGCGAGCCGGGGCCGAGGATTTCCACCAGCTCGGCGAAGTCGCGCGATGCCACCAGCACCGTCGAGCCGACGGCGCCCGACGCATGGGCGGCCGGATCGTCGACCGCCTCGATCGCCATCCCGTCGGCGAGCACCAGCGTGCGCCGTGCGGCCGGATCACCGGCGGCGCCGGTCGAGCGGACGTCCACGACCGCCACCGACGCGCCCACCCTGTCGGTGACGGCGCGGCCGATCACCGCCGGGAAGCTGCCGGCGTAGTGCCCCGCCACCTGGAGGCTGAGACGGCCGCGCGAGACGCTGACGACCGCGTCGATCGGCCCTTGGACGAGCTTGACGTGCTCCCCCGGGATGAGCTGATCGGGGTCGGGGATCCCGTTGATCTTCGCCAGCAGTTGCCAGGGCACCTGGAGCGGAGCGGCGATCGAGTGGAGCGTCTGGCCGGCGCTGACGACGTGGGCCGGGAGAAGGAAATCCTGCTGCGAGTAGATGACCGTCCCGGCGAGCTGGCCGAGGAGCGCGTCGAGACGCCGAGTCTCTTCGGGACCGAGCGAGGGATCGTCGTACCACACGCTCAGCAGCGACAACGCTTCGGCGTACTGCCCGGCGGCGAGCTTGTCGTGGGCGTCGGCCCAGGCGGCGGCGAAGGCCGTCGAGCCAGCGGCGACGGCCGCGGCCTGGCGTGCCGTCGGCAACACGCCGCCGTCCGTCGTCGGCGCCGGGATCGCCGCCGATGGCGGAACCGGAGCCGGTGCGGTCGGTGGGGCGGCAGCCACCGGCGCGGTCATGGGAGGAGGTGGCGCAGGGACGGGAGGAGGCACGGGGGCGGCGGCTGTGGCGCTCGGCGGTGGTGCGGCCTGGGCCTGGAGATAGGTCGGCGACGGCTCTGGCGCCGTGGTCCCGGGAGCGGTCGGCTCCGGCGGGGAGGGGGCCGAGGCGGCGAAGATCGGCGCTGCGGTGGGCGTCGCGGGCAGATCGACCGCGGCCGGAGCGAGAGGCGCCGAAGCGTCGAGACCGGCCACCGCCGGCGGCGTCGACGGGCCGCTGCGGACCATCGTCATCGCACCGTAGACGATCATTCCCAGGAGACCGAGCACCACCAGCGGCTTGACCGTGTCGAGGGGATCGCTGGCGCGGCCTTGCCGGCGGCCTCTGGAACGGTGTGACATGTCTCGGTTCCCGGAAGACTGGATGGGGCGGGATCGTAGGCTGCGACCGCCGGTCGAACCAGAGCGGTTCGGAGCGAAGCTCGGCCGGTCAGGCAAGCTCGGGGAGCCGGGGAGGAAAATGGACCACTTCCCGGTCGCGGTCCGCCGCATCCCCGGGGGCGACGGTCCCCGACCCGCTCGCGCCGCACGGGCCGTTCTGGTTCCCTCCGGTATCATTGGTCCGGACGTGGCGCGGCCACGCCGTCGGGTGGTCGGTCGGTGGCGACGGGATCGGCATGATGCCCAAGCGGAACCTCGTGACCCTGTTCGTCGTTCCGCTGCTGTGTCTCGTCGCCTGGGCCGCGCGCGACAGGGGCGTCCATGGCCGGCGCTTCGGCGAGGTGCTTGCGAAGATCGAGCGCGGCTACCTCGAGCCGGTCGACGACGCGGCACTGTTCCACCGGGCGATGGATGGCGTGTTCGCCGGTCTCGACGAGCATTCCGCCTACCTCTCCGGCACCGAGATCGACGACCTCGACGCCGATCTCGGCCAGCAGTTCGGCGGAGTCGGCCTGCAGTTGGCCGCCGACCCGCGCGACCGGACGATCGTCGTCGACGACGTGTTGGCCGGCAGCCCGGCCTGGCGCGAGGGGATCCGCCCCGGCGAGCGGATCGTCGCGGTCGACGGCGAGGCGGCGGCGGGGCGCCCGCTCCGCGAAGTCGTCGCCCGGCTCCGGGGCCGACCACAGACCCGGGTGAACGTCGACCTCGCCCCGCCGCGCGACGACCCGGCCGCGATGACCGCCGACGACGGCCAGCCCGTGCCGGTGCGCACCGCCACGCTGGCTCGAGAGTTGCTGCGGTCCGAGACGGTCCGTGGCGACCGGCGCCGGGACGACGGCGGCTGGGAGTGGCGCCTCGAGGGGGACGAGCGGGTGGCGCTGGTGCGGATCGCGTCGTTCGGCGAGGGCACCGTCGCCGAACTCGACGCCGCGCTCGACGCGATCGCCGCGGGAAGCCCACCGCTGGCCGGCCTGGTCGTCGACCTGCGCGGCAACGGTGGCGGACTGCTGTCGACCGCGATCGAAGTCTGCGACCGGTTCCTCGACCGCGGGGTGATCGTCTCGACCCGGTCACGCCCCGCCGGACCGCGGCAGGCGGCGTCGCCGGACAACGTCGACGTCAGGCGAGCCACCGCCGGGGAGCGCCTCGCGGGGGTGCCCGTCGCGGTGCTCGTGGACGGGATGACCGCCAGCGCCGGTGAGATCGTCGCCGCCTGCCTGCAGGACAACGCCCGGTCGATCACGGTCGGGAGCCGCACCTTCGGCAAGGGTACGGTGCAGTCGCTCCTGCCGCTGGGCGACGGGAGCAGCATGATCAAGCTGACCACGGCGGAGTATCTCCGCCCCAACGGAACGACGATCCACCGGCGTCCTCACCACCGCGACGACGATGTCTGGGGAGTATCGCCTGATCCAGCCGGGGCGATCACGCCGACCGGCGAGGTCCAGCACGAACTCCAGTCCTGGCGCCGCGGCCGCGACCGCGTGCCGGCGGGGGCGGCATCGTCCCCGCCGGCCGCCGACCCGGCGCTGTCGATGCCGCGCCACGCCGATCCGGTCCTCGGCCGTGCCCTCGCCCTTCTCGACGGCGATGCCCGCCTCGGCACCGCGTCGGCAGGCACCGCTGACCGGTCCGGTCAGCTGCCGAGCAATTCCGCCCGCACCTCGGCGGCGAGGTAGAAGCTCCCGGCGACGCAGATGCTCCCGCGCTTTCCGGCGAGCGCCCGTGCGGCGGCGAGCGCGGCCGACGGCGACTCCGCTTCCGTGGCGTGCCTGAGGCCGACACGGGCGCAGGCGGCGCGGAGACGGGCCCATGATGCCGCCCGCGGGCTCGAGCGGAAGCGCGTGAGGATCACCCGGTCGAAGCAGCCGGCAGCTCCGGCGAGCATCGGCTCGATCTGCTTGTCGTCGCTGACCGCGAACACGAGCACGCGCGGCCGCGCCCCCTCGATCACCGGCGCGAGCGTCTCGACGAGGGCCGTGATCGACGCGACGTTGTGGGCGGCATCGACGACGATCAACGGCCGGCTGCCGAGGACCTCGACCCGGGCCGGAAGCCTTGCCGTGGCCAGTCCCCGGGCGATCGCCTCCTCGGGCACGGCGACGCCGAGGGTGTCGAGCCGACGGGCCGCCACCACCGCCAGCGCGGCATTGTCGGCCTGGTGCCGCCCCGGCATCGCCACGGGGTAGTCGCGACGGCCGGGCGCCGCGCCATCGTCCGGTGGCAGCAGCGACAGCCGCCCGGCGCCGAGCCCACGGCCGGGGAGGTAGACGGCTTCGAAATCGCGGTCGATCTCGGTGAGCGGCGCCCGGCGGCGCCGGGCCGTGGTGGCGATGACGCGCCGGGCCGCCGGAGCGCGGACGCCGCTGATCACCGGCACGCCACGGCGGATGATTCCCGCCTTCTCGGCGGCGATCTTGCCGACCGTCCGGCCGAGGAGATGCATGTGGTCGAGGCTGATGCTCGTGATGATCGACAGCACCGGACGGCAGGTGTTGGTGGCGTCGAGTCGCCCGCCGAGTCCCGTCTCCAGAACCGCCACCCGGAGCCGCTCGCGCGCGAAGTGAAGCAGCGCCGCCGCGGTCACGATCTCGAACCAGGTCGGCCCGCGGCCGCCGCGCCGCGCGGCGGAGCGGTCGAGGGCCTCGACCGCCGGCATCACCGTGGCGAACACCCGCGTCAGGTCGCGTTCCGTGATCGGCGTGCCGTCGACGCAGATCCGTTCTTCGAGGCGGTGGACGTGTGGCGAGAGGTAGAGCCCGACACGGTGCCCGGCGGCGCCGAGGATCGCGGCGAGCATCGTGGCGGTCGAGCCTTTCCCCTTGGTGCCCGCCAGATGGACCGCGGGAATGCGGTCCTGCGGCTTGCCCAGGGCGGCCAGCAGACGCCGCATCCGTGCCAGGGCGAAGGTGCCTCCGCCCGGCGACGCGGGTACGACGCGCTCGTGGTTCACCCGCCGATCGAGCCAGGCGATGATTTCGCCGCGGCTCGGCAGGCGCCCCGATTCGCGCGGTGCGGGCATCTTGCGCAGGCTCCCAGGATGATCCCGCCAGCGAGTGTAGCGGGGCGCGGCGGCGGGGAAGCGGTCTTGATTCCACCCCCCGCCGGCACCGACTCTCCCGCCATGCTCCTCACCCGTTCGCAGCCGTGTCGTTCCGTTTCGCCCGTGCCGGCCTTCCGGGCGCTGCGCCGGATCGGTCTCGTGGCCGCCTTCTCGCTCGCCGGCGGAGCGACCGTTCTGGCGACCGAGTTGCTGCCTGCTGCCGGGGAGCCACCGCCGGTCATGTACCTTCCCGATCCCGGGGCGACGGGGAGCGTCGCCGGCCTCCCGGCATGGGTCGATCCTGACCGGCCGCCTCCCTGGCCGCGATGGGAGATTGCCGTCAATGGTCTGGTGATGACCAGAACGATCGGCGCCGGGACCGCGACGATGCAACCGCTGGCCGACGGCCGCCAACTCACCACCGGTGATGCCGCGGCCACCTGGCCCGGCGGCGTCGAGCTGCGCGTCGGGCGCTGGTTCGGCGAACGCCAGCGCCAGGCGCTCGAGGTCGTCTACTGGGGGGGGTACGGGATCGGGTCGTCGGCGGGACTGTCGGCCGCTCCGCCGACGATCATGGCGATCCCCCAGCCCCAGTTCCCGGGGGTCACGGTCGGCGGAGTGCCGGCCACGCTCTGGCTCGACGACGCCTCGGCGCAGGAGCTGGGTCGCACCGACCTGGTCAACAACGTCGAGATCAACTGGATCCTCGCCGGGGGGGAACGCCCCGAATTCCCGCCGCGCTCGCAAAGCCTCCATTTCGCCTGGCTGGCCGGCTTCCGCTTCTTCCAAGTCGGCGACACGCTCTCCCTGGCGACGACCGCCGCCGACCCCGCCGCCGGCGCGCTGCTCTTTCAGGTGGCCACCAACAACAACCTCCTCGGTGGCCAACTCGGCGCCCGGCTCGACTGGCGATTCGCGGAGCGCTGGCGGATCGACGTCGTGCCCAAGTTCATGATCGCCGGCAACGCGTTGACCAACACCACCACGCTGTCCGGCCCAGGCGGCACTCCGGCGCTGTTCGCCGGCGGGATCCCCGTCGACGTCCACGCCACGGGAAGCGTGTTCTCCTGGCTGGGGTCGCTCGACGCCGCGGTCGCCTGGGACATCACGGACCGCTGGACGCTGTCGATCGGATACCGCCTGGTCGGCGTCGGCGACATCGCCCAGGCCGACGGGCAATGGCCCCCGGTGCTCGTCTCAGCCGGGGCGCTGGAGACGATTTCCGCCGGCTCCAGCACGCTCGTCCACGGCGGCTTCGCCGGGTTCGTGAGCCGTTTCTGAGGCCCGCACGGCGGTCAGCCGCCGCAGTAGTCGATCGCCCGGGCGATCTCGCTCTTGAGCTGCGGCCGGGCGACGATCCGGTCGATGAAGCCGTGCTCGAGGAGGAATTCGCTCGTCTGGAATCCCTTCGGCAGTTCGACGCGGATCGTCGCCTTGATCGTCCGCGGGCCGGCGAACCCGATCAGCGCCCGGGGTTCGGCGAACACCAGGTCGCCGAGCGATGCGAAGCTGGCCGCCACGCCCCCCATCGTCGGATTGGTGAGCACCGAGATGAACAGCCCGCCCGCGGCCGAGTGACGGGCGAGCGCTGCCGACACCTTGGCCATCTGCATCAGCGACAGGATCCCCTCGTGCATCCGCGCCCCGCCGCCGGAGGCACTGATGATGATCAGCGGCAGCCGGTCGGCGGTGGCCCGTTCGACCAGCCGGGTGAGCCGCTCGCCGACCACGCTCCCCATGCTTCCCATGATGAACGACGAGTCGGTGACGCCGCAGGCGACCCGTCGGGCACGGATCATGCCTGTGCCGGTGAGGGCGGCGTCCGAGAGCCCCGTGCGGCGCTGCTCGGAGACGAGGCGTTCGGCGTAGGCCTTCTTGTCGCGGAACCCGAGCGGATCGGTGGGGCGGAGGGTCGCGTCCCACTCCTCGAAGGTGCCGTCGTCGAGGAGTTGGCCGATGCGCTCGGCGGCGGAGACATACCAGTGGAAACCACACTGCGGGCAGACGTTGAGCAGCGCGGCCGCCTGCTTGCGGTAGATCGTCGCCTGGCAGCCGTCGCACTTCTGCCACAGGCCCTCGGGCACGCCCCGCTTTGGCCGGGGACCGTGCGCCGGGCCACTGGGGGCGGTGCCATTGGGGCGGTGGTCGATGCCGGGTTCCATCGGCCGGGTGTCCAGTGGTCGGGGAGCGAAAGCCCCCACGTCGATCAGCAGGCGTGACCGGCGGCGCGGGCACCCGCCACGCCTGGCAGTGTAGTGGCCCGCCCGAGCGCCGGCAGCGCCGTTTTCGCTGGCACCGGGCGGTCAGGGAACGGCGGGCCCCGCCGCGGCGCGGGCCCGCCGCTCGAGATCGCCGATCGCCGTACCGTAGTCGGCGGCACGGATCACGGCGCTTCCGGCGACGATCAACTCGGCGCCGGCAGCGGCCGCGGGGCCGATCGTGGCCGCGTTGATGCCGCCGTCGACTCCGAGCCGGAGGCGCCGGCCCACCCCGCGCCGCGCGGCGAGCCAACGGAGCTTGTCGAGTGCCGACGGCTCGAACGCCTGGCCGCCGAGACCCGGCTCCACGCTCATCACCAGCACGCCGTCGCACGCGCCGAGCCAGGGGGCGAGCCGCTCGACCGGCGTGCCCGGGCTGACGGCGAGATGGCCGCGGATCTTGTGGTCGGAAATCTTGCCGAGCGTCGCCGCCGGATTGACCAGCGCCTCGACGTGAACGGTGAGGATGTCGGCACCGGCGCCCGCATACTCGCCGACGACGTCGTCGGGATCCTCGACCATCAGATGGACTTCGAGGGGCAACCGCGTCGCGCGCCGGACCGCCTCGACGACGACGCGACCGTAGGTCAGCTGCGGCACGAACCGGCCGTCCATGATGTCGAGGTGCAGCGCCGCCGCCCCGGCGGCCTCGAGGCGCTGAACCTCATGGGCGAGGTGCCCGAAGTCACACAGCAACAGCGCCGGTAGCACGACCGGCAACGGTCCCGGGATCGGCTCCGCCGGAGGGTCATCGCGCTTTCCGGTCACGATCGTGTCCATCGCCCGCTCCGCGCCTCCTGTCGCATCCGTTCGGGGTTGCCGGGGACCGGCAGCCCCCGGTCACGGCGCCGCCCCGGCATCGTCCCCCGCCCGGGAAACCAGCGGGATCGAGAGGATCATTTCCGGCTTGCCGGCACCGGCAGCGCCGTAGGTGACGGCGAGGTTGGAGGACGATCCGGGTTCCGGCGGGAAGACGTGGGTCTTGGCCCGCGCCGGCGCCTTCCTCGAGAGCTTCGGGCTCGTGCCGCGCGTCACGACACCGCTGGTGAGATTGTCGAGCGCCGCCTTGGCCGCGGAACCTTCGCCGTCGGATTTCGACTCGAGGCCCCCGTCCTGCTTGCCAGCCTGCGCGGCGAACGTGTTGCGGGCGAGGAGGCGGACGTTGTCGGAGGGTTCGTACGTCGCGACGACGAGGAGCTCCTCCTTGCCAGCCGGGGGCTCGAACTGGAAGAAGTCGGCCTCGGGCAGGGAAATCTCCTGCCCCTTGGCGACGCGCAGTGGCTGCTCGCCGGTGGTGGGGAGGAGGATCGTCAGCGTTCCCGTCGGGCCTTTGTTGAAGACGTAGACGTAGACGTCGTCGTCGGGCTTGATCCGCACGCAGATCTCGTCGCCGATCTTGAACACGTGGGCATGGGGATCGACCGGAGTCTCGTTGCCGTTAGCATCGGGGAGCATCACGGTGTATTCGAGGATCATCGACACCGAGTCGGGGGGGAGCGACTTGCGGATGATGTTCCTGGTCGCCACCTGACCGTCTTCGTCAGCCTCTGGCGCCGTCGGGGCCGCGGCGACCGGGGCGGGTGACCCAGTCGCCGGAGCCGGCGCGGTACGGCTGCCGCAACCACTGGAAAACGACCCGACGGCGACGCAGCCGGCCGCGAGGAGCGGTGCGGTGGCCCACCGCAGGCGGCCCCCAAGCGTGCGTCCCGGAGAAGGCAAACGGGTCTGGTGCATGGATGGCTCCCCGTGAAGTGAAGGCAGCGGGCGCGGTTCCCCGCCGAAGTGTATCGCCCGTGTCGGACGCCGCGCCCGGGGCCGTGCCACGGGTTCGGCCGCTTGACGGTCCTCTGCGGTCCCCAGAGCATACCGGCAGGTCCGGTGACCCGAGCCGCCGGTCAATCCGGGAGGAAGGAACGCTACCCGTGAACACCCCGCTGTGGTTGATCGTGGAGCGCAGCGGCGTTGCCGCTCCCTGTTTCAAGGGGGCCGCCGACGCGATCGTCGAGTTGGGGCGCGTCGACGCGCGCGGGGCGACCGAGGAGCTGTTCGTCCCCCATCGCTCGACCGGGTTTTTCCGGCTGCCGATCGCCTCCCAGGAGCAGAAGTCGGTCTCGCGGCGTCAGTTGCACCTCGCCAGGCTCGAGGGCGACCGGGTCCGGGTGACCAACAAGAGCGCGTCGGTGGACGTCGCCGTCGACGGCCGGGAGGCGGTCAAGGCGAACCAGTCCGCCGATCTTCCCCTCCCCGTGACGCTCCACATCAAGACCGACGACGACACGCTCCGGGTCGCCGTCCATGCCGACGAACCGCGGCCTGCCGCCGCTGCCGGCAGCGCCGGCGAGGCGACCGTCAATCTGTCGACGCTGCTGGCCGGTGTGCCGGGCGACCAGGCCGGCTCGATGGTCGACTGGTGGCGCCGGGTGATCGAGGTGCTCCAGAGCGCGGCACACACCGAGGAGTTCTACCGCAAGGCGACGCGGGCGCTGGTCGACCTGATCGGGCTCGACGTCGGCGCGGTGTTCGTCGTCAAGGGAGACGATCTGCGGCTCGTCGATCTCCACTCCCCCGGCGGCACGCCGACCCGCCCGAGCCGGTCACTGTGCGACCGCGTGCGGACGAGCAAGCAGTCGATCCGCGCGCTCCCCGCGCCCGGCGGCGACTTGATGATGACCAACCAGGCGGCCATCGAGGCGGTCGTCGCGGCCCCGATCCTCGACCGGTCCGGAGCGGTGATCGGTGTCCTCTACGGTCACCGTTCCCGACAGCCGCAGTCCGACGAGAATCCGACGATCTCGCATCTCGAGCAGCTGCTCGTCGAGACGCTAGCCAGCGGCGTCGCCACCGGCCTGTCGCGCCTCGACGAGCAGCGGCAGAAGAACGAGCAGCGGGCGACGTTCGCCCAGTTCTTCAGCCGTGAGCTCGCCGAGGAGCTGGAGAAGAACCCCGGCATGCTCGAGGGGCGCGAGACCGACGTGACGGTGCTGTTCTGCGACATCCGTGGGTTCAGCGCCGTCAGTGAGCGGCTCGCGCCGGTCAAGACGATGAACTGGATCCACCACATCCTCACCGAGCTGTCGGCGGAGGTGGTCGAGGCCGGTGGCGTGGTCGTCGATTACGTCGGCGACGAACTGCTGGCGATGTGGGGGGCACCCACGTCGCAGCCCGACCATGCGATTCGCGCCTGCCGCGCCGCACGGCGGATGCGACAGCGTCTGCAGGCGATCAACGAGCGTTGGCAGGGGGAGATCGGCTGCCGGACCGACGTCGGGATCGGGATCAACACCTCCCGGGCCTGCGTCGGCAACACCGGGTCGAAGCAGAAATTCAAGTACGGTCCCCTCGGCAATGGCGTCAACCTCGGCAGCCGCGTCCAAGGGACGACCAAGTACCTGCGCGTACCGGCGGTCGTCACCGGGGCCACACGTCGGCAACTCGACGACTCGTTCCTGCTCCGCCGGCTGTGCAGCGTGCGCGTCGTCAACATCGCCGAGCCGGTCGACCTGTTCGAGCTCGACTGCGGCGGCGAAGAAGGGCGGAAGGAACTGTTCTCGCGCTACGAAGAGGCGCTGGCTTGTTTCGAGAAAGCGGACTTCCGTCGCGCGGCGGGGGGCTTGGGGACGCTCCTCGAGCGGTTTCCCGACGACGGTCCGGCGCTCGTGCTGCTGTCGCGGTCGGTCGACGCGATGGTCCACCCGCCGCACGAGTTCTCGGCCGTCTGGCAGTTGCCGGGCAAGTGAATGCTCGGCGCCGGTGCCGCTACCACCGCGGCCCGACGTTGCGGTAACCGAGCCCACCCCCCTGGAACCGGCTGCCGTGCCACCAGTTGAGTTCGATGTGCTTGGGGAACAGGATCCCGGTGTAGTCCGTGCCCCAGGTGCCGTCGGTGGCACGCCGATGCTCTCCCTGCCGCGCCCGGGGCCGGGCGCCGCCACCGACGAAATAGCCGGTCTCGTGCGGTGACTCCGTCGGCTTGGCGAACGGTGAGAGGCACTGCGGATTGCCGGCGCGGGCGAACTGATTGCCCTGGAAATGCCGCCGTTCGGTCGCCGGTCGCCCCATCGGCGGGGAGAGATCGGCGCCGATCGCCGGCACTGCCGCCGCCACCACGACGACGAGGGCCCGGAGGGATCGAGCGGAAGGGAGCAGCAGCGCACGCGGTGCCGGGCGCGTCGACGGCTGGATCCGGGGTCGTCGCATGGGGCGTGTCCGTGAATCACATAGCGGGGCCGTTTGGGGTCATCGCCGGGAGCCGGCCTGACGCTCCAGAAAAACCCGCGGTCGTGGCCGGGTGACGGCGGCGCCGCCGCTGCCGAGCGCCCATGCCCCCCAGCCGCCCCCGTCGGCCGGCATTCCCTGGAATCACCCCGGTCGGCACACCCGGCGAGGTCGCCTCGACACCATTTCCTTTCCTGGCTAGCCTCCGCCCCCCTTCCGGCGACACGGCCGGCCGTCGTCGCCAATCAGCGGAGAGCCACCACGCATGGTTCCGTCGCGGCTCGAGCGCGGTGTCAGGCCCGTCGGCGTGCGCCGCGTGGTGGTTGCCTGTCTCGGCGCGGTGCTGCTGGCCGCCGGCACCCGTGCGGCCGAACCGCCGGCTGCCGTGCCTGCCCCCGCGAACCCGCTCCGTCCGGCAGCCGAGCCCAGCGGGACCGCGCCCGTTCGCGGGGCGACGCACGCCGTTCCGGCAGGCCCGCACCGGGCCCATCCGCCGGTCGATCCCGCCGATCCGCTGCCCTTGCCCGATCACCTCCTCGGTCCCGACTGGACCGGCCAGAGCGCCGAGGAAGCGCTCCGCAAAAGCCACGGCTGCGTCTCCTGCCACGCCGGCGTCGGCGACATGCACCGCAGCCCGGCGGTCCGGCTCGGGTGCACCGACTGCCACGGCGGCAATGCCGACTGCTTCACGAAGCAGGGCGCGCACGTCCACCCCAAGGAACCGGAGCACTGGCCCGGGGCGGCCAACCCCGTCCGCAGCTACACGCTCCTCAATCATGAGTCGCCCGAGTTCGTCCGGTTCGTCAATCCCGGCGACCTCCGGGTCGCCCACCAAGCCTGCGGTGGCTGCCACGCGTCGGTCGTGCTCCAGGTCCGCAAGAGCATGATGACCCACGGGTGCATGCTCTGGGGCGCGGCCCTCTACAACAACGGCGCCGTCCCCTCGAAGCAGCCGCTGTTCGGCGAGAGCTACAGCACCGAGGGGGTCGGTCAGCGCCTGCAGACGGTGCCGCCGCCGACGCAGGACGAGGTCGACCGGCAGTCGATCCTCCGCTACCTCGATCCGCTCCCCCGGTTCGAACGCTCACAGCCGGGCAACATCCTGCGGATCTTCGAGCGCGGCGGCCGCTTCCGCCCCGAGGTCGGCAATCCCGAGCGCCTCGAGGAACCGGGGCGCCCGCGCACGCGGCTGGCCAACCGCGGCCTCGGCACCGAGAACCGCACCGATCCGGTGTTCGTCGGGTTGACGAAGACGAGGCTCTTCGACCCGACGCTCAACTTCCTCGGCACCAACGACCAGCCGGGTGACTACCGCTCCAGCGGCTGCACCGGCTGCCACGTCGTCTACGCCAACGACCGCTCTCCGGTCCACTCGGGGCCCTACGCCGTCTACGGCAATCGCGGCGAGAGCTTCTCCCCCGATCCGATGATCCGCAAGGGGGAGAGCGGCCACCCGATCCACCACCAGTTCGCTCCGGGCAACGGGATCCCCACCAGCCAGTGCATGGTGTGCCACATCCATCCGGGCACGACCGTGATGAACAGCTACGTCGGCTACATGTGGTGGGACGAGGAGACCGACGCCGATCTCGTCTACCCGGCCCGGCAGCGCTACCCCAGCTCCGAGGAGAAACTCGCCGTCCAGTTCCGCAATCCCAACCAGTCGGCGGCCAAGAACCTGCTGGCCGACCCCGAGTTTCTCGCCAACCTCACCGACCTCAACGAGCGCACGCAGCAGACGCAGTTCGCCGACTTCCACGGCCACGGCTGGGCGTTCCGTGCCGTCTTCAAGCACGACCGCAAGGGCAACCTCCTCGACCACCGCGGCGCACCGGTGGCCGACTCGGGCAACGCCGCCCTCCGCGCCGCGGTGAAGATGCCGGAGAAGATCCGCGAAATCTACCGCGGCGCCGACGGCAAGGGACCCGACGCGATCCGCCGCGCGGAGGCCGCCGTCGCCCACGAACGCGACGGCCTCCCGGTGCACCTCCTCGACATCCACATGGAAAAGGGGATGCACTGCATCGACTGCCACTTCATCCAGGACATGCACGGCAACACCAAGCTCTACGGCGAGGTCCGGGCGGCGATCGAGATCAGCTGCATCGACTGCCACGGGACGGTCGACCGGGTGGCCACGCTCCGGACGAGCGGGCCGGCGTCCGACACCTCGAGCCCCGACGGGGGCCGCGACCTGCGCACGCTCCGGACCCCCTCGGGCAAGCGGCGTTTCGTGGTCGAGGGGGAGCGGATCTACCAGAACTCGATGGTCGAGGAGGACCTGACCTGGGAGATCGTCCAGACGAAGGCCACGGTCGACCCGCAGAGCGACCACTACAACGCCCTGTCGGCGTTCGCCAAGACGGTCCGCGTCGCCGAGGACGGGACCATGGAATGGGGCGGGGCGACGGCGCCCGAGGACTGTGCCCACCGCAACGACCTGATGAGCTGCATCGCCTGCCACAGCTCCTGGAACCCGAGCTGCTTCGGCTGCCACTTGGTCCAGCGCGCCAACCAGAAGGCCCCGTCGCTGCACAACGAGGGGGACGTGTCGCGGAACCTCACCTCCTACAACTTCCAGACGCTGCGCGACGACGTCTACATGCTCGCCCGCGACGGCAACGCGACCGGCAACCGCATCAATCCCTCGCGCTCCAGTTGCGCGATCCACGTCGGGTCGTACAACAACCTCCGCGAGTCGATCTACGTCCAGCAGCAGACGATCTCCGCCGAGGGATTCAGCGGCATCGCCTTCAGCACCAACGTCCCCCACACCGTCCGCGGCGGCCCGCGCCGCGGCCCCTCCGACGACCTCTCGCAGCTCCGCCCCGGCACGCACGAGACGAAGATGTGCACCGACTGCCATCTGGCGAAGGCCGACGACAACAACGCCGTCGTCGCCCAGTTGCTGATGCAGGGAACCAACTACACCAACTTCATCGGCCGCTACGCCTGGACGGCGCTGGGGACCGGCGGGCTGGCCGGGGTCGTGGTCGCCGAGCAGGACGAGCCGCAGGTGGTGATCGGCAGCTCCTTCCACCGGATCGCCTATCCCGACGACTTCGCCCGGCACGGCACCCTGGGCGGGCGCCTGGAGCACGCCTACCACCACTCCGCCGCCGACATCGGCGAGCGGATCATCGCGCCGCTGAAGACCCGCGAGGTGCTCCAGGTGCAGCACCGCGGCGAGTATCTCTACGCGGCCTGCGGGGCCGACGGCCTGCGCGTGTTCGACATCGCGTTCATCGACAACAAGGGGTTCTCGCAGCGGATCACCACCGCCCCGGTGTCGCCGCTCGGCCAGCAGTTCTACGTGAAGACCGCCTACGCGACCGGCGTCGCCGCCCCGGCGACGACCGCCCCCGACCCGACGCGGACCCACGACCCGGCCAACTTCGAGGGGAGCGTCCACGAGCTCTACGCCTACCTCTACGTCACCGATCTCGAGGAGGGGCTGATCCTCGTCGGCGCCGGCACGCTGCTCGACGGCAACCCGCTCAACAATTTCCTCGAGCGCGCCCTGACCTGGAATCCCCGCGGGCTCCTCACCGGGGCGCGGAGCATCACGATCGCCGGCGAGCAGGCCTGGATCTGCTGCAACGCCGGGATCGTCGTCGTTTCGCTGGCGAAGCCGAAGTGCCCGGAGGTGCTCGCCGTGATCCCGGCGCCCGACGTCGTCCAGCCGCGCTCGGTGGCGATCCAATTCCGCCATGCCTTCGTCTGCGACGCCGAGGGGCTGAAGACGTTCGACGTCAGCGATCCCTGCGCTCCGGTGAAGCTCGCCACGGTGCCGCTCCCGCAGGCCAATTCGGTGTACGTCGGCCGGACCTACGCCTACGTCGCCGGCGGGCCGCAGGGATTGGTGATCGTCGACGTCGAGAAGCCCGCCGAGCCGTTCATCGACCAGGTGTTCGACGGCGGCGGCTGCATCGACGACGCCCGCGACGTGAAGCTCGGGATCACCTACGTCAGCCAGTTCGCCTACGTCGCCGACGGGGCCAACGGCCTGCGCGTGATCCAGCTCACCTCCCCCGACACTCCCGGCAACGTCGGCTTCAGCCCGCGGCCGACGCCCGAGCTGGTCGCGACCTATCCGGTGACGAAGGGGGGCCTGGCGCTGTCGGTCTCGGAGGGGGTCGATCGCGACCGGGCGGTGGACGAGTCGGGCAACCAGCTCTCGGTGTTCGGCCGGGTCGGCGCCCGCCCGTTCAACCGCGCCGAGCAGGAGAAGATGTGGAAGCGTGACGGGCAGCCCTGGAAGGTGAGCGACGACCCGTTCGACACCGAGCTCTACCGGCAGCGGCGGTAGCCCGTTTCCGCGCCCTGTCAGTCCGGCTCGGCGTGGCGGCCGAGGAACAGGATCGTGCCGTGCCGCACGTCGCGGATCAGGAACACGAACGGCCGGTCGGCGCGGAACTCGACCCGGCGCGGCGGCGGCGGGCTTGGAGCATTGGCGATCACGGCGGTCGCCGCCGCCGCCTCGGTGCCCTCCTCGTTGACCTCGACGAACGCCTCGTGGAGCACGGCGCCGACCGCGAGGCGCTCCGACTCCGTCATCCCCGTCAGGTCGGCGCTGCCCGGGACGAACAGCGCCGTCACACCGAGGCCGCGGAGCGTCGCCAGCGCGTCGAGCCGGTCCTGCAGCCGGAACCGCGGCAGCCAGACCGAGACGTCGACCTCCTCGGCGGCCGCGCGCCACTCGGCGAGCCGCCCGGCGTCGAGCCGGGCCTCGAGCGCGGGGAGGCCCTCGGCCGAGGCGGGGAGGAGGACCACCATCTCCAGGTCGGCGCCGACGTAGGGGAGGGCGAGGAGTTGGAAGCCGTCGCCGGCGAGGTGGGCTTCGGTGCCCGTGCGGTGCATCAACGGCACCGGAGTCGTCGAGCCGTCGGCGCGGCGGAAGGGCTGCGGTGACGTCGCCTCCTCGGCGAACGTCGTCCGCCACGAGCCTTTGAAAAAGATGGCGTTCGTCAGGCACAGCCGCGAGAGCGGGGTGATCGCCCCGCGGGGGACGAGCGTCGCGATCCGGCCGCGCGTGGCGGTGGCGACGGCCGCGTTGATTCGCTCGCGCTCGCCGTCGGGATCGGCGGCGAAGTCGGCGGTCCGGAACCCGGCCCCGAAGCGGTCGCGGAGCACGGCGACGAATGTCCCATTCCAGGCGAGCCCCGACTGGCCCCACAGGGCGCTGGCGACCGCGAGGTCGTACGACTGGCTGCCGGCGGCGTAGAAGCGGGCGACGTCGCCGACGGCTGCCAGCCCCTCGGCGTCGTCGGGCAGGTGGAGGGTGGCGCGGAGTTCGTCGAGCGTCTCCCCCCGCGCGCCGACGGCGGTCATCGCCAGGGCGGCGTGCAGCGAGAACGGGGAACAGAACCGGTTGCCCCCCTCGGCGGCGCGGAGCCGGTGGAGGGCGAAGGCGAACCGGTTGGCGCCGTCGGCCGCGACCTGCATCCGCTCCGACCACACCACCGGCACCGCGACCGGGTCGACGGCCGCGCCGATCGACCGCATGTCGGGGTCGGCGGCGGTGGCGGTGCGCTGCTCCGCGCGGGAAGCATTTCCACCGTGGCGAGCGCCGTCCGGCAGGTGGCTGTCACAGCCTGCGAAGGCGACGACCGCGACGGCAACGAGCCTGGCTCGAAACCACATGGGAAGCGTCTCCGCCGAAACCGCGAGTTGCGTGGACCGGGAACCAGACCCACGAACGAAGTCCCGGACCGGTCAGTGGGGGCGGGCCGTGCCGTAGCGTTCGGCAAGCAGCATGGCGATCGCCTCGGGCCCCGAGACGAACGCCCGCCCCTGGAAGATCCCGTGCGGTCCGGCCGGCACGTCACCAGGGGGCAGGACGAGGACGGGGCAGGACTGATTGGCTTCGCCGACCAGCGCCACGACCTCGGGTCGCGGCCGCGCGGCGTCGACTTGGCGCACGTCGAGGGCCGCGGTCAGCTCCGGGTGGTAATACAGCAGGCCGGCGACCGTCGCACATTCTGGACAGTAGTAGCCGTGAGGACCATGGGCTGGGTCGGCAAAACCGGCCCGGAGCAGGAACAGGATCGGTTTCACGGGCATCGGTCGGTTCTCCCCGGTCGCGTTGCGGTTCCACCGAATCCTACAACGCGCCCGCTCGCCGGACGGCCGTTTGTTTCCCCCCCGCCCGCCCGGAGCTATTCTTGCCAAGAACCGTTGCCGGCCCCGGGGACTGTTGGCGTTTGCGACGTGGCCGATGGCGGGTGGGTAATTCCTCAGGGAGCAAGGAACGATGCGCGCCGCTTTTTCCGTCCGCGGTTTTCCCCTCCTCGTCACGGTCGCCCTTGTGACCGCGGCATGGGCGACGGTGGCCATCCGGGCAGACGAGCCGCCGGCGGCCGCGGCCGTCGCCGATCCCCCAGCCGACAAGGGGGAAGCCAAGCCGGCCGAAGCTCCCAAGCCCGCCGACCCCCCCAAGGAAGCGAAGCCGAGCGATGCCGCATCGGCACCCAAGGCTGACGGCGACCAGAAAAACGCTCCCGCCGCCAAACAGGACGGCAAGAAGGACGATGGCAAGCCGGAGGCCCCCAAGCTCCAGGTCCAGGTCATCCCGCTGTCGGGAAGCTATGCCGATCTCGTCGGCCCGACCGAGCTCGATCCCACGAGCCTGATCCTCGGCGGCGCTCCGGGGAAGCGGAAGAGCTTCTACAAGCTCTGTGATCTTCTCGAAGAGCTCGGCAAGAATGCCAAGGTGACGCACGTCGTGTTCGACCTCTCCGACGGGTCGCTCGACCTCAACCTCGCGCAGCTCGACGAGCTCCAGCGCCGTATCGCCCGGCTCAAGGCGACCGGCAAGAAACTCGCCGCCTGGCTGGAGAGCGCCGGCCCGGCCCACCTCGCCGTCGCTTCCGCCTGCGACCATGTCGCGATGGCCGATTTCGGCGGCGTCGACATGCCGTCGAAGACGATGCAGTCGTATTTCTACCGCGACGCCATGGATCTCCTCGGCGTCAAGGCCTCGGTCGTCCGCGCCGGCAACTTCAAGGGCGCCGTCGAGCCCTACGTCAACGCGACGATGAGCTCGCACCTCAAGCAGCACTACCTCGACATGCTCGGCACGATGAACGACGCCGAGGTGTCGATGATCGCCAAGGGGCGCGGGTTGACGACCGACAAGGTGCGCGAGCTGCAGAAGCAGCGCGTGCTGCTCCCGGCAGAGGCGGTCGCCGCGGGCCTCGTCAACGAATTGGCGCCCTACGGCTCGCTCAAGGCGACCATGAACCGCTGGATCGGCGGTGAGGCAGGCTGGATCGAGTCGACGGCCAAGCCGAAGAAGGAGATGTCGGTCTTCGAGCTGATGGGAAAGATGATGTCGGGGGGCGGGGCCGAGAAGTCGGGCCGCGTCGCCGACAACTCGATCGCCGTGATGCACCTCTCCGGGGCGATCACCGACGGCAAGCAGCCCTCCGGTGGATCGATCGTCTCGGGGCCGACGGTCAAGGAAATCCAGGACATCATCAAGGACGACAAGATCAAGGCGGCGGTGATCCGCATCAACTCGCCCGGTGGCTCGGCGACGGCCAGCGAGGCGATCCGCCAGGCGCTGGTCGAGCTGAAGGCGAAGAAGCCGACGGTCGTCTCGATGGGCGACGTGGCCGCTTCCGGGGGCTACTGGGTGAGCTGCATCGGTGTCCCGGTGTATGCCGAGCGCGGCACCCTGACCGGATCGATCGGCGTGTTCTCGATGAAGCTCAGCTTCGGCTCCTTGCTCAAGCGCGTCGGGCTCCATGTCGAGAACATCGCGCTCGACGAGGCCGCGATGGCGTTCGCTCCCGACCGGGGCTGGAACGAGGACGACCAGGCGAAGCTCCAGAAGACGATCGACGACGTCTACGGAAAGTTCCTCAAGCTGGTCAGCGAGTCGCGTGGCATCCCGGTGGAGAAGCTCCATGACCTCGCCGGTGGGCGGGTCTGGTCGGGCACGCAGGCCAAGCAGGCCGGGCTCGTCGACGAGATCGGCGGACTCGACGACTGCCTGGCGACGGTCGCCAAGAAGGCGGGGCTGGAGAAGTACTCCGTCGTCCACCGGCCGAACGTGTCGGCGGGCCTCGACCTGTCGGCGCTGTTCGGCGACGGCGATTCGAGCGAGATCCGCGCCCTCGGGGTGTCGGCGGAGACGCTTGCACTGCTCCGCCGTCACGGAGTGACGACGCCGCTGGTGGAGATGTTCCTCCGCGATGCCCTCGATGCCGCCACCGGACGGCCCACCGTGTGGGCCCTCGGTCCGGCCGAGATCA
This sequence comes from Planctomycetota bacterium, assembly GCA_018970785.1. GTDB lineage: Bacteria > Planctomycetota > Planctomycetia > Pirellulales > UBA1268 > F1-20-MAGs016. The sequence continues at coordinate 35,153 of JAGWVR010000027.1, forward strand.
GCGTGAGGTGATCCGGGGACATCGGGGTCACGCCGGGGGAGTAGCCGAGCCGCAGCCGTCACGGCCCGCGGCCGAGGAACGCGCATTCATCGACGCAGAAGCCCTCGAAGAAGTCGAGTTTGTTCGCGAAGCGGCCCGTTTTGAAAAAGTGGCCCATCCGGGATGTTTGTGGGTGGACGACGGGAGACGACTTCCCGGCATGCCCATCAGAGGGGCCGGCGAAGCCCCTCCGCCGCCGCCCTCGCATCGGCCCGTCACCCCCTGGCTGCGGGTCGATGCGAGGGCACAGGCGCGGGGGGCGTCCCCCTCTGCAGAGCCCGAGCAGAGGCTGCGCCCCCCCGCGATGACCCGCGGTCAATCCGGAAGGACCTGGATTGAAGACGGTGCGCCGCCGCCGGCGCGATGAGCCTCCGCTCGGGCTCGACAGAGGGGGGCGCGGGTCCCTGTTCATGGCAGGCCTGGCCTGGGCGCCACTCTCCCGGGATGGCGCGAGGTTGTCGGATGTGCCCGGGGGGCATGGGGCCGCGGGCCTCGGTCCGATCCCCCGGCGAAACCCGCGAAATCCGCGGTTTTTTCGGCGCGGAATTTTTTTGGCGGACTTCGGGCGGTTTGTGCGCCTGTTCTTCCCTGAGGGCTGGATTGCCGCCACCGGGCGGTGAACCAGTGCCCCGTTTCCGCCCTTTCCATTTCAGGATCCGCTCCTGCAAGCACCGTCCCCGTCGCGACCGAAAGGCCGCCGACGGCAATCGAACCGGCCTTGTGGCGCGGAGCCGTTCGCTCTGCGCCTGTCGCCGGTGGTGCATGCGCGGGTCGGGGGAAGTGTCTCTCGGTCCGCGCGCAGAGCGGATTGCGTCTGGCGCGACTGACGTCGTCTCGGGGAGCGGGCCTCTGCACCGCCTCACCCCGGAGACACCCATGACCATCTGACTTCCGCGCGGCTGCGCGCCTGGAGATTCCGCGCCCCTGCTGCGCCCGTGCGGCAGGGGAACCGTGGCCCATTCGCGCCGTCGCGCACCCCACCACCGGTCGTGCCTCGGGCTGGCCCTGCGCCCGCTCCCGATCCGAGTGCTCGCGCGTGCGCTGCTGCGCATCGCGCGGCGCCCCAGACGGGCGTGCCGGCCGCGCCCGGGCACTTCCCCCCGTGCCGTCGTGATGAGCGGCTGCGCGCGGGGACTGCGGCCTGCCGGCGCGCAAGCGCCTGCCTGCCGGGACCGAACCCACGTGGAGACATCCCAATGGAGATTCCCGCATGAAACCGTTACGACCGCCGCCACGGCGGCGCCGATCGCCGCGCGGTCCCGCGCACCTGCCACCGCCTGTGCGGCGATGGTCCGTCCGCGCTAGCTGTCCGCGGCCAAAGCCCTCCATGGCCTGTGTCCACTGTGGCGCCCGTGGGAAACGCCGAGGGTTTCCCGGGTCGCCCTCGGCCGCATCCGGCGGCCGGGCACGTTGTCCACGGACAGCGAGACCGGGCGTGCCCCGAGGGTCGCCGCCGCGCGGCGATCCGCCGTCGCCCCGTGCCCTCGGCGATCCGCGGCCATCCGTGGCCGGCGGGCCCCGGCGCATCTGCGGTCCCCCGTCGATCGGTCCCCCGGCACACGGCCCGCCGCTGTCGCCGGGAAGCCCGCGCGCCGGCGCGGGCCGTCACCACCGTGCGCGCGGCGGTCTGCGCGCATCGCATCGAGAAATCACCGGATCCGCCGCGCGCCATCGCGCGCCAGGGGCCGGCAATCCGCTTCGCAGTGTCGAGTCACCGGTATGTCGCAGTTTTTTCACAGGAGGAGCTGGAATGGGACGTTTTTCTTCGTCGGGTGTCGGGGTGCGCGCGTGGCCTCGGGCGGTCAGCCGGGTGCTCGGCTGCGTCGCGGTCGGATTGGTCGGCTTGGCCATCTGGGGCATACCCGATGCCGGCGCCGTGACGGTCGACTGGGTGACGGTGGGCGATCCGGGGAACGTGGCCGACACGAGCGGCTTCGGCGCGGTGGGCTACGAGTACCGGATCGGGAAGTTCGAGTTCACGTTCGGCCAGTACATGCAGTTCCTGAACGCCGTCGATCCCGACGGCACCAATCCGGCGTCGCTCTACAACCAAGGCCCGAGCGGCAGGCCATTTACCAATTGCATGGGAGACATTCCGCTTGGCGGCATCTCGCTGACGATGAGCAACGCTCCGGGCACCAAGTACGGGTTGCTCCCCAACATGGGCGACAAACCGGTGACCTCGGTCTCGTGGTTCAACGCGGCCCGGGTGGCCAATTGGCTGCACAACGGGGCCCAGACCTACTCGAGTTCCACGGCCGGCGCCGCGGCGATCGGCAACGGCGCCTACACGCTCGGCAGTTCCATCGGCGGCGGGATGCCGGCGCGCAACCCCGACGCGCGGGTCTGGATCCCGTCCGAGGACGAGTGGTACAAGGCGGCGTATTACAAAGGCGGTGGCACCACGTCCGGGTACTGGCCGTATGCCTCGCAGGCCAACGCGCTGACGCCGGTGTTCTGCACGGTGACCGGCTCCGGCACTCGCGACGGCATGTCGCCGGTCACGGCGCCCGGCTATGCGAACTACAACTACAGTTGCCAGTGGAACCTGCAACCCGACGGCTTTTATGCCTGCAACCTGTTGACGGTCGGCACGACAGGGAAATCGAGTGCCTATGGCACGTACGAGCAGACGGGCAACGTCTGGGAGTACGTGACGGTCAGTTTCGCCGCCAGCGGCACGACGGTCATCCGCGGAGGTGGCTTCACCAGCGGCGACAACACCAGCTCGACGAACTCCCGGATCGTCAACCAAAACGGCGAAGGGAACACGACGTGGTACGGGTTCCGCCTCGCGACGACGGCCAGCAGCCCGTCGCCGATTCCGGAAATCGACCCGGCCGGCCTGGCGAGCGTCGTCGCGCTGCTCGGCGGCGTGCTGGGCTGGGTCGAACGGCGTCGCCTCCGCGCGGCGCGCAGACGCCGATCCGGATCGGCCGGGATCGCGATGACCGGATTGGTCGCGCTGGCCATCTCGGGCATACCCGATGCCGGTGCCGTGACGATCGACTGGGTGACGGTCGGTGATCCGGGGAACGCGGCCGACACGACGGGTTACGGAGCGGTGGGCTACGAGTACCGGATCGGGAAGTACGAGGTCACGATCGCGCAGTACGCCGCATTCCTCAACGCCGTGGCCAAGAGCGACCCGTACGGTCTCTACAACGGTGGTATGGCGACCGACCTCCGCGTCGCGGGTATCGCTCGCTCCGGTGCCTACGGGTCGTATGCGTACAGCCTGATCGGCCCGGCGGGCGTCACTCCCGCAGGTGCTGTAAGCGCGGGAAATCGACCGATCTCGTACATCAGTTGGTTCGACGCCGCACGGTTCGCGAACTGGATGCACAACGGACAGGGATCAGGGGACACCGAAACGGGGGCCTACACGCTCAACGGTGCGACGGGGGGGGTGGGCCCGGCGAAGAACCCTGGAGCGAAGTTCTCCCTTCCGACCGAGAACGAATGGTACAAGGCCGCCTACTACAAGGGCGGTGGAACCAATGCCGGGTACTGGACATACGCCACGCAGTCCAGCTCGTACCCGGACAACTGGATCGGTAGTGGTGCGAATCATGCCAATTATTGGCTGTATCGCTACTCAGTCACCTGGGTGTCGTATCTCTCCGCGAATCAGAACTATCTGACCGACGTAGGAGCTTTTGTGGACAGCCCGAGCGCCTACGGCACGTTCGATCAGACGGGTAATATCCGGGAATGGAATGATCTCGATGGCACGAGTAGCGACGTCCGTGCCCTCCGCGGTGGCACCTGGGCCTACGATCTTCAATTCATCGGGTCATCCGACCGATCGATCTTTTCAACCTGGGACGAGAACGACGGGATGGGTTTTCGTCTCGCCGCGTCGGTCGGCGGTCCGACACCCGTCCCCGAGATCGACCCGGCCGGTCTGGTGAGCGTCATGGCGCTTGTCAGCGGCGCACTGTGCTGGCTGGAACGCCGGCGAATTGGCGGTTGACCAGCCGCGGGAGGAACCGGCATGCACCGCCAGGTTCTTCGGCCAACTCGCGCGTGATCTGCCCCGCGGCGTGAACCCACCTCCCCCCGCGCACGGGACCCGCCTCCCTCTGTCGAGCCCGAGCCGAGGTCCGGTCGGCCATCGACGCCGGCCACGCCCCCGGACTAGCGCGCGGTGCGCCGCTCCTCGAGCGCCGTCACCAGCTCGCGGACCTTGTCGAGGTCCACCCCCTCGGGGGCGTTGTCGAGGAGCCAGCGGGCGTCGGCCAGCGCCGTCTCGAGCCGCTCGAGCCGCGTCGCCACGATCATCCGCCGGACGCGCGACGAGACCGTCTCCGGCTCGAGCGCCAAGGTCGCGTCGAGGTAGCGGAGCAGCGCCTCGGGGCGGTCCTCGCGCTCGGCGATCCCGATCAGGTTGCCGAGGATCCGCACGAGGATCGCCCGCGGGCCGACGACGGCCAGGTGGTCGTCGGTCAGTTCGATCCCCTGCACGTCGCGGAGCAGCGCCGCCACGCCGGCCCGGTCGAGCTGCTTGCCGCCGTCGAAGACGTCGATCCACACCGGCTCCCCGCCAGCGGGGACGTGGCGGACGATGAAGTGGCCCGGAAGGCCGACCCCCTCGATAACCAGGCCGAGGCGCCGGGCGAGCTCCATGTAGACCACTGCCAGCGTGATCGGGATCCCCTCGCGGTCGTCGAGGACCTCGCTGACGTAGCTGTTGGCACGGTTGTAGTAGTCGCCGCGGCTGCCGTGGAACCCGAGCTCGGAAAACAGGACGCGGTCGAGGGCGGCGCGACGCGCCGCTTCGTCGGCGTCGGCGGGGAGCCCCGCGGCGACGTCGCGCGCGAGGCGCTCGAGCTGGCGCACCGACGCCTCGACGTCGAGCGCCGGGTCGTCGAGCTTGGCGACCAGCAGCGCCGCGCGGAGCAGGTCGATCGACTCGTCCTCGCGGACGGCCGCCGCCACCAGCGCC
>JAGWVR010000114.1 GCA_018970785.1 Planctomycetota bacterium
TAGACGCCGCGCCGCCACGTCGTGCGGTCGGAGGGATCGGCGAGGTCGTAGCGGTAGTGGGGCGAATGCTCCGGGCGCTCGACCTTGAAATCCTGCCAGCCCGGCCCGCCCATCGTCAGGTCGAGCCCGCCGCTCACCGCGAGCACGGCGTCGCGGACCGCCTCGGCCTCGAGCCGGCGGCGGTTCTGCCGCCACAGCAACACGTTGCCTGAGTCGACCGCCGCGGCGTCAACGCGGACCGCCGCCGTCTGCCGGTAGGTGGCGCTGGTGACGATCAGACGGTGGAGGCCCTTGAGCGACCCGCCGCCGTCGCGGAACGTCGCTGCCAGCCAGTCGAGGAGGTCGGGGTGCGATGGTGCCGCGCCCATCCTCCCAAAATCGCTCGCCGTCTCGACCAGCCCACGGCCGAAGTGGTATTGCCAGACGCGGTTGACGGCGCTGCGCCAGACGAGCGGGTTGGCCGGATCGACGAGCCAGCGCGCAAGTGCCGCGCGCCGCTCCCCCTCGGCATGGCCCGGCGGCAGGTCGAACCGCGCCGCGAGCAGCGCGACGGCCGACAGCGTCCCCGGCCCCACCTCGTGGGTCGGCGCGAGGACGTTGCCGCGGGAGAGGACATGGATCGGCCGCGGCTTCCCCTGGCGCTTGTGGGTGGTCGCCGCGTAGACGCGTTCCAGCGGCGGGAGGGCGGCACGCGCCGCCTCGGCCGCGGTGATCTCGCTCGCCACGCCCTCGAGCGCGGCTGCCGTGTCGGGGTCGCGCGCCGCGGCCAGCAGCCGCTCCCGTTCCTCGCGAAGGGGCGCGGCGGTGTCGTCGGCCCCCGCGGGGCTCGTGCCGTCGACGAGGTTCGCCCGCCCCCACCGCGGCGGCGCCTCGATCGAATCGGCGGCCGTGACCGCCGCGCCGGCCGCGAGGTTCGTGCCGTCGGCGGTGCGGACGACCAGTTCGGCGAGGGCGAAGATGAAGTCGTTCTGCCGCGGTGCGAGCTTCGTGGCGGTGATGCGGACGTGGCGCGCACCCGTGCCGCAGGAGAAGGTCTGCGGTTTCGTCCCCGGGTTGGCCATGTCGGCCTCGGTGAACGCCGCCACCGTGGTGACCCCGTCGCGAAACTCCGGATCGTTCGCCACCTCGACGCGGAATCGGCGCGGGTAGCCGAAGCCGGCGCCGATCCCCGCGAACTCGTCGTGGCAGGGGTGGAGGACGATCTCGTGGATCGCCCGTTCGGCACCGAGATCGACCTGGACCCACTTCGCCACCTCCGCGCCGGCCTCGATGGCGGAGTGCCAGCCGTAGGCGGGCGTCGGATTGGGGCCGGCGGGCTTGGGAAGGGCGGCGATCGCTCGATCGAGCTCCTCGAGCCGGGGCCCCGCGGCCTCGCGGACCCGGGCTTCGAGGGCGCGGCGCTGGCCGGCCAGCGCGTCGAGCCGCGCCGCGAGCTCGGCATGGGTGCGCGCCACCTGCGGATCGGTAGCATACGGGCGGTCGTCGCGGTCGAGCGCCGCGAACACCGCCTGGAGCGAGTAGTAGTCGTCCTGGCTGACCGGGTCGAACTTGTGCGCGTGGCACTGGGCGCAGTGGACCGTGACGCTGGCGAACGTGCCGATCGTGGTGGCGACCATGTCGTCGCGGTCGAGGTGACGGGCGATCTTGCCGTCGGTCTTCGTCTCCGGCACCTCGACATGGCCGATGAAATCCCACGGGCCGGCGGCGAGGAAGCCGAGCGCCTCCTGCCCGTCGCGGGTGTCGGGCCAGAGCACGTCGCCGGCCACCTGCTCGGCCACGAACCGGGCGTAGGGCTTGTCGTGGTTGAACGAGCGGATGACGTAGTCGCGGTAGGGCCAGGCGTTCGGCCGCGGCTTGTCCTTGTCGTACCCGTGGGTGTCGCCGTAGTGGACCACGTCGAGCCAATGGCGTGCCCAGCGCTCGCCGTGGCGCGGGCTGGAGAGGAGCCGATCGACGAGGGCCTCGTAGGCGGCGGGGTCGGGGTCGGCCACGAACGCCTCCACCTCGGCGGGGTCGGGGGGCAGGCCGAGGAGGTCGAACGACAGCCGCCGGATGAGCGTCCGGCGATCGGCGGCGGGGGTGGGGGCCAGGCCCCGTTCGGCCAGTGCCCGGCGCACGAAGAAGTCGATCGCGTTCCGTTCCGGCTCGACGGCCGGCAGGCCGGCGAATGCCGCGACGGCGGGCGGTACGGCGACCGTCTTCACAGGCTGCCACGCCCAGTGGTCGAGGCGTTCGTCGCGCGCGGCCGGCTCCGGCCCGTCGGCCCCCGGCCACGGTGCGCCGGCATCGATCCAGGTGGCCAGCGCCGCAACCTCGGCGTCGGTGAGCCGCTCGCCGTCCGGCGGCATCCGCTCGGAGGGCTTCGTCGATCTGATCCGGCGCACCAGTTCGCTCGCCGCCCCCTTGCCGAGGACGACCGCCGGCCCGAAGTCGCCGCCGGCCAGGACCCCGGCGCGTGTATCGAGGCGCAAGTGCGATTCCTGCGTGTCGGGGCCGTGGCAGTCGACGCACCGGACCGTGAGCAGGGCCCGCGCGGCGGCATGGGCATCACCGTCCGTCGGCGGGTCGGCGGCGATGCCGGAAAGCGGCGCGAGCAGCACGAGCATCGGCCACGCGCTTCGCCAGCCACGGTTCATGGAACCCCTCGCTGAGGGCGATCGAGCCGACGGAATGCGGTACCGGTTTCGACGGGCCCCCGCTGACCGATCGCGCTGCTGGAGCCACCGTGGCCGGCCATGCCCGCCATGGCGCGCGGCTGCTAGGCTTGCTGCCTCGCGACGTAGTATAGATCGCTCGAACCGGCGGGGGTGGACTCATGGGGGCATGGCGAATACCCGACACCGTGCCGGCCGATCTCGCCGAGCGGATGCAGGCCCGGTTCCAGGACTGGCCGCCGATCGCCAACTGGGCCCTGTCGATCGCGGATCTCCAACCGGGCCGGGCCGAGATGCATCTGGCCGCCACGGCCGCGGTCACCAACGGTCCCCGCGGCACCGTCAACGGCGGCGTGCTGGCGGCGCTGGCCGACCTGACCAGTGCCCTCGCCCTGAGCACGGCCTTCGACGGCAAGATGCCGTTCGCCACCTCCGATCTCCATATCCGCTACCTCGAACCGGCCGTCGGCGTGGTCGCGGCGAAGGCCGAGGTCGTGCGGCTGTCGGGGCGCAGCGCCGTCGTCGAATGCCGGATCCGGGCCGCCGACGAGATCGCCTGCCTGTGCACCGCGCAATTCGCGATCCGCCGCTCCCTGGGAGGGTGACGCCGCCACCGGCCCGGCAGCGCCGTGGTCACGGCGGCAGAACCGCCCCGCGTCAGCGCGTCGGGGGCGTCGTGCCCGCGGGTGGGCGGCTGAACCGGAAGCAGTCGATGTCGCCGACGCTCATCGATTCGCCGTTGGCGTCCATCACCACCTTCATCACCGACCGCCCTGCCGGCACGCGCACCCCGTCGACGCGGATCGTCTGCAGCTTTCCCCATCCGCCGGTGTCCGGGACCGTGATCGGCCCGGTGGCATCGATCCCGTCGAACTCGATGTGGAACCGCCCTCCCGCCTTCGCCGAGGCCACAGGGATCTCGATCGTGTACGGCCCCGGGGCGGTCGCCTCGACGGTGTAGACGAGCCACTCGCCGGCGCGTGTCCAGCCGATCCCGTGGCCGTTGGAGGCATCGGGGCGGCGCTCGATGTCGACCTGCGTCGGGCCGCGGTAGTCGGCTCCTTCGTTGACGGCGTTGACGTCGTGGTAGGCGATCCCCGCCTCCCCCTCGTCGAAATCCTCAGCTTCGACGAGCCCCGGGATCAGCCGCGGGGTACCGCCGAACGGCAGCGTGGCGGCACGTTCGGCGGCGAGCAGGAGCACCACCGTCACGACGAGAGGCAACCGCATGACGAACCCTTTCGGAACGTGGCAGAATCGCCACTACAGTACCGTGTGGAGGACGGCATCGGAACCGCGTCGCGGATTCGCGATCGCGGACGTGGCCCGGACGTCCGCGGGCCAGGCGGCGTGCGATCCTGGCGCTGCCGACCGGCTGAACGACGTCGCCTTCGGATCGCGTGACGTGATCATGCCCCGACACGATGCACGAGCGCCGGCGTTGCCGGCTTCACCCACCGACTCCCCGTCGCGCCGGTCGGGGGCGGCGGTGCATCGCCGGGCTGGCCGGTGGCTCGCGGCAGCGCTGCTCCTCGTGGCCGTCCGGGCCGAGGGGGCCGTCAGGCCCGCCGCACTGTTCACCGACCGGATGGTGATCCAGCGCGGCATGCCGGTGCCGGTCTGGGGCACGGCCGATCCCGGCGCGGTGGTGGAGGTGTCGTTCGCCGGCCGAACCGTGGCGACCGCCGCCGACGCCTCCGGCCGTTGGCGGGCCACGCTCGCGCCTTGCGCCGCCGACGCCGTCGGCCGACCCCTCGCGATCGTGTCCGGCGACGAGCGCCACGTCGTCGAAGACGTCGTCGTCGGCGAGGTGTGGCTGCTCGGCGGCCAGTCCAACATGGAGTACACCGCCGGCGCGATGGCCGCGCGGCTGCCGGCCGGCCGGGCACTGGTCGAGGCCGCCGACTACCCTGCGATCCGCCTCTGCCGGATCGCCGGAGCGGACGCGACCGAACCACGGACCGACTTCGAGCAGCCCTGCCGCTGGGACCGATGCACACCGGCGGCGATCGCCGGCCACTCCGCCGTGGGCTTCGTGTTCGCCGGCCGCCTTCACGAAGCGCTCGGCGTACCCGTGGGGATGATCGACACCTCGGTCGGCGGCACGCCGATCGAGCCCTGGATACCGGAGCGGGCGTTCGTCGGTCACCCCACGCTCGAAGCGCTCGCGGGCCACGCGCGCGCCGGCGACGTCGACGCCATCCGCCGGATGGCGGGGGGGACGCTCGTGCGCGGTGACCACTGGCTTCCCGGTCGGCTGTTCAACGGCCGGATCGCGGCACTCGTGCCCGTCGCGGTCCGGGGTGTGGTCTGGTACCAGGGGGAATCGAACTGCGGCCGCGGCGAGGATCCACGCGACTACGCCGCCAAGCTGCGGGCGCTGGTCGTCGGCTGGCGCACGTGCTGGGACCGGCCCGATCTGCCGGTGTGCGTCGTCCAGCTCCCGCAGTGGGAGAGCCCCGCCTGGCCGTTTCTCCGCGAGGAACAACGGCGGGCCACGGCGGGCCTCGATCACGCCGGGCTCGTCGTCACGATCGACATCGATCACGCCGCCGACATCCACCCCCCGGACAAGATCGGCGTCGGCGCCCGCGCGGCGCGCTGGGCCCTGACGCGGCTCCACGGCCACGACGGCGCGGGCACGGGGCCGGTGTTCGCCGGATTCGCCCGCCGCGGTGCGGAATTGGTCGTGCGCTTCGACGATGCCGGCACGGGGCTGATGACCGGCCGGTTCGCCGAGCCCGGGGAGGTGGTCGACTCGGGAAGCGTGGAGGTCAACGGGTTCGAAGTCTGCGCACCCGACGGCACATGGCACGTGGCGACGGCACGGATCACGGGCGCGGAGGTGGTCGTGACGGCGGCGGCGGTAGCGGAGCCGGTCGCCGTCCGCTATGCCTGCCGGCCGGCGGCGGCGGCCGACCGGCCATGGAACCTGCACGGCCGGTCGGGACTGCCTGTCGGACCCTTCTGCTCCGACCCGGCGCGCATGCCCTACCTGCCGGAGGGCAATCCGCCCTGACCACCGCGCGGCGGGCGACGTCTGTCGTCGACGGGCCCTTCCCGGGTCAGCGCGCGGCCTCGCGGCGCACGTGCCGGGGGGCGATCACGTCGGTCGCCAACCCGACCCGCTCGAGGAGCAGGATCACGTAGTAGGTGACGTCGATCTCCCACCAGCGGTGTTGGACCGACGCGCTGGCAGGGTCGTGGTGGTGGTTGTTGTGCCACCCCTCGCCCATCGCGACGAGGGCGACGAGCCAATTGTTGCGGCTGTCCTCGTCCGTGGCGTAGGTCCGGTAGCCGAACAGGTGGGTCAGCGAGTTGACACTCCAGGTGATGTGCCAGACCAACACGGTGCGGACGAGCACGCCCCACACCACGCACCGCGCCGCGCAGGCGTACCCAGCGGCCCAATCGCCTCCCGACCACCGGCCGACGAGGAGCCCCACCGTCCAATACGCTGCCGCGTGGAGCGCGTAGATCCAGACCGTCGCGGTCGGGTGCCGTTCGAGCGAGCGGAAGAATCCGTCGGCGAGGATGTCGCGTGCGTAGCGATCGAGGAATGCCCAGCCCTTGCGCTGCGGCACGCGGCGGAACAGCCAGCCCATGTGCGACCAGGCGATCCCGCGGCGCGGCGAGTGCGGATCCTCGGGATCGTCCGAATGGGCGTGGTGGAGCCGATGGTTGGCCACCCAGCGCGCGGGAGTGTCTTCGAGCGAGCACAGGGCGACGATCGCCAGCGTCCGCTCCAGCCACCGCGGCACCTTGAGGCTGCGGTGCGCGAGCAGGCGGTGGTAGCAGAGATTGATGCCGAGCGTCCCGAACACGAACGTGCCGACCGCGGCGAGGGCCACGGCGGGCCAGCTGAAGTACGCCGGGAACAGCGCCAGACCGGCGAGCAGGTGAACGGCCACGATCGGCACGAGGTATTCCCAGTGGATACCGGCGCCGACGGCCGCGCGGGGCGCGGTGGAGGAGACAGCCAAGGTTGTCCTCGGGTGAGAGGTCCGGTCCATGGACCCGTTCGATTGTGGCGGAGCGCGTCGGTTTCGCAAGAACCATCGCCGCCACGGCTGCGGACATCGGCTGCGGCGCGGCCTGAACGAAATCGGGATGACGACGGAAGCCCGACGGATGCACCCCGGCGGGCACGGACCGTGACGGGCGGGGCGGCACAATCGTCATCACCGGTGATGTCGACGCCCGGCCGTGTGACGACGTGCCCGGCCCGGCGCCCGCCGGGTACCATGCCACTGGCGCCGCCGGGGCGCGGACACGATCGATCACTCACCAGCCGACACGAAGCCCCAATGATCGAGATCAGGACCGATACCACCGGTCGCTTGGCCGACGCCTCCGGGCGCGGCGGCACGACGGGCCGCGGAGCCGAGCCGTGACCGCGCCGCTGTTGGCGATGGAGGGGATCACCAAGGCCTATCCGGGCGTGCAGGCGCTCGCCGACGTCCGCCTCGATCTCGCCCGCGGCGAGGTCCTCGCCTTGCTCGGCGAGAACGGTGCCGGCAAGAGCACGCTGATGAAGATCCTCGGCGGCGCCGTGCGCCCCGACGCCGGACGGATCCTGATCGACGGCGTCGAACGGGCGCTGCGGACGCCGCCCGACGCGATCCGCGCCGGCGTCGCCGTGATCCACCAGGAGCTCACGCTCGTGCCGGCGCTCGGCGCCGCCGACAACATCTTCCTCGGCCGCGAGATCGCGCGTGGCGTCCATGGATTCGCCGTCGTCGACAGCGCGGCACAGCGGCGCCGGGCCGCGGCGCTCCTCGCCCGCCTCGGAGCCGACTTCGATCCGGACCGGCCCTGCCGGACGCTCTCCGTCGCCGGGCAGCAGCTGGTGGAAATCGCCAAGGCGCTGGCCTCGGGGGCACGGATCCTGGTGATGGACGAACCGAGTGCGGCGTTGTCAACGCCCGAGGTGGCGGCGCTGCACGGGGTGATCCGTGACCTGCGCCGGGACGGCACGGGGATCGTCTACGTCAGCCACCGGCTCGACGAGATCGCCGCCGTCTGCGATCGGGTGACGGTGCTCCGCGACGGCCGCAACGCCGGCGGCGCCGCGGTGGCCGACGTCGGCCGCTCCGACCTGATCCGCCTGATGGTCGGTCGGGAACTCACCGAGGAGTTCCCGCACCGCGACACGGTGCCGGGCACGGAGCGGCTCGTCGTCGCCGGGCTGTCGCGTGGGACGGCCGTCCGTGGCGTCTCGTTCACCGCGCGGCGCGGCGAGGTGCTGGCGATCACCGGCCTGGTCGGTTCGGGCCGGA
>JAGWVR010000115.1 GCA_018970785.1 Planctomycetota bacterium
CGCGACGCCGTCCGCCTCCTCCCGGTGCTGGCCGGGTGCCGGCAGGTCGACAGCCTGTGGGAGATCAAGACGGTCCTCCCCGCCAACGACCGCGACGACGGCCGCCCGATCCTCCTCGAGCACGACGTCGGTCTGCCGGGCCTGTCGTGCATCCTCGCCTCGAAGCTCGACAACGTCTTCGACATGCTCGACGCCATCCCGCTCGATGCCGCCCCTTCCCTGCGGAGGGCCGCATGACCGCTCCACGGGCCAGCTTCCTCTCGGTCGTCGCGTTGGTCGACAACGACGCGCCGCGCCTCGAGGCGTTCGTCGCCGAGGTCCTCGCGGTCCTCGCGGCCACGGCCGCCGACCACGAGCTGATCCTCGTCGACGACGGCTCGGCCGACGCGAGCGCCCGCGAGTGCGCCGCGATCCTCGCGCGCCACGAGTGCGTCCGCGTGCTGCGCCTCTCGCGCCGCCACGGCCCCGACGTCGCCGTCACCGCCGGCCTCGACTCGGCGCTCGGCGACATGACCGTCGTGATGGCGGTGGCCACCGATCCGCCGGCGCGGATCCCCGATCTGGTGGCGCTGGCCACCGGCGGCGCCGACATCGTCATCGGGACCACCGGCGCACGCGGCCGCTCGCTGCCGCGGCGCGTGGCCTGGAAGCTGTTCCACCATGTCTTCCGGCGGGCGACGGGGTTCGATCTCGTGCGCGGCGCCTCGACCCTGCGCCTGTTCAACCGCCGGGCCCTCAACGCCCTCACGCGCCACCGCCAGAAGACCGTCCACCTCCGCCTCCTCGGCTGCTCGGTCGGATTCCGCACCGCGACGCTCGATTACGAGCCGACCGGGCCGGCGCGGCTGCGCCCGTGGCTGGGCACGCTCGGCGAGGCGGTGTCGATGCTCGTCAGCCAGTCGCCGGCGCCGCTCCGCCTCGTCAGCTGGCTCGGCGGGTTCGCCAGCCTCCTCAACGTCGGCTGCATGGCCTGGGTGGTGGCGGTCAACCTCTGGAAGGACCGGGTCGTCGAGGGGTGGACGACGCTCTCGCTGCAGCTGGCGGTGATGTTCTTCTTCCTGTTCACGACGTTGGCGGTGATCGCCGAGTACCTCGCCCACGCCTTCGAGGAGGTGAAGGACTGCCCGCTGTACCACGTCGCCGAGGAGGCTTCGTCGTCGACGGCGTTGACCGACGCCCGGCGCCGCAACCTCTGCTCGCTCGCCGCCGCCGGCGGCCCCGTGCCGACCCCCGAGGACTCCCGTGAACCCGCCCCCGCACGCCGTGCCGCCTGACCTCCGCGCCGTCGATCCGGCCGCCGCCGCTGCCTGGGCCGTCCCGGAGCACGACGCCGTCGTGCTCGCCGAGCGCCGTGGCCGCCGCGCCGTCTGCCTGTTCGTGATCGACGAGGGGGAGCGCCTCCACGGCCAGCTCGAGCGGATGCGCCGCGTCGACCACCCCCTCGACGTGATCGTCGCCGACGGCGGCAGCCGCGACGGCTCGACCGATCCCGGTCGCCTCGCCGCGGCCGGCGTCCGCGCCCTGCTGGTGAAGCGCGGCCCCGGACGGCTCTCGGCGCAGATGCGGATGGGATTGGCCTGGTGCCTCGGCACGGGCTACGACGGCGTCGTCGTGATGGACGGCAACGGCAAGGACGATCCCGCGGCGCTGCCGCGCTTCGACGCGGCGCTGGCCGACGGCGTCGACCACGTGCAGGGCTCGCGCTACCTTCCCGGGGGCCGCGGCATCAACACGCCGCTCGCACGGCACCTGGCCGTCACGCTCGTGCATGCGCCGGCGGTGAGCCTCGCCGCCGGCCGCCGCTACACCGACACCACCAACGGCTTCCGCGGCTACTCGCGGCGCCTCCTCCTCGACCCGCGGGTGGCACCGTTCCGCGACGTGTTCACCGGGTACGAGCTCCACTACTACCTCGCGATCCGAGCCGCCCGGCTCGGCTTCCGCGTCGAGGAGATCCCCGTGACCCGTGCCTATCCGGCCCGCGGCGCGGTGCCGACGAAGATCCGCGGCCTCCGCGGCAACCTCGCCGTCCTCGGCACGCTGGCCAGCGCCTGCCTCGGCCGCTTCGATCCCCCGTGCGGCCGCCGGGCCGCCTGACGTTCCCCCCCCGGAGTCCATCGATGGGAGACGCCCTCGTCGGCAGCACCGGTTTGGTCGGTGGCACGCTCCTCCGCCAGCGCCGGTTCGCCGACTGCTACCGCTCGACCGACATCGAGCGGATCGCCGGCCGGCGCTACGACACGATCTGGTGCGCGGGGGCACCGGCCGAGAAATGGAAAGCCAACCACGACCCGGCCGCCGACCGGGCCAACCTCGCCCGGCTCGTGGCGGCGCTGATCAAAGCCGAGGCGCGGCGCGTCGTCGTGATCTCGACGGTCGACGTGTTCGGCGATCCC
Source organism: Planctomycetota bacterium (assembly GCA_018970785.1). Classification (GTDB taxonomy): domain Bacteria; phylum Planctomycetota; class Planctomycetia; order Pirellulales; family UBA1268; genus F1-20-MAGs016. Next base: position 2,397 of record JAGWVR010000115.1, read on the forward strand.
AGCGGCGTCACCGAGGCGGACGAGCCGTCGCAGGCGACCGCCTACGGCCGCCACCGCCTCGAGCTCGAGCGTGCCCTGGCCGCGCGCTTCCCCGCGCTCGTCGTGCGCCTCCCGGCGCTGTACGGCCGCGGCCTGAAGAAGAACGCCGTCTACGACCTCCTCCACGGCAACCAGCCGGAGAAGATCGACTGCCGCGCCCGCTACCAGTTCTACGACCTCGAGCGCCTCGCCGCCGACGTCGACCGGGCGCGCTTAGCGGGGCTGTCGCTCGTCCACCTGGCGACCGAGCCGGTATCGATGGCGGCGGTCGCGCGCCATGCGTTCGGCATCGAGTTCACCAATTGCCTGCCCGGCAAGGCGCCCGCCTACGACTTCCGCACCCGCCACGGCGAGGTCTTCGGCCGCAGCGGTCCCTACGTCGCCGGCGCCGCCGAGGTGCTCGACGGGATCCGCGCCTTCGTGGCGGTCGAGCGGAGCCTGCGGCGATGCGCCTGAGCGCGTCGCAGATCGCCTGGCCCCCCGGGGCCGACGCCGAGGCCGCCGCGCTGCTGGTCGCGCACGGGATCGCCGGGGTCGAGCTGGTGCCGGCGCGCGTCTGCGAGCGCCCCTGGGAGGCCGACGGGCGCGCCGTCGCGGCGGTCCGCCGCTTGTGGGAGGAACAGGGCCTGCCGATCGTGGCGCTGCAGGCGCTGCTCTTCGGGCGCGACGGGATGGCGCTGTTCGGGTCGGAGGGGGCGCGGCGGCTCCTCGCCGACCACCTCGCGGGGATCGTCGACCTGGCAGCCGGGCTCGGCGCGGAGTCGCTCGTCTTCGGCGCGCCGCGCCAGCGCCGCCGCGGCACGCTCGACGTGGCGACGGCGACGGCGATCGCCGTGCCGTTTTTCCGAACGCTGGCCCGGCGCGCCGCCGACCGGGGTGTGTGGCTGTGCCTCGAAGCCAATCCCCCGGACTACGGCTGCGACTTCCTCACCGCGTCGCGCGACGTGATCGACTTCGTGAGCACCGTCGCGGCCGACGGCCTCGGCGTCCACCTCGACACCGGTGGGATGCACCTCGCGGGGGAGTCGGCGGCGGCCGTGATCGCGGCGGCCGGGCCGCGCTGGCGGCACGTCCATGCCAGCGAGCCGCACCTCGTGCCCCTCGGCGACGGCGGCACCGACCACCGCGCCGTCGCGCGGCTGCTCGCTGCCGCCGCCTACGCCCGGTGGGTGTCGGTCGAGATCGGCCCGCCCGGGGAGGGAGAGGACTGGCGGGCGCGCCTCGGCCGCGGGCTCGCCGTCGCAACGGCGGCCTATGCCCGGGAGGGGGAAACCAACGTTTTCCCCCCGCCGCAGGCCGGGGTATGATCGGCGGCTTCCCCTCCGGAACCAGCCGCACGAGGAAGCGTCGCGCCGTGCCCAGTCCCCCGAGCGTCTCCAGGGCGCAGCAGAAGGCGATCCAGAAGGCCGATACCCTCGTCGAGGCCCTCGGCTGGATCCGCAAGTTCCGCGACACGACGACCGTGATCAAGCTCGGCGGCAGCGTCGTCGAGCATCCCGAATCACTGCGCCACCTGCTGCTCGACATCGTCTTCATGTCGACGCTCGGGATGAAGATCGTCGTCGTCCACGGCGGCGGCAAGGCGATCAGCCGGGCGATGGACGCCGCCGGGATCACCCCGCGTTTCGTCCAGGGGCGGCGTTACACGGACGACGCCACGCTGGCGATCGTCGAGCAGGTGCTGGCCACCGATCTCAACCACGACCTCGTGGCGAGGATCGAGGAGTTCGGCGGCCGGGCGATGTCGCTCAACTTCCGCTCGACGAACGTCCTGTTCGGCGAGCGGCTCACGCTCGACGGCCCCGACGGCCCGGTCGACCTTGGCCACGTCGGCGAAGTGACGCGCGTCGACCGGCTGTCGATCGACAACCTGACCTACGCCGGCCAGGTGCCGGTGATCCCGTCGATGGCGCTGGGCCCCGACGGTGGCAAGCTCAACGTCAATGCCGACACCGCGGCGACGGCCGTGGCCGCGGCGATCGGCGCCGAGAAACTCGTCGTCCTCTCCGACATCCCCGGCGTGCTCCGCGACGTCGGCGACCCGGAGAGCCTGATCCACTCCCTCACCGCCACCGAGGCGCGGCGCTTGATCGCCGACGGCACGATCGCCGGCGGCATGATCCCCAAGATCGAGGGCTGCCTGGAGACGCTCGACCGGGGCGTGAAGAAGGTCCACGTGATCGACGGGCGGCTGCGGCATTCGCTCCTGCTCGAGATCTACACCACCAGCGGCGTCGGCACCGAACTGGTGCGCGACGACGTCGCCGCCGGATCGCGCGCCGCGCAGCGCTGACCCCGACAGACCACCGCGGCCGGCGCACGGCGCGCCAGCCGCCGCGAGAGGAGTGTTTCCACCATGGCCACGATCGACGCCCCGTCGCCGGCACCTGCCACCGGCACCGTCACCCGTGCGGTCATCGACACCTTCGACCGCTACGTCGTCCCCAACTACCGGCGCTTCCCGGTGTGCCTGGTGCGCGGCAGCGGCTCGCGCGTCTGGGACGCCGAAGGCACCGAGTACCTCGACCTGTTCCCCGGCTGGGGCTGCAACCTCCTCGGCCACTGCCCCGAGCCGGTGGTCCGCGCCGTCCAGGAGCAGGTCGCGCGCCTGATCCACGTTCCCAACACCTGGTACATGGAGGCCCAGGGGGAGTGGGCCCGGCTGCTCTCCGAGCGGAGCTTCGGCGGCAAGGCCTTCTTCTGCAATTCCGGCACCGAGGCCAACGAGGCGGCGATCAAGCTGGTCCGTCTCCGCAGCGACGGCAAGAGATACAAGCTCATCTCCTTCCGTGGCGGCTTCCACGGCCGCACGATGGGGAGCCTCTCGGCCACGGCGCAGCCGAAGTACCACGAGGGGCTCGGGCCGATGCTCCCCGGCTTCGCCTACGCCCCCCACGGCGACCTCGACGCCGTCGAGAAGCTCGTCGACGACCAGACGGGCGGGATCCTCGTCGAGCCGATCCTCGGCGAAGGGGGAGTGGTGCCGCCGCCGCCGGGATTCCTCGAGGGGCTGCGCCGGATCGCCGACGCCCACGACCTGCTGCTGGTGTTCGACGAGGTGCAGTGCGGCTCGGGGCGGACGGGCACCTGGTTCGGCTACCAGCGGTTCGGCGTCACCCCCGACGTGCTGACGCTCGCCAAGAGCTTGTGCGCCGGCGTCGCCGGCGGCGGCATGCTGTGCCGCGCCGATCTCGCCGGGCACCTCCGGCCGGGGATGCACGCCGCCACCTTCGGCGGCAACCCCCTGGCCGCCGTGGCCGGGATCGCGGCGATCCGGATGATCGAGGAGGAGGGGCTGCTCGACCACGTCACGGCGGCGGCGGCGATCTTCCGCGAGCGGCTCGAAGAGCTCCAGGAGCGCTGCGACGCGGTCGTGGCGGTCCGCGTGATCGGGATGATGATCGGCGTCGAACTGTCGATCGACGGGGCGCCGGTGGTCGAGCGGGCCCTCGAGAAGCGGCTCCTCGTCAACTGCACGCAGGGGCGGGTGATCCGCCTCCTGCCGGCGATGACGATCACGCCCGCCGAGATCCACGACGGCTGCGACCGGCTCGGTGAGGCGATCGTCGAGACCGCGGCCCGGGCCGGCCACGGGTGATCCGATGACGCGCCACCTCGTCGACGTCGAGGATCTCTCCGCCCACGAGATCGCGGCGGTCTTCTCGATCGCCCGGGACCTCGAGAGCAAGTACCGGGCCGGGCTGCGCGAGCCGCTGTTTCCCGGCCGCGTGCTCGGGCTGGTGTTCGAGAAGCAGTCGCTGCGCACCCGGGCGAGCTTCGAGGCGGCGATGGCCCACCTCGGCGGCACGAGCCTGTTCCTCGGGGCCGACACCGGCTTCGCCACCTCGCGCGAGAGCATCGCCGATTACGGCCGCGTGCTCTCGCAGTATGCCGACGCGATCGTCTGCCGTAGCAAGGCCCACGACACGATCCTCGGCCTTGCGGCGGTGGCCACCGTCCCGGTGATCAACGGCCTCTCCGACCACAGCCATCCCTGCCAGGCGCTGGCCGACCTGTACGTCCTCGAACGCCAGGTTGGGAAGCTGGCCGGCCTGACCCTCGCCTTCGTCGGCGACGGCAACAACGTCGCCCGCTCGCTGGCGGTGGCCTGCGGGCTGCTCGGCATGCGGTTCGTGCTCGCCGCGCCGCGCGGCTACCAGTTCGACGACGCCTTCCGCGGCCACCTCCGCACGATCCTCCCACAGGCCGGCTGCCACGAGACGGCCGATCCGGTCGAGGCGGTGACGGGGGCGGCGGCGGTCTACACCGACGTCTGGACGAGCATGGGCCAGGAGGGGGAACGGGCGAAACGGACCCGTGACCTGGCCCCCTACCAGGTCAACGAGCAGCTGATGCGCCACTGCCCCGACGCGCTGTTCATGCATTGCCTCCCGGCGCGGCGCGGCGAGGAGGTGACCGACGGCGTGATCGACGGCGTCCGGAGCATCGTCGTCGAGCAGGCGGCGGCGCGGATGCACCTGCAGAAGGGGCTGCTCGCCTGGCTCCTCGGGCATCGCTAGCTGTCCGTGGACAAAGCCCTCCATGGCCTTTGTCCACTCGGGCGACCGCGGGAAACGCCGAGGGTTTCCCGGGTCGCCGTCGGCCGCATCCGGCGGCCGAGCACGTTTTCCACAGGCTGTTCGACGCGCCCGCCGCCGTTCACCGGCCGAGCAGCACGCAGGCCACGCCGGCGATGATCAGCAGCGCCCCGGCGAACGTGCCCGGCGTCGCCTGCGTCTCGCGGAACAGCACCCAGGCGAACACCATCGTGAACAGCGGATAGGTCGTCTCCACGACCGCCGCGAGCGTCGCGTTGCTCCCGCGCACGCTGGCGAGGATGCAGAGGTTCGCCACCAGGTAGACCGCCACGCTCGCCGCCAGCCACCACGCCTCGCGTCCGCCGCTGGCGAGGAGTTCGAGGTCGCGGCGGAAGCCCCCGCCGACGACCCCGATCGTCACCGCGACGACGAGGCCGCCGAGGGCCGCGGCGAGGAGCACCGTGGCGGTCGACAGCGAGCGCAGCAGCCGTTCGGTGAGGACGTAATTCAGCCCCCACAGGATCGAGGCGACGACGGCAAACACGAACCACGGGCCGGTGGATGGCATGGCACGTTCCTGGGGGCGTTCGAGCCCCTTGAAGACCGGGGATCACGGATGCCCGCCGGACGCCGCAGCGCGAGCCGGGGCGCGGATGGCCATCCTCCAGGGCAGCGGTGCTCGGCTCACCGCCGCCGGAAGCGTATCCGGTCTTCGCGGCTGCGGCGAAGCCATGCGCCACCGGCCGCGGGGCGACCTCAGGATCCGACCACGCGGACCCGGGTTCGCGGGTGATGGGCCAGCAGATCGCTGTACAGGGGCACGACGCGCAAGAGCATCCGCAGCGAGTGCTCGCTGCGATGCCACAGCTGATCGTCTCGGCAGAGCGGGTGGATGTTCAGCGGAACCTC
>JAGWVR010000116.1 GCA_018970785.1 Planctomycetota bacterium
CGACGGCGACGTCGGGGAGCAGCGCCGGATCGACGACGCCGACCTTGTCGCCGGTGCCGGGGTCGGTGAGGATCGCGACGCGCGTCGCCTCGGAGCCGGTGCCGGCGGTCGTCGGCACGAGCACGGTCGGCAGTCCCCGGCGCCCGGCGCGGCCGATCCCGACCCGGTCGGCCGCCGTGCCCCCGTGGGCGGCGACCACCGCCGCGACTTTCACGGCATCCATCACGCTCCCACCGCCGAGACCGATCACCGCGTCGGCACCGGCGGCGACGACCGTGGCCGCGAGGGCGTCGACGGCCGCGAGCGGCGGCTCGGCCGGCACCGCCGTCGACGTCCCGGCGAGCATGCCGGCGGTGGCGAGCGGCTCAGCGACGCAAGCGACGAGGCCCCCCGCGGCGACACCGTCGTCGGACACGAGAAACACGCGCCGCCAGCCGGCCGCCCGGCAGAGCGCCGGGATCCCCGCGGCCGCGCCGCGGCCGATGACGACCCGGCGCGGCAGGTGGTATTCGACGACGGCACTCATCGGCGGCATCTCCCCCGGCCGCGTTCACGGCCGAGGAGGAGAGTCTGCCAGAACACTCCGCGCACCGCGACCGGTCGAGCGTCAGCCCGCCGCGAGGCTGTCGGTCACCAGGCGCCTCAGGGAGGTGTAGTCGGTCTTGCCGGTGCCGAGGACGGGAATCCGCTCGATCCGCCGCACCTCGTCGAGGCGCATCACGCCGCGGAACCCGTCCTCGAGGAGCATCGCCGCCGCGTCGCGGAGCGACAGGTCGAACGTCGTGAACAGCACGACGTGCCGGCCGTCGTGGGTCTCGATCCCCTCGACGGCCACGCGCGGGCCGGCGTCATCGGGGGGAAAGCGCTTCTGGAACGGCTCCTCCAGCGCCGGCAGCGAGATCATCTCCCCGCCCGCCTTGAGGAAGCGCTTGAGGCGCCCCCGGAAAAACAGGTAGCCGTCGGCGTCGGCGGCGACGAGGTCGCCGGTCCGGTACCAGGTCCGCCCCTGCGACTCGACGAACGGCGACGGCCCGTCGTGGCGATGGTAGCCGGGAAACACCGACGGGCCGCGCACCAGCAGCATGCCGCCAGCGGCCGCGTCGACCGGCTCGTGGGTTTCCGGATCGACGATCGTCACCTCGACGTTCCGCACCGGGCGGCCGATGCTCCCCGGCTTGGTGAGATCGAGGCGGTTGGCGGCCACGACCGGCGCGCACTCGGTGATCCCGTAGCCCTCGAGGATCACCGCCTCCGGGGCCCGCGTGCGGCAGGCGGCGAACGTCGCCTCAGGGCATTTCTCGGCGCCGGTGATGATCCGCCGCAGGCTCGTCATCTCGTCGCCACGGCAGGCGGCGAGCATGTAGCCGAGGAACGTGGGCGTCGTGAACAGCAGCGACGGCTTCCAGGCGTCGATCAGGCGGACCAGCGCGTGGGCGTCGGTCGGGTCGGCGTGGCGGACGCTGCGGATGCCGGTCAGGTGCGGCATGACGACGTTGCCGGTGAGGCCGAACGAGTGGAACGGCGGCAGGAAGCCGAGCAGCGAATCGTCCGGTGTCGGCTGGAGGACGTCGAGGCTGTCGGCGACGTTGGTGAGTAGGTTGCGGTGCGTGAGCGGGACGGTCTTCGGCGCGCTCTCGGAGCCGCTGGTGAACAGGAACACCGCCGGGTCGTCGCCCCCCTGCCGCGGCAACCCGCGGAGGAACGAGCCGCCGGCGAACTTCGCCCGGGCGAGCGTCGCCAGCGCCTCCCCCTTGCCGATCCCGCTCTTGATGTCCTCGAGAAACGCGTATTCCGCGCCCTCGACGGCGATCCCGAGCCGGTCGACGAGCTTCCGCGAGGTGACGATCCGCCGGGTGTCGGTGACGGCGATGCCGTGGGCGAGGTTCGCCGGGCCGGTCGTCCAGTTCATCATCACCGGCACCTTGCCGGCGATGTGGAGGGCGTAGAAGACGATGTCCGCGGCGGCGCTGGCCGGCAGCATGACGCCGACGTGCTCCTCGGGCCAGGCCGCGAACCGCTTCGCCATCAGCGCCGCCCCGACGAGCACGCGCTGCCGCGTGAGCAGCCCCGAGACCGCGTCGGCGACGGCCACGCGCCCCGGATCGGCGGCGACGCGGCGGACGAACGCCTCGGCGATCGTGTCGGCCAGCAGCCGCGTGTCGCCGCGCGGCGCCGGGGCGAACCAGGCGGGCGGCACCGCGGCGGGCTTGGCGGCCGTGCCCGACGATCCGAGCCGTCCGTCGGCCAGCGCCCACAGCTGCCCGACCGTATCGACCACCGCGTCGCTGTGGAACCCGAACTGCTGCTCGATCGCCAGCGCCACGTCCATCCGGTCGAGGCTGTCGAGGCCGAGCGACTCGAGCGTCGTCGTCGCCCCGAGCTCGTCCGGGGCGAACTCGCGCTTCAGGTGCGTGGCCAGCAGGCTGTTGACGAGGCGCACGGTCTTCGGCGAGATCGTCGCCGGGTCGACGGCGCTCCCCCCGGCGCTGCGGCCATATTCGCAGCCGCTCGGCCCGAACAGCGCGTTGTAGCGCACGAAGGAGGGCGCCTCGCCGCCGTCGGCGTCGTACCAGCGTTCGAGGAAGGTGTTGAACGCCTCCCGCGACTCGAGCGGCAATTCCCCGCGCGGCACCACCTCGGCGTGCATGTGGACGCGGCGGCGCGGGAGGAAGAACAGCAGGCTCGCCAGCACCCAGCCGAGCGACCGGGCGATCGCGCCGCCGAGGTCGGGGAGCTGCCCGTCGCGGGCGCAGCTGTACATGCTGCCGAACACGCCGCGCGTGCGGAGGAGCACGACCTGCGCCTGCGGGCAGCGCGAGACGAGCTCGTGGACGAGCCGCGCCGACCCGACCACCTCGCGGTCGCCGCGCCGGAGGCGCCCCGAGGGGTAGATGAGGAAGCTGTCGCCGGCATCGACACGCGCCACGACCGCGTCGATGAGCTCCTTGGTGCGCGCGGCCGCGTCGCGGCTCTGCGCCGTCAAATCGGGCACCTCGAAGGCGTCGATCAGCGCCATCAGCGGCCGCAGCGGCGCGAGCCGGAACACGCCCGAGAAGACGAGCGGCCGCAGCGATTGGCGCACCGTGACGTGCGACAGCACCAGCGGCGGATCGACGTAGGCAGGATGGTTGGGGAGAACGATCACCGGACCGGGCAGGTCGCGCAGCGCCTCCATCCCGTCTGTCGTCACGCGGTACCGGAGGTGGAGCACGGGCCGCGCCAGCGCCCAGATCCACTTGTCGAGGTGCCAACCCATCGTCACGACCCTCCCTTCCGGTGCGGCATCTTCCCCCAGTGCCCCGCGGCACGGCCAGTCGGATTCCCCCGCGGCCGTCCTGCGGCAGTCATCCTCCGGGGCGAGACCGGGGCACGATTGTCACGCCACCCCGCCAAACACGTGGCGCGGCCCCGGCTCACGTCTCGAACGGTGGGCCCAGCGCCGGCGGACCGCCTCCCGAGGCAGCCCGACCGCGGCCTTTGTTGTCTTATTTGCAAGAAAGACAACTTTGAGTCATCATCGGTCCATGGCGCGCAAGCCGATCCACTATGTCACCGACCCGGCCGTCTGGAAGGTCCTGATCGCGCCTGTGCGCGCGGAGATCATGGAGACGCTGCGGATGCTCGCCCCCTGCGGGATCGCCGACGTCGCCCGCCAGCTCGATCGCCCCGCCGACTCGCTCTACCGCCACTTCGAGAAGCTCGTCGCCACCGGCGTCGTCGTCGAGAAGGGCACGCGCCCGGCCGGCCGGCGCACGGAGCGCGTCTACGACCTCGTCGCCGACGATTTCGGCGGCCGGTTCGCCTCCTCGAGCCGCGCGGCTTCCAACGACGCCTACCGGACGACGGCGAAGACGATCCTCACGATGGCGGCGCGCACGTTCCGCGACGCGGCCGATGCCGGTGTCCTCGTCGGTCTCGGCCTCGACAAGCCCTGCAACACGCGCGCCTTCTTCGAGCACGTCTGGCTCACCGACGCCGACTTCGCCGAGCTGAACGGGCTGTTCCTGTCTCTCAACACGTTCCTCAACGCCAAGAAGACTCCCAACGCCGACACCCGCCTCCACCTCGTCGCGGTCCTCGCGGCGCCGATCGTCCGGCGCCGTGGTGCCGCGCGCCGCGCGAACGCCGGCCGTAGCCGTCCCGCGCGGCCCCGAACCTCCCCGAGGACCTCCGCCCGATGACCGCCGTCGCCACCGCCACCCCTCCGGCGGGCACGTCCGCCGCTCCCGCGGGCCTGTCGATCCGGGGCCTGGTGAAGATCCACCCCGGGCCGGTCTGCGCCCTCAAGGGGGTCGATCTCGAGATCCCGGGGGGGATGTTCGGCCTCCTCGGCCCCAACGGTGCCGGGAAGAGCACGCTGATGAGCATCGTCGCCGGACTCGTGGAGCCCACCGCCGGGACCGTGCTCCTCGACGGCGTCGACATCGTCGAGCGGCCGGCCTACGTGCGCGAGCGGCTCGGATTCCTGCCGCAGGACTTCGGCTTCTACCCCGAGCTGTCGGGCCGGGCGATGCTCGAGTTCCTGCTGCGCCTCAAGGGGATCTCCGGAGCGCGCGGCCGGCGGGAGATGGCCGACGCGCTGCTCGAGCGGGTGAACCTCGCCGATGCCGCGAAGCGCAAGGTCGGGGGGTATTCCGGCGGCATGCGCCAGCGGCTGGGCCTTGCGCAGGCGATCGCCGGCGATCCGCGGATCCTCATCGTCGACGAGCCGACGGCCGGCCTCGATCCCGAGGAGCGGCAGCGGTTCTACCGGCTCCTCGCCGAGCTCTCCGTCGGCCGCGTCGTCCTCCTCTCGACCCACATCGTCGACGACGTCGCCACGCTCTGCCCGCGGCTCGCGGTGATCAAGAGCGGCACCGTCGTCGCCGACACCACCCCCGCGGCGGCGCGGGAGAGCGTCGAGGGGCTGGTCCACGAGGGATTCGTCGCCGACGGTGATCTGGTGGGCTTCGCCCGGGAGCATCGGGTGCTGTCGGCCGTCCTCGTCGAGGGGCGCACCAACCGCGTCCGCGTCTTCGTCCCGCCGGGAGCCGCGGTCCCGGCCGGGTTCACCCGCAGCCCCGGCACGCTCGAAGACGCCTACCTCGTCCTGATGCGCGTGCCCGACCACGAGGTGCCCCCCGCACTGGCCCGCTCGATTCCCGCCGCGACGGAGGCCGCCCGATGATCGCCCGGATCCTCTCCTTCGTGCGGCTCGACCTGGCCGGCGCCTGGAAGCGCCCGATGCCGATCTTCATGTTCGTGATCCTCACCCTGCTCACGCTCGGCCTCCTCGCCGGCAACGTCCAGGTCTCGTCGGGGTCGACCGACGTCGGCGGCGCCAAGCTCGCCATCAACGGCTCGTTAACCTCGCGTTCTTCGACGTTGTGATCCTCGCGATCGTGCTGCCGTTTTTCGCGGCCGTCGCCTGCGGGATGCCGTTGCTGGTCGATTCCGACCGGAAGATTGCCAAGCTCCTCCTCGCCACCCCGCTGTCTCACGGCGAATACGCGCTGGCACGGTTCCTCGCCGCCGCGGCCGTGCTCCTCGCGGTGCTCGCCGGCTGGCTGGTGGTGCAGATCCTCGCCTTCCAGCTCTGGCCGCTCGACCCGTCGCGGTCGATCCGGACGACGTTCTCCCTCGGCAACTACCTCCTCCCCCTGCTTCTCTTCGGCTTCCCGCTGCTGGTCTTCACCGGCGGCCTGTCGATGTGGGCCGGGGTGCGCACCCGGCAGCCGGTGCTCGTCTTCGCGCTGCCGGTCGTGATCTTCCTCGGCGGCGGGTTTTTCCTCTGGGACTTCAACCCCGAATGGCTGCCGCGCTGGGTCGACCGGCTCATGCAGGCGGTCGACCCGGCCGGAGTCCGCTGGTTTCAGCGCACGTTCGTCAGCGAGAAGCGCGGCGTCGCCTTCTACAACACCGCCCGGGTCGTCCCCGACGCGCTGTTTCTCGCCAGCCGGGGGGCGATCGTCGCCCTCGGGCTCTTCGGCGTCTGGGCGGCCGGCCGACGGCTGCGATACGAGGAGCGGCGCGACCGGCGGGTGGGGGACCCCGCGACGCTCGTCCCCGCGTCGCGGACGGCGATCGCGACCGAGCCGGCCGCCGTCGCCGCCCGCGGAGCGCTCCCGCCTGCGACGGTCTCCCCGCCGGGCCTCCTCGCCACCACCTGGATGGTGCTCCGGCGCGAGACGGCGGCGCTGCTCCGTTCGCCCGGCATCTGGCTGTTCGGACCACTGATCCTCCTCCAGACCTGGGGCAGCACCGCCTTCCTGCCCGGGACGCTCGACACCGAGTTGTTGCTCACCGGAGGCGTGGCGGCGGCGCGGATGTTCGTCGTCGTGTCGGTGTTCCTCGCGCTGTTGACGCTCTTCTACACCGTCGAGAGCCTGTTCCGCGAGCAGCGCGTCGGGCTCGACGGGATCGCGCGCGCCGCACCGGTGCCGACGGCCGGGTGGCTCGCCGGCAAGGCGCTGGCCAACGCCACGATGGCGATGGTGATCGTCGGCGGCGCCGCCGCGACGATCCTCGTCACGCTCGTCGTGCAGCGGTTCACGACCGGGATCGCCGTCCCCTTCGATCTCCCGGCGATCGTCCTGATCCTCGGCCTGCTCACCGTGCCCACGCTCGTCGTCTGGACGGCGTTCGTCGCCTTCCTGGCGGCGCTGGTGCGCAACCGGTTCGCCGTCTACGGCCTGGCGATCGCGGCGCTGGTCGCCACGGGACTGGCCAACCAGTTCGGCTGGCTCAACTGGCTCACGCACTGGTACCTGGGGGGCAGGGCACTGGCGTGGAGCGAGCTCGACCGGCTCGGGGCGATGTGGCCGGCGATCGTCGCCAACCGGCTGGTGATGCTCGCCCTGGGCGCCACGTTGATCGCGCTGACGCTCACGATCTGGCCGCGGCGGACCCCCGACCTCCGGGCCACGTTCGACCGCTTTCGTCCCGCCTCGTTCTGGCGCACCGCACGGGTACCGCTGCTGGTCGCGCTGCCGCTGGTGGCGCTGGGCATCGGCACGGGGCGCATGATCCGCGCCGGCTACGAAGGCAAGCCGGCCCGCGACGCCGGCAAGGCCTACTGGCGGCGCAACAGCCAGACCTGGGAAAACGCCCCCGCCCCCGCGCTCGACCGCGTCGAGGCGGAGGTCAAGCTCTACCCCGACACGCGCGGGCTCGTCGTCAGCGGCACCTACGTCCTCCGCAATCCCCACCGCGAGCCGGTCGCCGAGATTCCGCTGACCGTCGGCGACCATCTCACCTCTCGCGACTGGACGGTCGACGGCCACGACGCCGACCCGAAGCAATCCGATCCCCCGCCACCGTCGGTCGAGAACCGCAGCGGGCTGTACGTCGTCCGGCCGCCGAAGCCGCTGGCCACCGGCGAGACGGTCACCGTCGGCTTCACGCTCGAGGGATCGTTCCCGAAGGGCTGGTCGCGGCTCTCCGGCGGGATGGGCGAGTTCGTCCTCCCCTCGGGCGTCGTCCTCACGAGTTTTTCACCGAGCTTTCTCCCCGTGCCGGGATTCGTCGACGGGATCGGCATCGATCGGCGCAACCGCCGTGACGCCAAGGAATACCCCCCCGACCACTGGAAGAAGCGCGTCGACCCCGGTTTCGGCCCGGCGTGGTCGACGACGGTGCGCCTCGCGATCGAGGGGCCCGAGGGCTGGGTCCTCAACGGCTGCGGCGTCGAGGAATCGCGCGAGAGCCTCGGTGGCGGCCGGCAGCGCCTGGTCTGGAACACCGAGCACCCGGTGCGCTTCTTCAACATCGTCGGCGGCCCGATGAAGGCCGAGCAGGGGCGGCGCGCGACGATCTACTACGACCCGCGCACCCCCCACAACGTCCCGACGATGGTGCGC
>JAGWVR010000117.1 GCA_018970785.1 Planctomycetota bacterium
TGCTCGCGCTTTCCACGTGGCATCGATTGCCCTCCCAAGGGTTCGCCCACCCTGGATTCTCGCTCCAGAGGTGGACCCGTTTACGGGGGGCAGGTCAACCCGCAGCCAGTCGGTGACGGGCCGATGCGAGGGCGACGGCGGAGGGGCTCCGCGGGTCCCTGGGAAAACAGGACGGGATTGGCTGTCGGCCCCGGCGCTCGCCAGCGGCGGTGTGGATGCCCGTTCGACTCCCGAGCATTTCGCCATCATCTGTCCCCCTCCCGTTTCCATCCACCACCAAGACCGGCCGGAATGGTATCACGATGCCGAGTGACAACGGCATCGGCAGCCGCATGACGGCGGCATCGGCAAGGAGCATGGATCGCGGACGGGATGCCGGCGGCGGCAGCCCCAGAAGGAGAAGCACCGGTAGCTCGGCGGGGTCCGCCGTCATGCCGTTGCTCTCCAACGAGTCGGGATCAACGAGTCGATCGCTTTGCCAATCGAGACCAGCAATGATCCGGCATGCCCGACCCCCAGGGACCCGCGAAGTCCCCACTGTCGAGCCCGAGCAGAGGCTCCGTGTGTCGAACCCACCGGATCCACATGCTGCGAGTATCCCGTTCCCCGCCCGCGCATGCCCTTCTCCTTCCGTCCCATGATCTCGATCCGCACCGCCTGCCTACCCCTGGCGATCGGCATCGCCGCGGCCGTCGCGCACGCCTCCGAGCCGCTCCGCTGGCAACCGCTCCCGGCGCTTCCCGACGCGCTGGGCGTCGCCGGACCGTTCGTCGGCATCCACGACGGGGCGGTGATCGTCGCCGGTGGAGCGAACTTCCCGGTCGCCCCCGGCGAAGACCGTTGGACGGTGCCGAAGCGCTGGCAGCAGGCCGTTTGGGTCCTGCCGCGCGACGGCTCCGGCTGGCTCGCCGCGGCCCCCCTCCCCCGACCGCGCGCCGGAGGCGCCGTCGCGTCGATCCCCGCCGGCGTGGTCTGCATCGGTGGCGACGACGGCACGACGGCAGTGGCGACCGTTACGCTCCTCCGCTGGGATCCGGGCACCGGTCAGGTCGTCGCGCGTGAGCTTCCGCCGTTGCCGCACCCGCTCACCGCCTGCGCCGCCGCCGCGCTCGGCAGCGTCGTCTACGTCGCCGGGGGACAGCGGGGCACCGCGCTCGACGGCGCGACGGCCGCGTTCCTCCGGCTCGACTGCCGCCCCCTCGACCGCGGCGTTCCCGCCGGGGAGCTCCACTGGGAGGCGCTTCCCGACGTTCCCGGCGGACCGCGGGCGCTGCCGGTGGTCGTCGCCCGGGGCTCGGGCGCGGTCCACGTCATCAGCGGGCGGCGTTCGATGGCCGGCGGAGCGGCCGCCGCGATCGAGGCCCTCGTCGACCACTGGGAGTTCGATGCCGCGCGGGTCGCCGCCGATCCGGGGTCGGGCTGGATCCGGCGCGCCCCCCTGCCGCAGCCGGCGATGGCGGGGAGCGCGGTGGCGGCCGGCGCGGCGCACATCGTCGTCGTCTCCGGCGACGATGGCGCGCTGTGGGAGCGGACCGCGATCCTCCGCGACGCACATCCCGGTTTCACCCCGCGGGCACTGGCCTACGGCGCCGCGGCCGACCGCTGGACGTCGCTCGCCGCTCCCCCGGTCAACCAGCTGGCGACGCCTGCCGTGCCGGTCACCGACGGGTTCATCCTCGTCAGCGGCGAGGTGAAACCGCGCCACCGCTCCCCGGCGGCGTGGCGCGTGTCGATCGACACGGATGCCCTCCCTGTTCCCTGACGGTCGTTGTCCTCACCATGCACCCCCACGCCGGACAGCCGCCGCTGGTCCCCTGCCGCGCCCAGGGCCCGGGCACGGAACTGTTCATCGTCGAGGGGGAGTCGGCCGCCGGCGCCGTGGCGCGAGTCCGCGACGAGGCGTTCCAGGCGGTGCTGGCGCTGCGCGGCAAACCGCTCAATGCCCTCCGCGCCCCGCGCGGCCGCGTCGCCGGCCATGCCTTCTTCGCCGCCCTCTCCACGGCCCTCGGCGTGCCGCTCGGCGGCGATGGCACGGCCTCCCCGGCGCGCTACGAACGCCTCGTGTTGCTGATGGATCCCGATGCCGACGGGATCCACTGCGGCGCCCTGGTCGTCGCCTTTCTCCACCGCTGGATGCCGTTCCTGCTCGACCGGCGTTGCGTCGAGATCGTCAGGCCGCCGTGGGGAGAAGTCGTGCCGACCGACGGCAGCGAGCCGGCGCTGGCCTGGTCCGACGGCGAACTGAAAGCCCTGGCCGCGGCGCGGGCCGCCGGGGCTGTCGCGCGGCGCTTCCGCGGCCTGGCGGCGCTCGACGCCGCGCTGCTCGCGCGGACCTGCGTCGCTCCCGCGACGCGCCGCGCGCACGCCGTCACTCAGGCCGACGCCGCCGAGATCATCGTCCTGCTGGGCGAGTGAACGGCGCCCCGACAGCCGGGCGCCGGCGGGCATGCGTCAGCCGGAAGGCGACGCCCCCGGCGGAGGCGAACCGGCCGGTGGCAACGTGCCCACGCCGGGGCGCGCCGGACCGCGCGGCGGACCGGACGGCGCTCCGGGACCTCCCGGATACGGAGTAGCCGGGCTACCGGGGATCGTTCCCGGCGGAACTGAACCCGGCGGAGCCGAGCCCGGCGGAAGAGAACCCGGCGGAAGGGAACCCGGCGGAAGCGAGCCCGGAGGCAGTGCCCCGGGCGGAAACCCGCCCGGGGGAGCGGCACCAGGCGGCAGCGATCCGGGCGGTACTCCCGGCGGCGCGCCCGGGGGATTCTGCCCGGCGAACTGGTCGGGAGAGTTGCGCTTCTTCTTTCCCTCGCGCTTGTTCTTGCAGAGGATCATCACCGTGCTCGCTCCGCAGCGATCGGCGACGTCGGGCCACTCCACCTTGTCGCCGCCGCTCACCGGTTCGACGTCCTCGACATGCTCGCGGATGAACGGCCAGACACGGTCGATCGGGATGCCGACGTTGTAGGCGTTGCCGACGCTGCTGGTGCGCACGATCGCCACCACGACGCCGATCACCGTGCCCGTCTGGTCGACCAGCGGCCCGCCGCTGTTGCCGGGATTGGTCTGGGCGCTGTGGAGGAAGTTGCCACCGTCGAGCTGCGGATCGGCGGCCGAGATCACCGAACCCTTGGTGTTCTTGACTTCCATGCCGAGGGCCCCGCCGGCGGGGTAGCCGAGAGCCATGATGTCGGTGCCGCTGCGCGGCATCTTCGCAGCCAGAGGCAGCGCGTCGGCCGGGAGGTCCTCGCAGCGCAGCAGCGCCACGTCGGGATCGTCGAGCGACGCGACCAGCGTGGCGACGACTTGCCGCTCCTTGTCGGCCGGGTCGAAGACGACGAACTCGTTGCCGTCCTCGATGACGTGCTTGTTGGTGAGGATGTAGCCCGGGGCGATCACGAACCCGGTGCCGCTCGAGATCCGGACGACGGTGTCCTCCTCCGGTTCGTCGAGCAGCGCGTTGCCGTCGGTCCGGTTGCGGGTGTCCCAGCGGCGACCGTTGGGAAGCAGGACGGTGAAGGCGAGGATCCCGCGGCCGTTCCCGCCGGCTTCACCTCCCGGCCCCTGCCCCGCCGCGCCGGGGCCGCCGCGACCGCCGGGACCGCCACGACCTCCCGGGCCGGGGCCGCCTCCTCCCGGCGGAGCGCCGGGGATGCCTCCCGGGGGCCCGCCTGGCGACGCACCACCGGCGAGGCCGTCGCCGTCGCCGGGCGCGCCACCGGGCGCCGCACCGCCCCCTTCACCACCGGGGCCACCACCACCGCGGCTGAATTTGCCGGGATCGTAGGGACTCAGCCCGAGATCGTGGATCGCCCAGCGGTACAGCTCGTTGATCTCCTGGGCGTTCTTCTCCGGGAGACGGAGCCGCATCGTGGTGGCGCCGGCGCCGATCGTGACCCCGAGGTTGTCACAGACGTCCTGGAGGTCGGGCATGATGTCGAGCGCCTTCTTGAAGTGGCGGGCGGCCGCGCCATACCGCTTCAGGAACACCTCGCTGACGGCGAGGTTGTTGTAGGCGAAGGCGTTGCCCGGCTCGCGCTTGATCACCTCGGCGAAGTGCTCGGCGGCCTTGAGGTCGTTGTCGGCGACGAGCGAGTAGATCAGCCCCATGACGAAATCGGCCTTGCCGCTCTCGGGATGGAGCCGGCTGGCCCGCGTCAACTCGTCCTTGCACAGTTCGCGGTCGTTGAGGCGCCACAGCTCGAAGGAGTGCGTGATCAGGCGCTCGGTCTGCTTTTCGATCTCCTCGTACTCATCCTGCGTCACCCAGCGCTTGCCGAGCCGCCGCCGCTTCTCCTCGGCATACTTCAGCCAGTCCTTCAACCGCGCCTCGGCGGCCTTGCGCTCGATCGTCGGCAGTTTCTTGTCGGCGAGGTAGATCTTGTAGACCTGGACGGCCTCGGCGGCGGTGCGGCAGGCGAGGGCGTCGGCCTCGATCGCTTTGATCTCCTCGGGCACCGGTCCCGGATCGATGCCGTGGACGCCGACTTCGGGCGTGCTCGGCTGCGACTTCTTACCCGAGCCCGGCTTCGCTCCCGGCGACTGGGCACCGGCCGGCGCGGCCACCAGCACCAGCGCGAGAGAGGCGACGAACACCGTGAACGTCCGAAACGCGAAGCGCGGCATGGATCTCACACTCGGCGAAGACGGGGATACCGGGCACCGGCAGATGGGCGCCGACGCACGCTCCGGCGGCGTCGTCCCCACCCCACGTGGGCGATTCTACCACGGCCCCCTCGAAACCGGCCTGCCGCGCCCGGCGCGTCAGGGGAGGCGCTCGAGGTCGATCCGCGGCGACTCGGCCGGCGTCGCGGGGCGTTCGAACCGGCCGTCGAGCGCGACGCGCTCGGCGAAGAACCCGCAATTCCTCAAAAAGAAAGCCTCCCCGGCGACGCCACCGGCGTAGTCGAGCCGATGGCCGCCGCCGGCGGTGGCATCGCCGGTGAAGCGGGCCGCCGTGACCGGATGCCAGGTGCCGGCGGTGTCGCGCACCCACTGGTTGCCGTACCGGGCCCGGCGGCCGATCCAACCTGCCGAATCGTCGAAGTTTTCCAGAAACGAGTGGAACCCCGTCAGGTGCGTGTCGGTACGCGGCCGGCGGAACCGGGCGATCAACCGCCACTCCCCGTCGGCTCCCTCGGCGGCCGGCGCGAACCATGCCGTGTAGACGGTGCTCCCCGCGCCGTCGGGGGTGACGCGGGTCAGGAACCGGTAGGTGATGCCGGCACGCCACGGATGGACGAGGAAGCTCTGGCCCCCCGAGCCCTCGCCGCCGAACGCCCCGACACGCACCCCGGGGCCGCTGGCGAGCGTCTCGACGCGGTCGGCTGCCGGGATCGCCGCGGGATCGTCGGTGGAAAACGGACTCCACACCGAGAACAGCACGCGCCGTTCGGTCGGTGAGTTGACCTGCATTCCGAAGTAGCCCTGCGCGAAGCCGTTGGCCATGAAGAACGAGCCCTGGGCATCCTCCCCCTCGGGCACCGTGACCTCGCAGTAGGCGTATTCGACGTCCACCCCCGACGGCACGCGATACGAAAGGTGGACGCTCGGTCCCCGGCGCCCCCAGTAGTACATGCCGCCGGCGTCGTCGCGCACCGCGGAAAGCGTGAGATCGGCGGTGTCCGAGTCCACGACCAGGGCGGGCGCCGGGCCGACCGCATCGGCAGCCGCACCGGCGGGGCGGCCGAGGTCGACGCGCACGTACCCGGGCCCGGCGACGTCGAAGCTCCCGAACTCCGCCCGTTCCCCCGCGACACGCGCCGTGGCGGCCCGCCCGCCGACCGTCGCCGTCAGCGTCGCCCCGGGTTTCACCCCCGCCAGCGTCAACGCAACCCGCGCGGGGCGGTCGACGTGGAAGAAGACGGCGAACACCGTCGCTGGATCGCGCCAGCGCACCACCTTGCCGCCGCGCTGGAGGCCGTCGCCGGAGCCCGCCGGCGTCGCGACGACGAACGCATTCCCGCCGAGGGGCACGGTCCACTCGGCACCATCGGCGCCGGCGCCGCACGCCGCCGCCACCGCGGCCGCCAGCCCCCACCTCCACCGCTGGCGCGCGCCGGTCGGCCACCAGAGGATCGAAAACCGTTCCGTCCGCCGTTTCGTCGCCGGGGTGTCCATGGCACGATCGTAGCCGACGGGAAAGCCGCGCGGCACGATGCCCGACGCTGCCGCCGCCCCGCCCTCCACCGGAGCTTCCGCGATGCGCCTCTCGATGGTCGTCCAGCCGCCGACCGACCGGCACCTCGCCTGGGCGGCGCAGGTCGGCGTCAGCGATCTGGTCGTCCCCTATCCGGGCGACGACCTCAACGCCCTCGCCGCCACCTGCCGCCGCGCCGCGACGTTCGGCCTGGCCTGCACGCACGTCGAGCGCAAGCTCCCCCACCTGGCGATCGTCCACGGGCTCCCCGAGCGCGGTCGGCAGCTCCGCGCGATCCGCGACCTCCTCGCGGCGATGGGGGACTGCGGCATGGAGGTGCTCTGTTACAACTGGATGCCCGACGAGGATTGGCAGCGGACCACCGCCACGGCGCCGGCGCGTGGCGGAGCGCTGGCGACGGCGTTCGACGTCGACGCCGTCACCGCCAACGTCACCGACGCCGACGGCCTGCCGCCGGTGCGCACCCCCGCGGCGCGGCTCTGGGAGCACCTCGAGCGGTTCCTCGACGAGATCGTGCCGGTCGCCGAGCGCCACGGGATCCGCCTCGCCCTCCACCCCGACGACCCGCCGCTGGGCTCGCTCCACGGCCAGGCGCGGATCATCCACTCCGTGGCGGCGCTGGAGCGGGCGGTGGCGCTGGTCCCCTCCCGGGCCAATGGCGTCTGCTACTGCGTCGGGTCGCTGTTTCCCGCCGGTGAGGACGTGGTGGCAGGGATCGGCAGGCTCGGCGACGCGATCGCCTTCGTCCATGCCCGCAACGTCCGCGGCACCGCGGAGCGCTTCACCGAGACCTGGCACGACGACGGGGCGATCGACATGCCGGCGGTGATCCGCGCCCTCACCGCGATCGGCTATTCCGGCACGCTCCGCCCCGACCACGCCCCGAGCATGGCCGGCGAGCCGAACGACACCCCCGGCTACGAGATGCTCGGGCGGCTGTTCGCGGCGGGCTACCTGCGCGGGGTGATGCAGGCCGTCGGAGCGGGCCAGCGGCAGTGACCGCCGGCCCCGCGAGCGCCGCGGCGGGGCATGGATGCCTCCTTCCAGGGGAAGGTAGACTTCGCCGCGACGCCTCGGGGGTGCGATCGCCGGTTGATCGAGAAGTGTGGGATGACGCCGCTGCGACCGGCCCGGCGCGGGGCTTCCCGGCCCCCGCGGGAGCGCCGTGGTCGTCGCCCCCCGTCGGCGTCACACGACCCGAGGCGAGCGTGAGCAGCGACGTCGCGACGGACTTCACCGGCACGGAACGCTTCCGGCTCGTGCGGCGGATCGGCGCCG
>JAGWVR010000028.1 GCA_018970785.1 Planctomycetota bacterium
ACGATCCGGGCCGTCGCCCCCGGGGCGATGTCGTCGATCCGCGGGCCGATCGCCGAGCGGATCCAGGGCACGTCGGGCAGTCGGATCTCGACCGGCCCTGTCGCCGCGCCGCCGGCATTGGTGATCGTGAACTCCACGAACCGCTGCTCGCCCCGCGGCATCCCCGCCGCCAGTTCGTCGCGGTCGAGCACGATCCGCGGGGTGAGCGCTTCGACGGCCAGGGTCACCGGCAGGTCGAGGGTCGCTCCTTCGGCACTGCTGATCCGCACCACCACACGCCCGATCGCCGCCGTCCCCACCGCGGCCTGCGCCCTGACCTCGAGTGCCACGCTCCCGAGGCCGGCAAGCGTGCTCGCCGCCACCTGGGCGGCGGCGGTCACCCCGGCCGACGCCTCGACGACCGTGGCCGAGAGCCCGGTCAGGGGGACGTCGGCGAGATTCGCGATCGCCACCGCCACCGTGGCCTCCGCCCCACCCGCGACCAGGCCGAGGTGCGGCGTCGCCGGTGCCGCCTTCATCCCCAGGAGCGTGAAGCTGTCCTGAGCCGCCCCCGCCGCGGCACCCGGGTGGTGGGCGGCGACGGTGTAATTCCCCGCCTCACCCGGCAGCGGTGTGAACGTGACGCGGAACGCCCCCGCCGCATCGGTCACCGCCAGGAGCGTGCGGGTCACGCCGCGCACCGTGAGCGTGACGCTCACCGGCACGAACGGGGCGCGTGCCCCGCTCCCCGCCTGGAGCGCCTCCCCGGTGAAGACCACCGGCGTGCCGGCGGGGGCGATGTCGAGCGCCGTCTGGACCGTCGCCGAGTAGGCCGGCACGACCGCGATCGGCGTCACGGCGACGACGGTGTTGTTGGCCTCGAAGCCCTCGGTCACCGTCTCCAACGCGTCGGCGGTGACGATGATCCACCACGGTCCCGCTTCGACCGGCATCCGCACCGGCACCGACTGGCCGAACCAGTTGAACTCACCGGCGTGGTCGAGGACGCCGGTGAAGGGGAAGCTGCCGAGGAGCTGGTCGTTGCCGGGGACTTTGTCGCGCGACAGCCAGACCTGCTGCGTCATCGTGCCGGCCGCCCGGCCGGTGCCGAGGTTGTAGACGCGCCACGACACCGTCTGGAGGCTCTCGGTGAACGCCGTCGCCGGCACCGCGAGATCGCGGAGCACGAGGTCGGGGAGTTCCGCGTCGGTCACCAGCAGCGTCGCCGATCCGTTTCGCAGCCCCGTGGCTGTGGCACTGATCACGACCGGCTGGGTGCCGTCGGCAGTCGCATCGGCGATCGACGTGACGACGAACGTCGCGCTCGCGGCGCCGTCGGGAATCGTGACCGTCGCCGGCACCGTCGCTTCGCTCGTGTCGCTCGATGCAAGCGACACGACCAGCGCCCCGGACGTGCCGCCGCTGCGCGTGACCCGCCCGTTGGCGGCCGCTGCTAGCCCCTCGCGGACGACCGTCCGGTCGAGGCTCACGGTGAGCTGCGGCCCGTCGTCGTCGCGCACCGTGATCGTGCCGGTGGCCTGCCCGGTGGGGATCGTGCCGCCCGTGAGCGGGTAGACGCCGGCCACCGTCAGGCTCACGTCGGCGGAGCCGTTGGCGAGCGTGTCGTCCACGGCGAGCATCCAGAACGCCGCGGCTGTCTGGTTGGCCGGGATCTCGATCGTTTCCGGCGTCACCAGCCGCGCCGGGTTGCCGACGATGATCCGCACCGTGAGCGGCTGGCTCGTGGCCACGGCACGGCGCACCACCGCGCGGCCCGGGCCGTCGACGCCCTCTTCGAGCGTCGTCCGGTCGAGCTCGAGGGTGAGCGTGGGCAGATCGTCGTCGACCACCGTCACCGTCACGCTCGCCGGATCGTGGCCGGGGGCGCTGGCGATCACCGCCACCGCCTCGGCCGGCTCCGGGATCACGTTGGTGACCGTGGCGATCGTGAACGTGGCGCTCGCCTGGTTGGCGGGGATCACCACCGTGGCCGGTGCCGCGATCTGCTGCGGCACGGCGCTGGCAAACGTCACCACCAGCGGCTGGTCGGTGACGACCGAGCGGGTGATCGTGGCCGTGCTGGCGCGCCCCTCGACGAGCTCCCCGGGCGCCGCGCTGATCGAGAGCCGCGGCAGATCGACGTCGATCACCGTGAGCGTCGCCCCGCCGCCGGCGAACCCCGTCGCCGTGGCCGATAGCGTTACTGTTTGCGGGCCGTCGGTGATCCCGTCGGTTTTCGGCGTCACGAGAAACGTCGCCGCCGACTGCCCGGCGGGGATCGTCACGCTGGCCGGCACGGTCGCCTCGCCGACGTCACTCGACGCCAGCGCGACCACGAGCGCCTGTGTCGTCGGTCCGTTGCGGCGCAGGGTGGCTGTCACGGGCTGACCGGTCTCCGCCACCTGGCTGGCGGCGAGCGACAGCGTGAGCCCAAGCGGGATCTCGATCGGCGTCGGGCTGATCGCGGCGTTGTCGGCGGTGTCGAGCTCGGTCCAGCCGGCCGCGGCGGTCCTCACGACCAGGCGCACCGCGCCCCCGGACGCAGGGCCGTAGGCCGGAATTGTCACGTTCACCGTCCGCCGGCCGAGGTCGGCAAACGAAAAACTCCCGAGGAAGCGGTCGCCGCCGATCGTGGCGTCGTCGGAGAGCCAGACCTCCTCGGTCGTGGCGAGCGCCCCGGCCGCCGCACCGGCATTCCGCGTGGTCCACGACACCGCCACGGTCTGGCCGGCGGCGGCCGTCGCGGGGCTGGCGAGATCCTCGACGACCAGATCGGGGAGCGCGAGCGTGAACGATCCGTTGAAAGCGTTCGGCGTGCCGTCGCCATCCTGGTCGAGGCCGTTCCCGGCGAGGTCGGTCGTGCCGGTCCCGATCGCGACCGTGTAGCCACCGTTGAGCGCGACGCCGCTGACCGGGATTCGCCAGGTGGTGCCGGTGAGCAGCTTCGGCGTGCCGATCGTCACCGCCCCGCCGGGGCCGGTGATGGCGACGTCCGCGGCCCGCAGTTGCCCGAGCTCCTCGGTGAACGTGACGTCGAGATGGTCCACGGCCGCGGCGACCGTGCCGGTGGGGCTGACCGCCGTGACCCTCGGGCCGGTCTTGTCGATCGTGAACGACGACGTGAATCCGGCGGCGACGACACCGGTCAGCGACACCGAGACATTGTCGAGGCCCCAGCCCTCGTTTCCTGGGGCTTCATTCTGAAACGAGGCGATCGCCAGAGCCAGCGAGGAGGCGGAGTGGGGGACCGTGACCGTGATGCGGTATGTCGAATCACCCCAAGAACCCGTGCCAAAGCCGAGATGATTCTCGGCGATTCTTCCGGTACCCGCGGGGAAACTGCCACCGCTACCCAGGGGCGAGGTCTGATTCGGATACGCCTGGGTGACGCCCACGTTGTTGGCGACGTTGGTGATGAATCGGAGCACGTCATCAACCGTGACCGTGAACCCATCCGGGCCGGCAGCCGTCCAGTTGCCATCCCAACTCTGGATCGCATAGAAGTCGAACGTCACCGTCGCGCCGGTGTGGGCCGGAAGATTCGCCAGCGACAGCGTGTTCGTGCCTGGCCCGCTTCCGAATGGCGCCGTTGCCAGGAACCGCTCACCGTTGCTCTGCGAGATCGTCGGCACCGACCAGCCAGGCGCCGTCCTGCCCGAGAAGTCGGACGCGTAGACCGCCTGGCTGTTGCCGGCCATCGCGTTGCCGGCCAGATCGCGGATGTCGGGGCCGATCGTCACCTCGTAGGTGCCCTCCACCGTCCGTGCCGGAAACACGACGTCAAACGTGTCTTCGGTGATCCGCGCCACAGTGAAGTCGGTGGCCGAAAGCGCAGCGCCCGGCCCCGTGAGGCGGACGTCGCTCCCGTCGAAGCTCGCTGGATCGATCGCTTCGCTGAAGCGCACACGCACCCGCGTGACGTCGGTGTTCACCCAGCCGAGCGGCGTGGCGCTCACCACCCGCGGTGCCGTCGTGTCGGCAAGGAGCGTGAACGTGTCGGTGAATCCGCCGGCGATCGGGATCCCGAGCGTGTTTTTGATCTCCGCGCCCCCGGAGAGCACGTAGCTGCCCGGCTCCACCTGCGGGGCAAACGACACCGTCCAGGTCGTGCCGCTCCCCGACGTGCCGGTGATCGGCACCACGCGGCCGCCCGGGCCGGTGAGCGAGAGCGTGCCGAGGCCGATCGCGGCGTCGAGCGATTGGGTGAAGACGAGCGCGCGCGAGCGCAGCGGCGCCTGCTCCTGCGACGCCCCGGTCACGAGCTCCGGCCGGGTGACCGTGAGCGTGATCGGGATGGCAACGACGTTGTTGCGGTCGTCCATCTCCGGGAGGATGGTGTCGGCATCGGCGCTGACGAGCAGATACACCGCGCCGGTCGGGATGTCTGGCCGCTCCGGCAGCGCCAGGGCGACGGTCCTCGATACGGTGCTCCCGACCGCCAGTGGGCTCGGCACACCGCTCGCGATGTCACCGATCACGACCGCGGCGGCATCGAGCGTGCTCGTTCTCGACACGTAGACACGATCCGTCCACGCGCCGGCAGCCGCAATCAACCCGTCGTTGCGAAACGAATAGGTGAGATCGACGGAGGTTCCGAGCCGTGCGGTCGTCGCGGTGGATCCCTCGACGGCAGCCAAGTCGGGGAGCGCTTCGTAGACGCGTGTGAAACCCAGATTGTCGATGGCGCTGGGGTTCGTCGACGAGCCGAGCGTGACCACCACCCGTGCGATCCGCGGCTGCCTGATCGTCACGAGGTCCTGTGTCCGCAATCCCGCAGCTTTCTGGCCGCTGGCGAGAACATTGCCGGCGATGTCGTACGCGGTATAGCTCGCAGGAGCCGAGGCGGCGTTGATGACGTAGAAGCTCACCGAGTCGGTCACGCCTGGCCGCGAGGTGCCAGGGACCACGAAGGTGAACTCGACTTGCCCGGGGACCGCCGGCGAAGCCGACGGAGACCCGAGAACCTTCGAGGGTGTGACCGGCACGAAGTCGGTCGTCCGGCCGTCGGTGATCTGCACGTCACCGGTGGTGTTGAAGACGATCCCGCGATTGCGATACCGATCGGCCGGTGGCGTTCCGGCGGCGGCATCGTCGAACGTGATCAGTTGATCCGCGTTGGGAACGGCGACGTAGAGCGCGTCCTGCGGGATGAACTGCCGCGAGCCACCGGTCGTCTGCGGATACCAGACGAGTTCTAACGCGCTGATCCCGGAAGCATTGGCGGCGTACAGCAATCGGATCGGGTAGAGCCCCGCCGCTGCGAAGCTGACAGGCAGCGCGCTTTCCCCGGGCCCTCGGTCGGACGGATAGCTTTGATCGTGTTCCACGCCACCGACATAAAGCCGGAAGCCGTCGTCGCTGAAGACCCCAAGGCTGAAATCGATCGACGGCGACTCCGGCGAGCGATCGAGCGACGGAGTGACTTTCAAGTACCCGGTACAATCCAGGATGAAGTTCCGGGCAGATAGCCCCGAGACGGTCGCGGGCGGCGTGGTAGTCGGGGAGAAAAACGCATTGAAACTACTGCCGACACTGATCGAGTTACCGGAACCCGCCGGGAAATCGATGATCGGACTGAGCGTGGTGCCACTCGGCGCTCGACCGGCGATCTCCCCGAGGCTCGGCGACCCGCCGCCCCCCCCGATGCCGTTGTAGAGATCGATCGACACGCCATCGCCGGGAACCACGGGAACAGGTCCCACCGCCGCCGACGCCGGCACGACGAGCGTCGAGAGCATCGCCCGCCCTTCGAGGACCTCTACGGCCGCTTGCCGACCGCGCCGCTGCGGTCGAATCGACGCCCGGCCGAGCCGTGCTCTCGCCGTCGCGAACCGTTCCCTGATCCGGTGGCGGATGATGCGAGCGCGTTCGTAAACCAAAGCGTTGATCGACATGGCGGTGTACCCGCTCCCCTTTTCCGACGGGCGAGGCAGCGCGCACCTCTCCCAATACTGCTTCATGCGGAATCGCCGTCCGTTTCACGCCAGCCTGCTCGGAAAAACTCGATCGACCGGACGGGAACTACGCCAGAAAGCCAAGACAGGCAACGATTTACCGCCTAGAACCCGGCGCTATGGGCCACACTGGTCGCCTGCCGCACCGCCCGTGGCCCGCGGCCCGCGCGGCGTGTCCGTCATTCAGCGCAGGATGCCGAGCGACCGGCGGCAGAACAGGGGGGCTCGGCGTCCGCCCATGACCGACTGGCCCGGTCAGCAACGACTTCGCCGCGCGGCGATTCGCTGACCAGCCCGGCGGGTACCGGAAACGGGATCCCCCCTCGAGCCTGGCACCCGGCCGCGCTCTACCGCCGGGCATCGAGCGAGCGGACCGCGCGATACCGGAGAATCCGCTCGTCGGCGGTCACCACCACCAGATCGTGGACCCGCGCCGTCGCCACCAGAAGCCGATCGGCCGGATCCTTGTGCAATCGCCCAGGCAGCCGGTAGGCCTTGATGGCCAACTGGTGGTCGACCGGAAGGCTGCGGCACTCGAGGGAGTCGATCGCGGCTTTCACCCACTTCTGCAGGCTGCCCCGCAGCTCGATCCGCCCGCCTTCGACCAGCCGGGCGACCTCGAGCGTCGAGACGGACGACACATACAGCGGCTCGGCGGTCGTCTCGACGACCGCCCGCGCTGTGGGCCCGATGAGGGCCGGAGACTCCTGCGCGCAGATCCAGACGTGGGTGTCGAGCAGGAAGCTCACGACCCCGCTTCCCAGTCGGCGGAAAAGTCGCAGTGAACGATGTCGCCCTTGATGCACATGCTGCCGCGCTGCTTTCCCAGGACACGCCGCGGGGCAGCTTCGGCGACGGGCTCGATCCGCGCCAGCGGCCGGCCTCGACCGCAGCCTGCGCCAGCGCCATCGCGCGCCGGGGCGTGTTCCGCTGAATACCCCGCCGGCGGCGGCGGCACGCCCACCACGACCGGATGACCTCGCCAGGAGGAATCCGGATCGGGGTTAGTATTTGGTTGCCATGCCAGGGAGCCACCCCGTGACGCCGCACCCCGACAGCACCGACCTCGAGAAGGCGATCCGTGCGCGGAAGGCCGCTCGCGCCACGGCCCTCGACCCCGGCACGAAGCTTCTCGCCGGTGCCAAGCTCTTCGATCAGGTCCGTGCCCGGGCCCTGTGTGGGATTCGCACACGCCACCCCGAATGGACCGAGGCGGAGGTCGAAGCGGAGTTCCGCCGCCACCTCGCGGCCCGTCGGGCACGTGCGGCGCGCGAGATCCAACACTCCGCGGCCCAGTTCAGGGCCGACCGTGACACAAGCACCCGCCCGGACATGGCGCGATGACGAGCGATCAGGCGCTGGCCAAGCTCGTCGGGCGGCTGGAGGGTCAGGGAGTGCCTTACATGGTCGTCGGGTCACTGTCGGCGAACCTCTCGACCGCCTCCGGGCCGAAGCGGGGCCGTAATCGCCGCTGCCGCCCCTCGCCATCGACGGAGTCACCGTCAGGGTAAGATCCGGTGGATCACCCATCGCCACCCGTCGCGGCCCACCGATGCCCGAGCCCCACGACTCCCCCTCCGCTCCCGCGCCCTCGGGGCACGATTCGATGGACGACGTGATCGCGATCTACAAGCGCGACGTCGATCGCTCACTCCTCCGGGCGAATCTCGCCAAGACGCCGGAGCAGCGCTTCCGCGACCTGATGCAGATCCAGGCCGCCGCCGAGGAACTGCGCCGGGCCGGAGCGGTTGCGCGCCGGCAGGGCGCGGCTCGCCGGGAGGATGAGGCGCGATGATCGACCCTGACGCTCACGGCAGCGGCAGGCCGCTCCCCTCGAACGTCGGCGGGAACCCGCGCGCCACGCCCGACGAGAGCACCGCCCGGGCGATCGCGTCGGACCGGACCTGATCGCGCTTCCGACGGAGCGTCGCCCGGTCGGCCGACAGCAGCCGCGCCGCCACGCCGACCACCGCCGGGCAGGCCATCGACGTGCCGCTCATCGGCGCCAGGCCCCCCGGCACCGTCGAGACCACGCCCACGCCGGGACCGGTGAGATCGATCTCCGTGCCGACGTTGGAAAACCCGGCGATGAACTCGCGCGGGTCGGTGCCGAACGGCTCGCGCACGTCGGCATCCTCCATCGCGCCGCGCGGAAACGTCCCCTTCACCCCCAGCGCCGAGACGGCCACGCAGGCCGGCTCCGCCGCCGGAAACTCGACCGGCGACCGCTCGGCATTCCCCGCCGCCGCGATCACGAGCGTGCCGGCCGCGCGGGCATCCTGGATCGCCGCCGCGATCGCCGGGTCGCGCACGCCGCCGCCGAGGCTGAGATTGACGAGGTCGCAGCCGTCGGCCACGGCGCGGTCGAGCGCCTTGAGGATCGCGAAATTGCTCGCCGTCGGCGCGTCCTTGCCGAACACGCGGTAGGAGCGGAGGACCACCCCGGGCGCCAGGCCGCGGACCCCGTCGGGCGCTCCGCCGCGCGACGCGATGATCCCCGCCACGTGCGTGCCATGGCCGGCGCCGTTGTCGGCGATGTCGGCCGGATCCTCGCCGAGGACGGTGTTCGAGCCGCCGGCGACGACGAGATCGGGATGGGGGCCGACGCCGGTGTCGATCACCCCGACGGTCACGCCGTCGCCGACGGCGAGGTCGGCGCTGCCGTAGAAGTGGCGCAGGCAGTCGGGCTCGGCCGGATCGAGCCGGGAGAGGCGGACGACGATGTCGGTGCCCTTGCGGACCATGACGTTCTTGCGGAAGCCCCCCCACCAGCCCGGCGGGGCGTAAACATAGATCCGCTCGATCCGCTTGGCGGTGCCGAGGGCCACCTCGGCGATGCCGTCGGCCTTCGTGCGCGCCTCGCCGCCGACGGCGCTGCCGACGTCGGTGAACGCCACCACCGTCGCGCCGCGGATCGGCGCGCCGCCGGAGCGGGCGACGACGGCGACGCGCGTCTTGGCCGCCGTCGTCGCCCGCGGCGCGGCGACGTGGGCGGCGTAGCGGACGTGGGCCGGGCGGAAGAAGACCTCGGGCACGATCCGCAGGCCAGGCTCGCGGGCGCGGAGATTGGCGGCCGCCTCGGGGGACATCTCGAGGAGCTTGGGGCCGTCGTCGGCGACGCTGTCGAGGACGCGGATATCACACTCGACGCGGCCGCGCCGCATCCCGCAGCTGGCGGCGAACTTCCGCGCCGCGGAGGCCGTCGTCAGCCCGCCGAGCTGGGCGAGGATGTCGCGGACGGCGTCGGCCCCCGACCGCGTCCCGGTCGGCGGGAGGACGACGAACCGCACCGGCGCCGAGTCGTCAGCCATGGTGTCCCTTCCCGGGCACGGCCCGGTCGGCCACGGTCGACCACTCCCGGCCACGGTGGTGCACCGTCCGAGGGCCTGCCCGCCGCACAAGTGTGCGCTCGGGTGCCGGAAGGGCAAACCATGGCGATTGCCGGGGACGCACGGCGCTGGGATACTTCCAGCCAGAACGTCGTGCGACGAAAGTCAGCGACGACCCCAAACCGCCGACCCACCAACCCAACCGCCGACCCGCCAACCCCGCCGTCGACCGACACGCCGGCTCGCGACGACCCGCCCACCGCTCGAAGCCCAGGCCTGCCCGCAGCCCCTCCGCCCAACACCGTCGAGGATCCCCTCAGGCCCCCCTGGAGAACGCCGCGAAGACGCGCTGTGCCCTCCGATTCCAGGGACCCGCGAAGCCCCTCCGCCGTCGCCCTCGCGTCGGCCCGTCGCCCCGGCAACCGGGTCGACGCGAGGGCAGAGGCGCGAGGGGCGCCCCCTCTGTCGAGCCCGAGCTGAGGCTCCCCGACATCAGGCGCCCCTCGAAAACCGCCCGATTGACCACGCCCCAAACCGTCCCGAAGCGCACGACCCACCATGCAACGCTTCGTCCTCCGCTTCACCGGGCAGGGTGCGCCGCCAGCGGCCGACCTCGAGCGGATCAGCGCCGCGTCGGGCGTGTCGGTGATCGACGCCACGCCGCGGATGGTGCTGGTCGAGGCGTCCGGCGCTGCGGGGGGACGGCTCGCCGATGCCCTCGCCGGGTGGATCTGCGTGCCGGAGCACGGCGTTTCGCTCCCCGAGCCGCGGCCCCGGCCGGTGAAATCCCCCGAGTCGAAACCGAAGCCCCCGGGGCGCTCGGGATCGTCGCGGGCCGTGCGCGGCGACCGCCGCGGAGGGCGGTCAAAACCAGGGGGCGAACGCTGAACCCGGTTGGCGGGGCACGGCCGGCCCCGCGCGGTCGCGGAGTTCGCCGGCGGCCCTCGCTCAGCGCCCGCGCTTCGGCCCCGGCGCCGGGGGCTGCGGCGGCTGCTCCGGCTTCGGCTCGTCGGCTTCCGGCTTGTCGGCCGCCCCCGCCTTGTCCTCCTCGAGGACGATCGACGCGGAGTTGATGCAGTAGCGCAGGCCGGTCGGCGGCGGACCGTCGTTGAACACGTGGCCCAGATGAGCGCCGCACTTGCGGCAGGTGACCTCGGTGCGGTGCATGAAGAACGAGAAGTCGTCGTGCTCGGCGACGACCTTTCCCTTCACGTCCCCCTGCTTGGCGTCGATCGGGGCGTTGAAGCTCGGCCAGCCGCAGCCGCTGTCGAACTTCTCGTCGGAGCGGAACAGCGGCTCGCCGCAGCAGACGCAGCGGTAGGTGCCCTTGGTCTTGGTGTTCCAATACTTGCCGGTGAAGGCGCGCTCGGTGCCCTTGAGGCGCGCCACCTGGAACTGCTCCGGGGTGAGCCGCTGCTGCCAGCCCTCGAGCGTGGTTGGCAGGGGATTGCCCTCGGCATCGACCAACGGCGCCGGTTGGCCGGCGCCGGCCTGGGAAGGCTGCCCGCGCTGCATGGAGTTTTTCCCGCGGTTGGAGGAAGGGGGGCGCGGTTTGCCGGGGGGATCGGCCGCGGGCGCTCCCGCGACACCCCACGCCACGCCGATGGCACACGCCACGGCGACGAGCCCGGCCCGCGGGCGAAGCTGTCGGATCATCGGATGCCTCCCTCGTCGGATCGGTCGGCTCGCAGGTGCCGGGCGGTGCGATCACCGCCCGCAAGAAGACCCCACGAGTTTACACCGGGGCTGGCCCCGGGGGAGCCGCGTGCGGCCCCGCCGCGAGTGTTTGCCCGGCGGTCGCGGCGGAGGGTCAGCCCCGCTTCTTGGGATCGGGAAGCGTCTCCGGCTTGTATTCGTGGTCGCGCTTCCGGATCACCTCGGCCTTCACGATCCGGTCGGGCTTGATCCCCGGCACCGTCTGGCCCACCGGATCCTGCGTACGGATGAGCTTGGGGAGCACGTCCATCCCTTCGATGATCCGGCCGAAGACGGTGTGCTTGCCGTCGAGGTGTTCGGTGGGGCGGAAGGTGAGGAAGAATTGCGAGCCGCCGGTGTCCTTGCCCGCATGGGCCATCGACAGCGAGCCGCGGAAATGCTTCCGTGCCCCGGGCTCGTAGCACTCGCAGGCGATGGCGTAGCCCGGTCCGCCGGCGCCGGTGCCCTTGGGATCGCCCCCCTGGGCCATGAACCCGCCGATCACGCGGTGAAACGGCGTGCCGGCGTAGGTCCCGTTCTCGACCAGCGAGATGAAGTTGGCGACGGTGTTGGGCGCCTCGTTCTCGAACAGCTCGACGACGATGTCGCCCTTCGTGGTCGTGATCTTCACGCGCGGCAGGTCGTCGGCCTTGGCCTCGGCGGCCCGCAGCGCCATCTCGGCCTCGACCTTGGGGAGCTCCGCGGCCAGCGACCGCTCGAGCTGGACGATCCGCGCGTCCTCGACCCCCGCCGCGGCGGCCTTCTTCAGCCACTCCGCCGCCCGGTCGGGCTCGGAGCGGAAGATCGCCGCCGTCGCCGCGACGATCGCCACCCCCTTCTCGGTGTCGCCGGGATTGGCGAACACGCCCGCCTTGTCGAGGAGTTCGGCCAAGGCGAGGGCCCGATCCGGGTCGTCGCCCTGCATCGCGGCGGTGACGACGGCCGTGCACATCTCGCGGGCGGCCTTGCTGCCGGGGTCGGCGACCACCAGCGCGAACGCCGCCGTCTCCAGCCGGTCGCTCGCCTTTTCCGCCTCCGGCTTGAGCCCCTCGAATTTCGCCTCGAGGGCGTCGCGCTTCGCCTTGTCGGTCTCGTTCTTGTATTGGCCGCCGAGAACCTGCATCTCGCCGACGAGCCGCTTCATCTCCTTGCGGGCGGCATCGAATTCGGCCTGCGCCGCCTGGAGGTCGACCGGCTTTTCGGGGGCCGCCGGCTGGGCCGAAGCGCCCGGGATCGTCGCCGAAAACAGCCCTGCCGCCACACCGAGCGCCACCACCGCCCGCAGGATCACGCGCATCGCCCCCTCCCTGAAGGATGTCCGTCGCCGGCGGACCGCCGTCGCCGGGGGTACGATACCACGGTGATCCTCCCCGTCGGAACGTGAACCATGCCGCGTCGCGGCCCCCCCGCGCCCGATCGCGGCCGTCGCACGGCAGCCCCCGACGGGGCCGACGCCGCCGCCCCGCCACGGATCATCGGCGGCACGCTCCGGGGGCGGAAGCTCCCCTTCCTCCCCGACCCGCGCACCCGGCCGATGAAGGATCGGGTCCGCGAGACGCTCTTCGATCTCCTCGGCACCGACGTCCCGGGGACGGTGGCGATCGATCTGTTCGCCGGCAGCGGAGCGCTGGGGCTCGAGGCGCTCAGCCGGGGGGCGGCGCGGGCGATCCTCGTCGAGCGCCATTTCCCCACCGCGGACCGGCTCCGGGAGGCGGCGACGGAGCTCGACGTCGCCGACCGCGTCGAGGTGCGCCCCGGCGACGTCCTGGTCTGGGCCCGGCGCCTGCCGCCGCTGCCGGATGACAAGCCGTGGCTGGTGTTCGTGTCGCCACCGTGGGAGATGTTCACCAGCCGGGGTGCCGACGTCGTCGCCCTCGTGGCGGCCCTCCAGGGGGCGGCGCCGCCGGGGAGCACCGTCGTCGTCGAGGCCGACACCGCCTTCGACCAGGCGCGGCTTCCGGGCACCGGCTGGACCTCCCGGGCCCTTCCCCCGGCGGTGCTCCATCTCTGGCGGCACGGCGGCTGACGGGACGGTGTCGGCGGCCGGCCGGCGTCTGGTATCGTTGTCGGGAAGAAAGGGGACGGGATGTTCGTGCGCAACCTCCGGGAGGCGACTCCCTTCACGACCGCCGACGGCTCGACGATCCGCGAGTTGCTCTCGCACCGCGACGGGGCGATCCGGGCCCAGAGCCTCGCCGAGGCCCGCCTGGCACCGGGGCGGGCGACCACTCCCCATCACCACGCCGCCACCGAGGAGATCTACTACATCCTCTCCGGCAGCGCCGTCATGACCCTCGGCCACGACGACACGCGCGCCGTCGGCCCCGGCGACGCGATCGCGATCCCGCCGGGGGCCCGCCACACGATCCGCAACGACGGCCCGGAGGAGCTCGTGTTCCTCTGCACCTGTGCCCCCGGCTACGAACACGCCGATACGTTCCTCGAAGGCTAGTGTCGCGAACGCCCGATCCGTCCGGGCTCCTCCGTCCCGCATCCTCCCCCACCCGCCGCCTCCACCCATGGCCATCTCCGACGCCTTCTCCTCGCTCCTCGTCTCCGAGGGCCTCGTCAGCGCCGAGCAGCTCGCCGAGGTCACGCGGATCGCCGGCTCCTCGGGCAAGAAGATGCACGAGGAGATCGTCCGCCTCGGCTACGCCCCCGGCGACAAGGTGATGCGCGCCCTGGCGAAGGCCTACCGGATGAAGTTCGTCGACCTCGCCACCGCCACGGTGCCGCAGGAGACGGTCGAGCTGCTCCCCGAGAGCGTGGCCCGCGAAAACTCGATCTTCCCGATCTCCGTCGAGGGCTCGACGCTCCGTGTCGCCAGCTGCGACCCGACCGACCTCGACACCCAGGAGAAGCTCCGCTTCATCCTCAACCGCGACGTCGAGATCGCTCTGGCGCCGCGCGAGCAGATCATCGAGGCGATCAACCGCCACTACGGCGCCAGCGACGGCGAGAGCGCCGACTCGATGCTCCAGGAGTTCACCGACACGGCGATCGACTTCACCGAGACGGCCGTCGAGCAGGCGGCCGCGCAGGCCACCGAGGACAATTCCGACGCCCCGGTCGTGAAGCTCGTCAACCTGATCATCACCGAGGCGGTCCAGCTCCGCGCCAGCGACATCCACATCGAGCCGTTCGAGAACCGGGTGCGGATCCGCTACCGGATCGACGGCCGCCTCGTCGAGCGCGACAATCCCCCGCGGCGCCTCCTCGGCGCGATCCTGTCGCGCATCAAGATCCTCTCCAAGCTCGACATCGCCGAGCGCCGCCGCCCCCAGGACGGCCGCATCAAGCTCACCGTCGACGGCAAGGACTACGACCTCCGCGTCAGCGTCCTCCCCACCAACCACGGCCAGTCGGTGGTGATGCGCGTCCTCGACAAGGACAACATCCGCGTCGGCATCCGCCAGCTCGGCCTCTCCGAGCACGACTTCCGCAACTTCAAGAACCTGATCCGCCGCCCCAACGGCATCATCCTCGTGACCGGGCCGACCGGGTCGGGGAAGACGACCACGCTCTACGCCTCGCTCAACGAGCTCAACCGCCCCGACACGAAGATCATTACCGCCGAGGATCCGGTCGAGTACTACCTCGCCGGGATCAACCAGGTGGAGGTCCGCCACCAGATCGGCCTCGACTTCGCCCGCGTGATCCGCGCCATGCTGCGGCAGGCGCCCAACGTGATCCTCGTCGGCGAGATGCGCGACACGGAAACCGCGCAGATGGGGATCCAGGCGTCGCTCACCGGCCACTTGGTGTTCAGCACGCTCCACACCAACGACGCCCCCAGCGCGATCACGCGGATGATCGACATGGGCGTGCCGGCCTACCTCGTGGCCAGCAGCGTGATCGCCGTCCTCGCCCAGCGCCTCGTGCGGATCAACTGCCCGAAGTGCAAGCAGCCGTTCCAGCCGCTCGAGACGCAGATCGAGGCGGCGGGGATCACCGCCGAGCAGCTCAAGGGGGCGACCTTCATGAAGGGGCGCGGCTGCGCCAACTGCCAGAAGACCGGCCACAAGGGGCGCCTCGGGATCTTCGAGCTGATGGTGATGACCAACAAGATCCGGGAGTTGGCGTTCCAGGGGGCCCCGACCCAGGAGATCCGCCGCGCCGCCTGCAGCCAGGGGATGCGGGTGATGTTCGAGGACGGCGTCCAGAAGGTCCTCCGCGGGATCACCACGTTCGACGAGGTGTTCCGCGTCGCCAAGAAGGTCGAGGAATGATCCCGGCGGGCGCGGTCACCCGCCGCGGCCCGCGAGCCGATCGCGGCACCACCGCGCGACGCGGGCCGCGATCGACTGATTGCGCACGAGGAACGTGTGGTTGGTCGTCGGGTGCTCGGGATAGTCGGCGAGGTGCGTGATCGGGAGATCACCGCGCCCGAGAACGCGGGCCAGGTCGGCGCTCGACTCGGCCACGAGGCCGTCGTTGGGGCCCTCGAGCCGGCCCTGTACCCAGGTGTTCAAGAGCCGGTTGCGAAACGCCCCGCTGCAGTACTCGAGGTGCCTCATCCCCCCCGAAACCGTCAGCGACGGGATCCCGAGCGGGTCGTCACGATCGGCGGCATTGAGGGCGTCGATGAAGCGATCTTCGTCGGTGATCGTCAGTTGTCGGGACGACCGGCACAGCGGCGAGCGGAGGAAGGGATAGAGTCCCGTCATCAGGTCCGAGAGGTCGGCCAGCGGAGTGACGAGAGGCTGGCCGATCAGGGTGCCAGCGTGGGGCGTGCCGAGGAAGCAGGCTCCGGCCACCGAGTCGCGCAGCCACGCCGGGCTCCGGCGCTCGGCGAGAAGGCGCAGCATCCGGCGGACGACGAGGCCCCCCATGCTGTGGGCCACGAGCACGCGCCGGCCTGGTCCTGCAGGCGGGGCGAGGTCGTCGAGCAGCGACGCGAAAGACGCGGCGGCCGCATCGATTCCGCGGTAGCTGTCGTAATCGAAAAGCACCGCCCGCAACCCAGCTCCGGTGAAAAACCGGCCAAGGTCGCGGAGGTAGACGCTGCTGGCGGTGAATCCGTGGACGACGACGGCATGATCGCCGGCCAGGTCAGCCGGGGTGACCCAAGCACCCTCGGGGTGGGTCAGCGATGCGCCCTGGCGGATCGGATCGGGACCTGGAGCCGGATCAGGCGGCATCGCCGAGCGGTCCTCCGCGCCGGAAGGCGAACAGGGTCACCTCCTGCTCGCCGACGGGAGCCTCGTCGATCCGCGGATCGATCAGTTCGATCGGATTGGCGAATTCGACGGTGCTCCCGCCGGGCTCGCCGGTCACGACCCGGGCAGTGACACCCGTCACGGCACCGGAGGGGAAGCGAAGCGCGAAAGCGTCGGGCCGGGCGGCCGCCAGAGCATCGGGGATGCCGACACGGATCGGCGCGACCACGAGGGCCCCGGCGGCAGCGAAGCCCTCTGCCCGCTGGGCAATTTCGGATCCCGTCAGCCGGAGGGGAACCGGCTGACCGCACAGGAACGGTGTTGCGTGATCGGGAAGCGGATCTTCATCGAGGAGAGCCGCGAGGATCGCGGTCCGAGCATCGGTTTGCGAGGGCATTGACGAAGCCTCCCCGCCGGCCAGCCGACCGCGATCCGTCACCACCGTCGACAAGTCGACGGTGGCCGTTGCCGGATCGGCAACGAACCCTGGCGTCGGCTGGAGTGCGCGGACAAATGCCGTCAGCACCTGCGGGCCCTGCTTGAGCAGCCAGGCAGCCACCGCGCGGGCGTCCGGGTCGCACCGGGATTCCCCTGTTGTGGATGCCATCGTCGCCTCTCCCCGCGAAAACGCGGTTTCCCACCGCGGCAGGCAGATCACGTGCCGCCTGGGAACCGGTTTTTCAGTCTACACCGGGCGCGGTCATGCACTGGCTCCGCCGCGGCCTGCCGAGGCTTGTACCCCAAGCTGCCGGTAGACGCGTTGCCGGAACGCCCCGTGATTGCCCACCGCTGGCGATCGGTCTGGTTTTTCTGGGATTTCACGTGGCTATTCCGCGATCGACGCGGTTCCTCCACGCCGCCTCTTTTTTTCCTCTCCGCGCGGGACTTTCCTGCCGATGCTGCGCATAATGCAGGTGGGGTGCTGGTGGCGTGGGGACGCCGCCGGAGGTGGGGCGACCGGGCCCCGGGGGCGATGGGCGCTGGGGTGATCCACGGTTCGATCCAGCGGTCCGCCGGTGCGATCCCGGTGGGCGGCGAGCGCTCGCCGAGCGCGCCTGTGACGGGGGTGACCTGGTCGGTTTCCGGAGAAACCGCCGTGCTGCGAAAACGGCACCGGAAGCTAGACTTGCGGTCACCGTACCAAGTGTCCACCGGCCACGTATCGGAAGGGTGGCTCCGGAGGCGTTCCGCCGACCCGAGGTTCCCCGCGCTGAGACGTCCTGCCACCGCGCTTCGCCATCACGACCGTCCGAGGTGACCCCGCCATGAGCACCGCCACCCCGTCGCCGCAGGCCGCGACCGTCGACAAGCTGCTCAAGGTGGCCCTCGACAACGGGGCCAGCGAGCTGCGCCTCTCCGGCAACCAGCCGCCGATGCTCAAGATCGGCGAGCAGGTTCGGCCGCTGAAGGTCAAGGCCTTCTCCGAGGAGGAGGTCGAGGCCCTGGTCGTCGCAATCCTCCCGCCGGGGAGCGATCCGAAACGGTTCGTGTTCACCTCGGCACTGGGGCGCTATGCCGGCGCGGTGATGGACGTCGGCGGGACGAAGGTCGTGCTCCTCCGCCCGGCGACCGACGCCGACGAGCAGGCCGCCGGAGCGCACGGCTCGTCCGGCGACGGGGCGCTCGAGCTCGACATCGTCGCCGATGCCCCCGCCGACGTCGCCAAGGGACCGGTCGACGAGGCCGCCGCCTACGCGATGCCCAAGGCGGCGGTGGGCACGATCCAGATCGACAAGCTCCTCACCGCCGCCGTCAAGAACGGCGTCAGCGACATCCACATCACCGCCGGTCTGCCCCCCGTGTTCCGGATCGACGGCGGGATGCGGCCGCAGGCCACGAAGGTCCTCACGCCCGACGACACCAACGGCCTGATGAAGGCGATCACGCCGGAGCGTTGCCAGGCGGAGCTCGCCGAGAAGGGGGGCTGCGACTTCGGTTTCGCGTTCGGCGACATGGCGCGGTTCCGCGTCAGCGTCTTCAAGCAGCGCGGCTCGATCGCGATGGTGCTCCGGCAGATCCCCAACAAGATGCTCACGCCGGAGCAGCTCGGCGTGCCCGAGGTCTGCAAGAAGATGGTCTGCCGGCCGCGCGGGCTGTTTCTCGTCACCGGGCCGACCGGGTCGGGCAAGAGCACCACGCTCGCCAGCCTGATCAACTTCATCAACGAGAACCACGACCACCACATCATCACGATCGAGGACCCGATCGAGTTCTACCACCAGAGCAAGAAGAGCACCGTCAACCAGCGCGAGATCGGCGTCGACGTCCAGAGCTTCTCCGAGGCGCTGCGGCGCGCGCTGCGGCAGGACCCCGACGTGATCCTCGTCGGCGAGCTCCGCGACCTGGAGACGATCGAGGCGGCGATCACCGCGGCCGAGACCGGCCACGTCGTCTTCGGCACCCTCCACACCACCGGTGCCCAGGGCACGGTCAACCGGATCATCGACGCGTTCCCGACCAGCCAGCAGGAGCAGATCCGCACCCAGCTGTCGACGGCGATCATCGGCGTCGTCTCGCAGGCGCTGCTGCCGAAGATCGGCGGCGGTCGCGTGGCGGCCTACGAGATCCTCGTCTGCACGCCGGCGATCGGCAATCTGATCCGCGAGAACAAGACGTTCCGCATCAACTCGGCGATCCAGACCGGTGCCAAGCTCGGCATGCAGCTTCTCGACGACCATCTGTTCCGCCTCTGGAACGAGAAGAAGGTGTCCGAGGAGGCGGTGCTCGCCAAGGCGCAGTCGCCCGACGACCTGGCGATGCGGATCGCCAATGCCAAGCGCGGCGTGTTCGACGACGAGGAAGACATCGCCCGCAAAGCGAAGATGGAGCACTGATTTCACCGTGGACAAAGCCATCCATGACCTTTGCCCACGGTGGCGACCGCGGGGAACGCAGACGGTTCCCCGGTTCGCCGTCCGCCGCCTCCAGCGGCGGAGTCCCCTGTCTGCAGCGTGCTAGGTAATCGGAGCGGCAAGCGATGGCCCTGAAACGGATCGGCCAGATCCTCCTCGACCTCGGGCTCTGCGACGAGCAGCAGCTGGGGATGATGCTCGAGGAGCAGCAGGCGCGCGGCGGCGAGCTCCTCGGCAAGGTCGGGGTGTCGCTCGGATTCTTCACCGAGGAGCAGCTCGGCGAAGCGCTCGCCGAGCAGTGGAACACGACGTTCGTCACCCTCTACGACCGGGCGATTTCCGCCGACGTCCTCAAGCTCGTCAGCGAGCCGATGGCGCAGCTCTACCGCGTCATCCCCCTCGAGCTGTCGGGCGAGCGGCTCACCGTGGCCACGGCCGAGCCGCAAAAGCTCCAGGTCGCCGACGAGCTGCGGACCTTCCTCGGCTACGACATCCACAACTGCGTCGCCACCGAGTCGGAGATCACCAAGGCGATCGAGAAGTACTACTCGGCTGACACCGAGAGCGTCGAATCGCTCGTCGAGTCGCTCGAAGCCGACACCGATCTCGCCGCCCAGGCCGCCGCCGCCGGCAAGGAGGGGGCGACCGACCTGACGAGCGTCGAGGCCCTCGCCGAAAGCGCGCCTGTCCGCAAGCTCCTCAACATGGTGCTGTTGCTCGCGATCCGCGACGGCGCCAGCGACATCCACTTCGAGCCGTTCGAGACCGAGTTCCGCATCCGCCTCAAGAGCGAGGGGGTGCTCCAGGAGATGGTGCCGCCCCCCAAGCACCTCGCCTTCGCGATCACCACGCGGATCAAGGTGATGGCGAATCTCGACATCGCCGAGCGCCGCCTCCCCCAGGACGGCCGGATCGAGCTCAACGTCGGCGGCCATCCGGTCGATCTCCGCGTCAGCGTGCTGCCGACGCTGTTCGGCGAGAGCGTCGTCATGCGGGTCCTCGACCGCGGCGTCGTCTCGCTCGACCTCGACAAGATCGGCATGGCACCGGCGATGCTCCGGCAGTTCCGCGACGTGATGAAGCGGCCCAACGGCATCATCCTCGTCACTGGCCCGACCGGCTCGGGCAAGACGACCACGCTCTACTCGGCCCTCTCCGAGCTCAACGACATCGAGGACAAGCTGATCACCACCGAGGATCCGGTGGAGTACGACATCGACGGGATCGTCCAGGTGCAGATCGATTCCGAGATCGGCAACACCTTCGCCCACTGCCTGCGCTCGATCCTCCGCCAGGATCCCGATCGGATCCTCGTCGGCGAGATCCGCGACGTCGAGACGGCCGAGATCGCCGTCCAGGCGAGCCTCACCGGCCACATGGTCTTCTCCACGCTCCACACCAACGACAGCCCGGCGACGGTGACGCGGCTGCGCGACATGGGGGTGCCGCCGTTTCTGATCACGGCGACGGTCGAGGCGATCCTCGCCCAGCGCCTCGTGCGCCGGAT
This sequence comes from Planctomycetota bacterium, assembly GCA_018970785.1. Lineage (GTDB taxonomy): Bacteria > Planctomycetota > Planctomycetia > Pirellulales > UBA1268 > F1-20-MAGs016. The sequence goes on from JAGWVR010000028.1 coordinate 20,476, forward strand.
CTGCACCAACTGCCGGGAGGAGGTCGTCCCCGGGGCCGACATCCTCGCCGACCTCGAGCTGACCAGCGACCAGCTGGTGGGGAAGAAGTTCTACCGGGGCAAGGGCTGCGAGAAGTGCAACCGCACCGGCTACAAGGGCCGGATGGGGCTGTATGAGCTGCTGATGGTCAACGACGACCTCCGCGCCCTGATCGCGCGCAACGCCTCGACCGAGGAGCTGCGCAACCTGGCCCGCAAGCAGGGGATGGTCACGCTCCGCGACTCCGGCATGGAAGCGGTGTTCGCCGGCTCGACCACCGCCGAGGAAGTCATCCGCGAGACGATCCTGGAGGCCTGACGATGCCCACCTTCCAGTTCGAAGCCATCGACGCCGCGACCGGCCGGCCGATCAAGGACGTCGTCGAGGCGCCCAGCGAGGCCGAAGCCCAGGCGACGATCCGCGCCATGGGCTACATGGTCACCAAGCTCAAGGCGCAGAAGTCGAAGGCGGCGGCGACCGCGGGGGGGAAGCGCAAGCCGGGGCGGACGTTCGCCTTCGGCAAGGTGAAGGGGAAGGAGCTGACGCTGTTCACGCGGCAGCTCTCGATCCTCCAGGACGCCGGCCTGCCGATCCTCCGCAGCCTCAAGGTGCTGGCGGAGATGCAGAAGCCGGGCCGGCTCAAGAACAGCCTCCTCGACACCTGCGACGAGATCGAGGGGGGAGCGACGCTCTCCGAGGCGATGTCGAAGAGCCCGAAGTGCTTCGACCGGCTGTATTGCAACATGATCCGCGCCGGCGAGGCGGGCGGTGCGCTGGAAGTGATCCTCCGGCGACTGGCCGAGTTCATGGAGCGGTCGCAGTCGCTGAAGCGGAAGGTCAAGGGGGCGCTGGTCTATCCGATCGTGGTGGTGTGCGTGGCCGTGGGCATCCTCACGTTCATCATGATCAAGATCGTGCCGCAGTTCAAAAAGATCTTCGACGACTTCGGCAGCGAACTGCCGGCGATGACGCAGGTCCTGATCGACATCTCCAACGCCTGCGTCAACTACTGGTATCTGATCCCGGCGATCCCGTTCGGCTTCCGGCTGATCATCAAGGCGATCTGCCTGGTGAAGTACGGCCGCTTCGGCTGGGACCTGTTCACGCTCAAGATGCCGATCTTCGGCCAGCTCGTCGAGAAAAACATCATGTCGCGCTCGACGCGCACGCTCGGCACGCTGCTCTCCTCGGGCGTGCCGATCCTCGAGGCCCTCAACATCACCAAAGAGACCTCGGGCAACATGATGTTCGAGAAGCTGTTCCAGAAGGTGAGCGACTCGATCCGCGACGGCAACGCGATCGCCAAGCCGCTCAAGGAATTCGCCGTCCCCCCGTTCAACATCATGGCGATGTTCTTCTGGACGCTGTTCTGCCCGGGGATCGGGGCGCTTTTGTACCTGACGAAATACAAGAAGCCGGTCGTCGACGACCTCGTGGTCAACATGGTCGACGTCGGCGAGGAGTCGGGCGAGCTCGACACGATGCTCTACAAGGTGGCCGACACCTACGACGAGGAGGTGGCGGTGCTCACCGAGAGCCTGACGAGCCTGATGGAGCCGCTGCTGATCATCTTCCTCGGCGGTGCCGTCGGGTTCATCGTGATCGCCCTGTTCATGCCGCTCATCAAGCTGATCACCGACCTGTCGTGAGACGGGGCGCGCCCCGGAGGAGACCTGCCATGCACAGCGACGACACGACGCCCCGGCGGGCCGGCCGGGCGGGCTTCACGCTCGTGGAGCTGCTCGTGGCGATCATCATCGTCGCGATCCTCGCGGCGATCATCACGCCGGCGGTGATGACGGCGATGGCGAAGGCCAAGCAGGCGGCGATCAAGACGGAGATCGACCAGCTCCACATGGCGATCATGAACTACAAGAGCGAGTACGGCAGCTTCCCGCCGGCGGCTGACATGCCGGCCGGCGCGGTCAAGAAGCACGTGACTCGCATTTTTCCAAGAACGAATTGGCAGTCGTTTACTTACGACACCAGCCGCGTCACGCCATTCACAGCGATCTACCTCTTTTTGTCGGGCTACGGTGACGACCCGACGAATCCTTTCTCGGGCAAGCCGAAGAAGTTGTTCGACTTCGACCAGTCCCGGGTGAACACCACCAACAACCAGTACGCGCCGCGCGAAAAGCCGAACAGCCCCTACATCTACGTGCCGGCCAGCCAGTACGAAACCTTCGTCTATTCAGCGTCTTCACTCACCACACCCGGGGCGCAGATGGTGCCCGAGAAGCCATTCAAGTCAAAGACACCTGCAAATGTCCCCGATGCATGGTGGTTTACGCCGACGATGGCCGTGAGTCCGGCGACGACTGGTCAGCAATTCTTCAACCCTGACACGTTCCAGATTCTGTGTGCCGGTCGCGACGAGGTGTTTGGTACAGACGACGACCTGTCCAACTTTTGGCCCGGTACGCGGAAGGATTACGTGGACAGCATCAAGTAGTTCCTAGAGCCTGCCAGGATCGTTTCATGTCCCTTCCCTCATCAGCCACCGTCGCGATGCCATCCCGGCCCGGGCGGCGCGGAGGGTTCACGCTCGTCGAGCTGATGGTCGTGATGATCATCCTCTCGATCCTGGCGTCGCTGACGCTCGCCGGCCTCGCCGGAGCCCGGACGCGTTCGAAGATCGACAAGACGAAGTCGACGATCCGCAAGATCCACGAGATCGTCATCCCGCACTACGAGAGCTTCGCCGAGAAGCGCGTCGCCGGGCCGCGTTTCGTGGCCACGGCACCGACGGCGGCCGTCGGCGCGACCCTGCCGATCTACACCGTCTGGATCGACACGAGCCTCACGCCGCCGCGCGCCTGGATCAACGACAAGCCCGGGGCAGCGTGGGTCGGGCCGAGCACCAACACCCGCAAGACGATAGCCGAAGGGCGTTTGAAGACGCTCCGGGTGATGCAACTTCTCGACCTGCCAGACCAGTGGGACGACGTCGGCGGCGCGACATCGCCGAGCGTGCAGGCTTCCAACGCCGCCAGCCTGATGTCGGCCGCCGCGCGGCGGTACCAGCAATTCAGGGCTGGCACCAGCGTGACCGACCAGTGGGAGTCGGCGGAATGCCTGGCGATGATCGTCACGCGTGGCGGCTTTGCCGGCGACGCCACGGAGAACTTCCGGACCGACGAGATCGGTGATGTCGACAACGACGGCGCGCCCGAGTTTCTCGACGCCTGGGGGCAGCCGATCCAATTCATCCGCTGGCCGGTCGGCTACACGATCAACACGCCGGGGGGTCGCCCTCCCGTGACCCGGACGCTTCAGACGGGGGATCCGCTCGCGGACCACGACCCACTCGATCCGATGAACGTCGCGACCAACGATTACCGGCTGATCCCGCTGATCTACTCCGGCGGTCCGGACGGCAACGGTCTCGACCCGACGAGCACCGACAACAGCCAGGATTGGTACGGCATTCGCGCCACTGGCAACGCCATCGGCGGCGGCTGGCTTCCCCCTGCGGGACCGGGCCTGGCTACGACCAACCCCGTGCCCTCGGCCCCGGCGAATTTCCCGACCGGCTCGGTCTTCAATGACCGGACCTACCGCGACACGATCACCAACCACGACCTGATCACGAAGTGATCCGCCGACTGCCAGCCATGCGTCCGCTCCACCACCGCCGTGCCGGCATGACGCTCGTCGAGCTGCTCGTCGTGGTGGCGATCCTCGGCATCCTCGCCGTCACCGTCCTGCCGAATCTCTCCAACACCACCGAGTCGCGGCGGACGCGCGAGGCGGCCCGGGCCGTCTCGACGTGGGTCAGCAAGGCGCAGAGCCGTGCCATCGGCCGCACCGAATGGGCGGGGTTCTGGATCATCCCCACCGGGACCGCCACCCCCTACGCGATCGACCTCCAGCTCGCCGACGTGCCCGAGGCCTACCGCGGCGAGAGCCTGCAGTCGCGGGCGCTGGTCCTCGATCCGGCGACCAGCGGCGTCAATCCGAACGTTCCCGTCCCCGCGACATGGGCCTACCGCGACCTCGGCTTCCCCGCCGTCGGCGGCGCCCCGAGCATCGACGCGGTGAACCGGAAGCTGACACCCGCGCTGTACCAGACGATCAACGGCGCGAGCCAGCAGATCCGCGCCGGCGATCTCGTCCGCTTCGACGGCACCGGACCGTGGTTCGAGCTGCTCCAGACACACTCGACCAACGGTTCGCTCGCCGTTCAATTCCGCGGCGTCGGCTCGATCCAGGGCACGTCGGGGCAGAATCCGCTCAACACACCGTGGCCGCTCGAGGGCGTGCCGCATTCCTACGAGATCCTCCGCCAGCCGGTGCGCAGCGGGGCGACGTTCTCGTTTTCCGACGGCCGCTGCATCGACCTCTTCTGGTCGGGCTACGCCTCCACGGGGAGCGTCCCCTATCAGCAGTTCGGCCTCGCGCCAGGAAGCACGGTCGCCCTGCCGTCGCAGCCGATCGGGATCCTGTTCGACGGCAATGGCCGCGTCCGCGAGCTGTTCCATCAGGGCAACCGGCTGGCCGTCGAGGGAACGATCTTCCTCCTCGTCGGCCGCGTCGACCGGGCCGGTCAGGCGGCGGTCGTGCTCGACCCCAACGATGATTCGACGGGTGCGAATTGGCAGTACGGCGACTCGTTCTGGATCGCGATCGATCCGGCCAGCGGGATCGCCCGGGTCGCCGAGTGTGCCAAGGCCGCCGACGTCGTCGGCTCGCAGGCGTTCATCCGTTCCCAGGTCGTGGCGGGAGGGCGCTGACATGAACCCCATCGCCATTCGATCGGCCCCGCGCCGCGGGATCACGCTGATGGAGGTCCTGATCTCGATCGGGATCCTCGCCGTCGGGCTGACGAGCGTCGTGGCGCTGGTGCCCGCCGGGCGCTCGCAGGCCTCGCGCGGGATCATCTACGACCGGGCGACGACGATGGCCACCAACGCCCTGGCCGACGCGGTCACGGCAGGCTTCACGCGGCTCGACTCGCTGACGCCCGTCTCCGAGGACTACAACGGCGACGGCGCGCTCGACCCCGCGTCGGGCGAGTGGGACGTCAACGGCAACAACACCGCCGACCAGTACCTGTCGCTGAGCGAAGACTTCGCCCTCGACGGCGCCACCGCCGCCGACGACCGCGACGGCAACGGCGCGGTGCAGAATTTCGGCGTCGTCGTCTGCGATCCGCTCGGCCCGATGTACACCGAGGGGCCGTTCCCGGCGGTCGTCGCGCGCCCCGTGCTCCACGTCGGCCTCAAGCAGCGGGGGCTGCTCGCGCCGGGAGGCGCGGCGCGATGGACGCTGCCGGCGCCGGGTGTCGGCGGTGCGGCCACGCGGATGGCCCTGCTCGCGCAGGGGCGCGACGATCTGCGGTTCAACCTCTCCGGCGCGGGGGCCGACGACCCTCCGCTCAATCTCATCGACTCCGGCGGCGTCCGCTCGTTCGAGGGGCGGACGACCTGCATGTTCGCCCTGGCGCGGATCGACACCGGCGTCTACACCCTGACGAATGTCCCGGTCTCGCCGCCGCTGGTGGCCGGCGAGCTGGCGAAACTGTCCGTCGTCGTGTTCCACGGCCGGTCGGGCGCTCTCGAAGACGCCCTCGTGCCGGCGACCTACGATCCCGCCGCCGGGGCGCTCACGGTGGCGACCGCGAATCTGCCGAGCGGCCGGACGATCAAGGACATCCTCAAGCCCGGGGTCGTGATCTACGACGGCCGGAAGGTCCACGCCGCGAATCTCTGGAACACCGCCACTGGCGTCCAGGCGACCGGCGCCCAGCACGAGCGATTCAGCCAGGTGACGATGGCGAGCGTCGAGACGGCGGCCGCTGGGGCGACGTCGCACACGGTGTTCGTCACGCTCGCCGGCCCGGCGCCGACGGCCGGGGCGGTGCAGATCCTCGTCGACTCGGTCGGTCTGGCGGAGCAGACGGTGGTTTTGGAGGGGGCGGGAGCGTACGGTCGATAGGGTGGGGGAAGCGGTGCCGGCGGCCGGGCAAGGGCCTGCCGGGTCACGCGAAGGCGACAGCCATGATCACGACAGCCGAAGCGACGAGCGACCACGGCCGGGGGCACCCGCGCCGCGGCGTTTTGCTGCTGATCGTCCTCAGCATGCTGACGCTGTTCATGATGCTCGGCACGGCGTATCTCGTCGTCGCGACGCGCGCCAAAGAGACGGCACGGGCGTTTTCACGGATGGCGATGCAGTCCGACGCGCGCCGCGTGCAGCCGGCCGACATGCTCGACCGGGTGATGCTCACGGTCGTCGCCGGCGGCACCAACGTCGCCCTCCGCTGGCCGGGCGACACGTTCGCATCGGGCTCGGCGAACTATCCGCCAAACCCGGTCGGCAGCGGCACCGGCGCGTTTCCTTTCGAATCGCTCCTCGCCGACAAGTACGGCGTCGGCAAAACGACGATCGCCCTCCGGAAGGTCGGGGGCGGCTCGAACGACGTCGTGGTTTCGACGACGCTCACCGGCACTGCCTTCCCGGCGGCGCTGGCCAGCGGCAACACCACGGCCTGCGTGGCGGCGATCGCCAACGTGCCGCTGCTCGAGATTCCCGACTTCCGCACCTACGAGCTCGTCCTCGGCGGACCGGGCTCGCCGCAGGCCCCCGACGCCACGGCCTGGCAGGACCTGCCGGGGCGGGTGATCACGCTCCTCGGTGCCGGCCGGGCGGCGACGAGCCACCGGATCGTGAAGGCGGTCTACACCGGCCAGCATCCGCAGACGAAGGAATACCGCTACGCGCTGGTCGTCGACAATACCTCGCGGGCGCGGCCGTTCGTCGCCCCCGCCAACGCCGCCACCACGCCGCTGCCGGCAGTGATCAACGGCCGTGAGTTCGCGGGCAACCCGAACGTCGCCGCCGACCTCCACGAGGCCTGGGACGGCTTCGACGACCGCAACCCGTTCCTCGCCCGCGTCGAGCCGCAGTCGACGGACAACATGAACGGCAAGGGCACGCCGGCGGTCGCCGGCTCGGTCGTCTTCAAGCCGTCGTACGTCCTCGCCGCCAGCGGCAGCACCGCCCAAAGCGCCCTCGACGCCGGCGGCACCTGGCTGCCGACGCAGATCTCGTCGTTCGGCGTCTCCCCCGCCGCCGACAACGACAACGACGGGATCAACGACGGCTTCTTCCTCGACTTCGGGCTGCCGCGGACGACCGACGCCGACGGCAACACGATCCGCCTCGACGCCTCGGTGCTCGTGGTCGATCTCGACGGCCGGTTCAACGTCAACGCCCACGGCTCGCTGATGGAGCTGACCTACTCCGGGTCGCACGCCTACTGGCCCAATCCCCCCGCCAACGCCCAGCCGACGCAGCTCAACCGGATGGGGACGCCCAAGCAGGCAATCCCGATGGGCCTCGGTGTCGGCCCGGCGGAGATCAATCCGCGGGCGCTGTTCGACGTCGCCGCCGCGAAGAACGGCAACGGCTACGGCAAGAACCGCACGCAGCCCAACGAGGATCCGGCGCTGCAACTCCTCACCGGGATCAACTGGACGCTCCTCAAGACCAACGGCGTCGGCGGCCAGCGCCCCGGCAACAGCGGCAGCCGCTACTCCGCCAACGCCCCGACCCCGCGGCTTCCCAACTGCGAGGGGCGCTACGGGCAGCCGCCGAAGCAGGGCGGGGCCCTCGATCCGACGCTGGCGTTCTCCACGCAGGGGCAGATCGCCGACCAGACGCCGGGGCAGGGGGGAATGCTGTCGTTTCCCTTCGCCCGCAGCGGCCAGCCGTTCACCGACGACACGATCAGCCGGGTCAACGACCGCAAGGTCGACGCCGCGACGATGCAGTCGAGCCCGAAAACCAGCTACGGCATCCCGCCGCTGTGGTGGGACGGCGATCCGAACTTCGACTGGAAACCTGATCCTGCCGGCCAGAAGCCGGCCTACCGCGGCGTCTACAACTCGCCCCCCGACCTCCATGGACGGATGAAGTTCACCACCGGCACGGCCAACGCCAAGGCCAATGACGCGACCAGGTCGGTGGTGCCGGGGCTGATCTTCACGAAGGCCGAGTGGATCGCCCGCGACTCCTCCCAGAACCCCGTCGCCTACGACGTCGAAACCACCGACGACCCCTACGAGATCCCGCTCGCCTCGCGTGCCCCGCGCAACGGCTGGCTCTCCAACACCGGCACGAGCATCACGTCGGCCAATCCGTTTTCGACGGCCGAGCTCGAGAAGCTGCTCCGCCCCTACGACCTCGACGCGGCCCGGCTCCCCTCGCGCTTGGAGGCGATGCTCGGCAGCCTCTCCGAGGAGGCGCGGCTGCGGCTCACGACCGCCAGTTGGGATACGACCGCGATCACGGGCGAGGCGGCGCGGCGGATCGTCGGCTGGTTCGCGGCCTTCGCCGACAGCGGCCAGATCGGCGGCACCGGCACGCTCGTCACGCAACTCCTCGGCGGCGAGGCGGCGCGCGGCGAGCGCTTCGACCTCAACCGCGCCCTGTCGGGGATCCAGCCCGACGGCTACCAGGCCGGCAACGCCTACTACGTCCAGCGGCAGGTGTGGTGCAAGGACCTGTTCGTGATCCTCGTCGCCCTCGATCCCGGGGCCGACGACGCCACCCGCGAGCGCTACGCCCAATGGGTCGCCAATGCCTGCGACTTCCGCGACGGCGACTCGACGATGACGCCGTTCGAGGTCGACATCCGCCCCGAGAACGGCTGGGACGTGGACGGCGACGCGATGAGCGTCGAGCCCGCCTCGGCGACGCGGCGGCTGGTGTGGGGGGCGGAGCGGCCGGAAATCGTGATCTCCGAGGTCAGCGCCTGGGAGGACGACCAGAACCAGGCCGAGCTGTTCGTGATGCTCCACCGGCCCTGGAACGCCCGGGCCTACGGCATCGATGACGCCTCGATCGCCGCCGAGCCGTGCGACGTGGAGCTCGACGCCTTCGCCAACGGCAAGCCGACCAACCGCATCGAGTTGGCGAAGAAGTCGGAGAAGGCGGCAGTCGATCCGACCGACGCCTCCGTCAAGCCGGTGTGGCGGCTGCGGATCGTCGACAACGCCACCAAGCAGACGACCTACGCGCGGCTCGACGTCGGCTCGAGCGCCATGGGGTTGGGCTCCAACGAGGTCGGCGTGACTGGGTTCACCACTCCGGCCGCGAGCCCGAAGCTCGATGCCGACGGCTGGCTGCTCCTCCAGGGCACGAACACGCAGAACAACACGATCACCGCCACCGGCACGGTGACGCTCAAGGACTTCAAGGTCCCCGGCACCGTCGGCCAGGTGGGGACCAACCGCGACGCGACGATCTACCTCGAGCGGCTCACCGACCCGACGGCGACGGTCACCGGCCAGTCGTGGCAGGACGATCCCGAGGCGATCCTGCCCAAGGACCAGACTGTCCCGTGCTACCGGGTGGTCGACAAGGTCGAGGTCACGGTCGTCAACCGTTCGACTGGCGGTGGCCTGATTCCGCCGCCACCGCAGCAGAAGAAGAGCCGCCTGGCAGCGGGCCCGACCGCCTTCTGGCGCAACCAGGCGGGTGACTTCGCCCCCGGCGTCGGCACCACGCTCACGTTCCGGCCGCTCGACCCCGTCGGCTCGGGATCCAATGCCCCGACCTGGTTCCACTGGCCGAACCGGCCGTTCATCTCGGCAACCGAGTTGATCTTCGTCCCTGGCGATCGGATCCACGACAAGGGTCCGTGGCAGATGCTCGACTCGTACCGGAGGCTCAACGCCCAGGCGAGCGATCTGCCGTCGCTGCTCCTCCTCGACGCCGTCCACGTGCCGACGCGTTTCGCCGGGATCCACACGAGTGTGCCCCTCGCCACGACCGCGACGAACCTCTGGTCGCAGGCGGGAATCGGCACGGTGACCACGCCGGTCAACCAGCTGTCAGCGTTCCGCGAGCCGGGGCGGGTGAATCTCAACACCGTCACCGCCGACGACGTCTGGGACGCCGTCGTCGCCGGCCCGCTGGTCACCAAGGCCAACGGTAACCAGACCCCGGCACCGGCGCCTTTGAAGAAGCGCGTGATGACGCAGGGATCCCAGGCCGGGGAGGTCGCCGACTTCGCCTCCGGCCAACCTGCCCGGTCGATGGCGCAGCTTCTCGCCCTCGACAAGAACCCGAACCTCGATCCGACCCTTCCCGACACGCAGGGCAACGCCGCCAAACGGCCCACGCCGGCGACCGACGACTACAAGAACCAGGAGCCCGGGCTCAAGGAATCGATCGACCTCAATCCGGTCCACGGCCTGTACACGGCGACGCGCCTGGCGAACACCGCCACGACGCGGTCGCACCTGTTCGGCGTCTGGATCACGCTCCGCTCGATGGTCGAGGGGAATCCCGACAGCGTCCGCACCCACCGCGCGTTCTACGTGATCGACCGCTCGATCCCCGTGGCGTTCGAGCCCGGCAAGCCCCACAACGTGCGCGACGCCGTCGTCCTGCGGAGGATCATCGAATGACCCGCAGGCAGGGCCGCCGCTCCGGCATGACGCTCGTCGAGATGCTCGTCGCCACCGCGGCGACGCTGCTGCTCATGGCGGCGATCGCGCAGGTGTTCGGCGCCTTCGGCACGGCCGTCTCCGACAGCCGGGCGATGATCGAGCTCGACGGCCGGATGCGCTCGGCGGCGTGGCGCCTGCGCAGCGACCTCGCCGGCGCGACCGCCCGCACGCTGCCGCCGCTCGATCCCGATTCGGGCGACGGCTATTTCGAGGTCATCGAGGGACCGGAGTCCGACACCGTCAGCGCCGGCGGTGTCGCCAAGGGGGGCAACGCCGCCTACAGCCTCGTCGCGGGCAGCGGCAGCGACGACCGGATCGTCGGCGACGTCGACGACGTGCTCCTGTTCACGACGAGGAGCACCGATCCGCCGTTTCAGGGGCGGTTCACGACCAGCGCCGGCGTGCGCACGCTCGAAAGCCCGGTGGCCGAGGTCGGCTGGTTCCTCCGCCGGACGGTCAGCGGCTCGACCGGCTCGGCGGGCCCGACCGACCCGGTGACGTTCACCCTCTACCGCAAGCAGCTCCTCGTCCTCGGCTACGTCGGCGTCGATCCCTTCTTCAGTGGCACGATTCTCCCCACGTTGTCGCCACCGACGACGATCGCCCCGAACGTCGGCGCGCCCTCCAACACCGCGGCGATGCGCCAGGGGTACTTCCCGTGGTCGCAGTTTTTCGGCCTCTACGACGTGTCGGCACGGTTCGAGCGCAACGTCGGCATGACGCTCCCCAACAAGGACGCTGCCAGCACGGTGTCGCCTGGCCGGCTCGTGCCCAACACGCTCGCCGACCTCACCCGGCGCGAGGCCCGGTTCATGCACAACGTCGTCGGCAACACCGACGGCAACGGGTTTCCGTTCGGCTTCTGCGCCAATTGGGAGGACCACAATTACGACGGGATCCTCCAGGCGCCGGAGGATTCCCAGCCGCCCGGAGCCCCGGGATACGTCGGCACGTACGGCGCCGGCTCCCTGCCCGACAGCGGCCACCAGAGCCGCGACGCGATCGGCGAGATCGTCCCCGACGGTCTCGTGTTCCGTGGCTTGCGTGACGGCGAGGACGTGATCCTCACCAACGTCATCGCCTTCGACGTCCGCGTCTTCGACCCCGAGGCCCCGATCCCCCTGCCCGCCGGCCAAAGCACGCCGCTCGTCCCAGGTGACCCGGGCTACGGGGCGGCCTACCTGGCGGCAGCCGGCCTCACTCCCCCGTCGTTCGCCTACGGGGGCTACGTCGATCTCGGCAACGGCACGATGGTGCCCGGCAATCCGCCGAACAATCAGGTCCCCGTGTCGCGGTTTTCCGGCTATGGCCAGCCGCGGAGCTCGCTCCGGGGGTCGCCCACGAGGGCCCGCGTCTGGGACACCTGGAGCACGCACTACGAGACCAACGGCCGCGACGACGATGGCGACGGCACCGTCGACGAGGGCTCCGACGGCCTCGACAGCAACGGCGACGGTCGGGTTGACGAGACCGATCCGTCGGTCGACCTCAACGGCGACGGCGACTTCGCCGACGCTGGCGAGGACCCCGGCGAGACCGAGACCCAACCCCCCTATCCGTATCCGCTCCGAGGAATCGAAGTCCGGATCCGCTGCTACGAACCCTCCAGCCGGCAGATCCGGCAGATCACCGTCAGGCACTCGTTCGTCAGCCCGTGACACCTTGCCCGACCGGCAGGGCCGAGCAGGATCGAGCGACGCCCCTGCGCTGGACAAAGCCGGTTCCGCACCCGAAACTACAGAGAGGGGCAAGGTTGGCTTCCGCCCTCATGAGGGGGCGGTCAATGTGGTGTGGGGGGGTGGCGGCCAGCGCCATGCCTCCGGTTTCGCCATCGATCTGAACAGTCCCGTCTTCCCGTCCGTACGTCCTTCACGCGCTGCGTCGCCCACGTCTTCCCGCTCTCCGCCGCTCCGGTCCGCGTCCGCGGCCGGGCGGCACCAAGGAACCTTCCCATGAAACGGCACGCCCCCCGCGGCTTCACGCTCGTGGAGCTCCTCGTGGTGATCGCGATCATCGCCACGCTCGTCGGCCTCCTCCTCCCGGCCGTCCAGGCGGCCCGCGAGTCGGGTCGGCGCAACACCTGCCTCAACAACATCAAGCAGATCGGTCTGGCGACGGTGTCGTTCGACAGCCAGAAGCAGTTCATCCCCGGCTGGCGCAACAAGCACCCGGCGACCACGGCGTTCGGGAGCGCAGCGCTGACGGCAGCCCAGCAATCCGACACGTTGGCCTTCGGTGCAGTCAGTTGGCCTGTCCTTCTGCTGCCGAACCTCGAGCGGCGTGACCTGTACAAGCTGTGGGAGGACTGCGGCCTCGCTCCGGCGCCGATGGCCGGCCGTCCGCTCAACAACGGCACCCCAGTGGTCGTGCCGGCGATCGAGATTTTCATTTGCCCGTCGAGCACCCCGGACCCCGAGGGCACCCCAACGATCGCCTACGCCGGTAATGTCGGCATGGGTGTGATCGCCGGGCGGCAATTCCGTGATGATGGCGTGATGATGGACACGTTCGGCCGCGGCGGCTCATCCGGCGTCTATGCCTCGGCGAAGACGAGTATCGACTACATCAGCGGCGGCGACGGGGCCACGATGACGCTCCTGGCGATGGAGCGCAACGGGGCGATGTTCTCCCCGCAGGCGGCTTACGATGCCGCTCCGCGGTCGGCGAGCACGCAGTTTTCGTTCGCCCCCCGAGCCTGGGATGCTACGCAGCCGTTCAGTGGCACCGGGATGCCGATCGTTGGCATCGGCTTGATTCCTGCCGACATTTCCACCCTGCCGTCCTCGCCGCTGGTCACGACGCCGTTCAAGGTCGTCAACCAACCGGCGACCGCGACCGCGGCGAGCATCGGCGTCCGGCCCGAAGCACTCCCCTCGTCGCGCCACCCCGGTGGCGTGATGGCGGTGTTCTGCGATGGCCACGCCAAGTTCGTCAGCGACGGCCTCGATGCGGCTGTCTACTCGCAACTGCTCACCGGCAACACGGTGGGCGGGGCGGGGTTCATGCCGGCGATCGTCTCCGGCTACAACACCCTCAAGCCCCTCTCCGAAGACTCCTTCTGAACATCGTCCGCGGCGAAAGCCGCTGACCAGCGACGACGACACGAAACAACCGGCGGGCCTTCGGGTCCGCCGGTTTTTTTGTCGCCGCGCGGTCGCTGATTGATCACCCGATGGACACGGGTACACTCTTCCCGGGGCAAGCAACCTCCGGCGAGGCCGACACGATGACCGTCGAGCGACTCCGCGACGCCCTCAGGGCACAGCCCTTCCGTCCGTTCACGCTCCACCTCGCTGACGGCCGGGCGATCCCGGTCCGTCATCCTGAGTGGGCGCTGGCCAGCCCGTCGGGGCGCACGACGGTCGTCATCCAGCCCGACGACTCGCTGAACATCATCGACCTGCTGCTGGTCACCGACCTGGAGTTCAGCCAGCCCGCCGCGCCATCCACCGGCACCGAGCCGCCTGAGAAGCGCGCCGGGTGACGGGCGTCACTTCGACGCCGCCACCAGGTCCTGCTTCTTCTTGAGCTCGATGATTTCCTTCTGGATGTTGCCGGGGGTCGGCCGGTACTTGGCGAACTCCATCGTGAACACCCCCTGCCCCTGCGTCATGCTGCGCAGGTCGGTCGAGTAGCCGAAGGTCTCGGCGAGCGGCACCTCGGCGACGATCGTCGAGGTGTTGCCGACCGTCTCGGTGGAGATGATCAGCCCGCGGCGCTTGTTGAGCTCGCCGGTGACCGGCCCCTGGAAGTCGGCCGGGACCTCGACCTCCATCTTCATGATCGGCTCGAGGAGCACCGGCTTGGTGGCGAGGAACGCCTCGCGGAACCCGGCCCGGGCGCAGATCTGGAACGCCATGTCGGACGAATCGACGTCGTGGTACGAGCCGTCCTCGAGCGTCGCCTTCACCCCGACGATCGGGAACCCGGCGATCGGCCCCTTGTCGAGCACCGCCCGGAACCCCTTCTCGACCGAGGGGATGTATTCACGCGGCACGCGGCCGCCGACGACCGCGTCTTCGAACACGAACGTCTCGGGGGCGTCGTCGGGGAGCGGCTCGAGGTGGCCGATGATGTGGGCGTATTGCCCCGAGCCGCCGGTCTGCTTCTTGTGCTTGTAGTCGTAGGCCGTGCCCTTGGTGGGGGCCTCACGGTAGCTGACCTTCGGGGCCCCGACCTCGACCTCGACCTTGAACTCGCGCTTGATCCGCTCGACGTAGATGTCGAGGTGGAGCTCGCCCATCCCGGCGATCAGCGTCTCGCCGGTCTCGTCGTCGGTGCTCATCCGGAACGTCGGATCCTCGCGCGTGAAGCGCTGCAGCGCCTTGCCGAGCTTGTCGAGGCCGTCGCGGTTGGTCGGCGTGATCGCCATCTTGATCACGGGCTCCGGCACGAACATGCTCTCGAGCGTGCAGTATTTCTGCTCCGAGGCGTAGGTGTCGCCGCTGGCCGCGTCGACGCCCATCACCGCCACGATGTCGCCGGCCTCGGCCGTGTCGATTTCCTCGCGCTTGTCGGCGTGCATCCGCACGATCCGGCTGAAGCGCTGCTTCTGGCTCGTGCGCTGGTTGATGTAGGCCTCGCCCTTGGCGATCGAGCCCTGGTAGATCCGCATGAACGTCAACTGGCCGTAGGGATCGTCGACGATCTTGAAGGCCATCGCCACCAGCGGCTTCTTCGGATCGGGCACGAGGTCGAACGCCTCGTCAGGCTTGTCCCACTTCTTGGCGATCACCTTCCGCTCGACCGGGTTGGGAAGGTAGCGGACGACGGCGTCGAGGAGCGGCTGGACGCCCTTGTTCTTGTAGGCCGAGCCGCAGAACACCGGCGTGATGCTCTGGTTCTGCACCGCCTGCTTGACGACGGCGTGGATCTCGTCCTCGCTGACCGCCTCCTCGGAGAGGAGCTTCTCCATCAGCGTGTCGGAATACATCGCCAGGCTCTCGAGCATCGCGTGGCGGGCTTCCTTGGCCGCGTCGGCGAGGTCGGCGGGGATCGGCTCGACGCGGACATGCTCGCCGTTGTCGCCGTCGAACAGGATCGCCTTCATCGCCACCAGGTCGATCACCCCCTGGAGCTTGTCCTCCTTGCCGATCGGGATCTGCATCGGGACGGCGTCGCAGCCGAGCTTCTCGCGGAGCTGCTTGACGACGCGCTCGAAATTGGCGCCGGTCCGGTCCATCTTGTTGACGAACGCCAGCCGCGGAACCTTGTAGCGCTTCATCTGCCGGTCGACGGTCATCGACTGGCTCTGCACGCCGCCGACGGCGCAGAGGACGAGGATCGCCCCGTCGAGGACGCGCAGGCTGCGCTCGACCTCGACCGTGAAATCGACGTGGCCGGGGGTGTCGATGAGGTTGATGTCGCAGTCGCCCCACTTCACGCTCGTGGCGGCGCTGGTGATCGTGATCCCGCGCTCTCGCTCGAGATCCATGTAGTCCATCGTCGCCCCGTCGCCTCCCCCCTTCACCTCCTGGATGCGGTGGATGCGGCCGGCGTAGTAGAGGATCCGCTCCGAGAGGGTCGTCTTGCCGGAGTCGATGTGGGCGGAGATGCCCATGTTGCGGAGCTTGGAAAGATCCATGGAGAGCTCGATCCACCTGCGGCGGGGAAAAGGGGGGAACCGCGGAGAATCCCGCGGTTTCAAGGAGGGAAAGACTCCGGGAATATACTCGGCTCTCTCCCCGCCGGACAGGCGGAGGCAGCGCCCCCGCCGTTACGACCCGCCCGGCCAACCGGCCGGGGGGAGTCTTCCGCCCATTCCGGCCCCACGAGACGCCGATGACCCCGTCTGTTCCCGCCCCCGGTGATCCGCCCCGTCCCGGCGCCGGGGCACGCCCTCCGGCCGACGGCGCCACGGCGCCGCCCGATCACGGCCCCCGGGCGCCGTGGGTGACCTGCCTGGCGCCGCTGGTGACATACATGGTCGCCGGCTCGTTCCTCCCCTCGGCGGAGGGCGGCGGGCTCGCCGCCACGCTCGGCATCCCGTGGGCGGCCTACCCCTGGGCCTACGCCCTCCAGGTCGCGGTGACGCTCGCCGCGATCGGCTGGTGCGGCCGCGATCTCGTCGGCTGGCTCGGCCGGCCGACGTGGTGGACGGCGCTGGCGGGCGTGGCGCTGGTCGTGCCGTGGGTGGTCCTCGCCACGGTCCAGCGCGGGAGCGGCTGGGATCTCGGCTTTGGGGCCCGCGAGGGGTTTGATCCGTTCGCCGCGTTCGGCGCGGGAAGCCCGGCGACCTGGCCGTTTCTCGCGGTGCGCGCCCTCGGGCTGGTCGTCGCGGTGCCGATCGCCGAGGAACTGTTCGTGCGCGGATTCCTCACGCGCTACGTCGTCAACGAGGAGTTCTGGCGGGTGCCGTTCGGCACGCTGTCGGCGGTCGTCCTCGCGGCCGCGGCCGTGTATGGCGTCGCCACGCATCCGCCCGAGGCGCTCGCCGCCGCGGTGTGGTTTCCCGCGGTGAGCTGGATCGCCTCCCGGACGCGCCAACCGATCGACTGCATCCTCGCCCACGCCGGCACGAACCTGGCGCTGGGGGCCTACGTCCTCGCGACCGGATCGTGGTGGTTGATGTGAACGCCACGGCAGGCGCCGTCGCACCGCTCCGCGGCCGGCTCGCCCCGACGCCCACCGGGCTGCTCCACGTCGGCCACGCCCGCACCTTCGCGCTGGCCGCGGCCCGGTCCCGGGGAGCGGGGCTCGTGATGCGGATCGAGGACCTCGACGCCCCGCGCTGCCGCGAGGAATACGTCGCCGCCGCGCTCGACGACCTCCGCTGGCTCGGCCTCGAGTGGACCGAGGGCCCCGACGTCGGCGGGCCGCACGTCCCCTACCGGCAAAGCGGACGGACGGCGTGGTTTCTCGACGTCTGGCGGCGGCTCGAGGCGGCGGGGGCGATCTACCCCAGCCCTCACTCGCGGCGCGACGTCGAGGAGGCGGCCACCGCGCCCCACGATTCCCCCGACGGGGGCGAGCCGATCTTTCCCCCGGCGCTGCGGCCGACGAGCCGCCACCGCGCCAGCGCCCCCGGGGGGGTGCCGTGGCGGTTCCGCGTGCCCGACGGGCGCGCGATCACGTTCGCCGACGCCCTTCAGGGGAGCGTCACGCGCACG
>JAGWVR010000118.1 GCA_018970785.1 Planctomycetota bacterium
TTCGAGCCGCTGTGCCGTGTCCGCGTGCTGCATCCGGCCGCCGGCGCCGACGAGTCCCCGGCCGACGACAACCAATCGAGCCTCGTCCTCGCCGTCGAGGCGGCCGGACGGCGCCTGCTCCTCACCGGCGATCTCGACGGCGCGGCGCTCGAGCGATTCGTGAACCTCGCGCCCGGGGCGTGCGACGCCGTCGTCGCGCCGCACCACGGCAGTCTGGCGGCGGCGGGGACCGGGATCGTCGCGGCCACCGCCCCGCGCTGGGTGCTGGTCAGTGGGACCGGAGGCGACCGCTGGCCCGACGTCCGTGCCGCCTACGCCGATGCCGCCGGTCCTGGCACGGCGGTGCTCCGCAGCGGTGTCGAGGGGGCGATCCTCCTCGAGTTCGCCGCGACGGAGATCGTCGTCCGGCAGCACCGTGGCGGCCGGTGGCGCCAGATCGCCGCTCCCGCAGAGGCGCCTCTCGTCAGGCCAGGGCCGTCGCCCGGCGCTGCGTTTCGCGCTGCCGGCGCAGCCCGGCCGCCACGAGGAGAAGCACGTTGGCTCCGAGGAACGTGAAGAACTCGGTCTGGCCCCCCTGTCCGAAGCCGTAGGAGTGGAGCCCGGCGCCGAGCAGGAAGTTGACGCCGTACCAACTCATGCCGATCACCGCCGCGCCGAGCACGCTCCCGGCGGCGAGGCCGAAATTGCCGATCCACCCGGCATACCGGCCATGGAGGACGATCAGGTAGGCCAGCAGCGACACCAGCGCCCAGACCTCCTTCGGGTCCCAGCCCCAGAAGCGTCCCCAGGAAACGTCGGCCCACAGCCCGCCGAGGATCGTGCCGGCCGCGAGCAACAGCACCGCCACCTGCATCGCCTTGTAGATGAAGCCGGCGAGCGCCGCGCAGGCCGCCGGCGCCTGGCGTCCGCCGCGACCGTCGTCCTGGTACTGGCCGAGGAGGTAGTGCCCGAGCGACAGGATCCCCAGCCCCCACGCCAGCGCACCCGCCGCGTAGCTCGAGACGATCGTGAGGACGTGGATCGTCAGCCAGAAATTGTCCCGCAGCACCGGCTGCAGCGGGCTGAACTGCTTGCCCGGGATCGGGAAGAACCAGGCGATGAACGTCCCGGCAAACGCCACCGCGGTGACCACCAGCCCGAACGAGCGGCGTGCGTAGACGTCGGGGAGGACGCGGCCGAGGTAGCCGCGTCCCCACGACAGCGGCACGGTCAGCAGCGCCGTCACGGCCGCGAGCACGACCCGCGGCAGGTACCAGGCGGCAGGAAGGAGCATCGACAGCCCGACGAGCCAGACGACGAGGTTGTTGACGTTGGGGAGCGACCGGTCGACGTCGGTCTGCGGGAGGAGATTGATGATCGTCCGTCCCCCGGCGGCATACGGGGCCATCGCCAGCACCCAGACCACCGCCGCCGAGAGGGCGATCCGCGGAAGGAGCAGGAACCAGTTGGCGAGATTCCAGGCCGACGGGGCTGCGACCCCCTGCTGCCGGGCGTCGAGCGCGGTGGCCTCGCCCGGGATCCACCTGCCGACCGGGGGCGGCACGGCCGTCATCCGCCAGGCATCGCCCAGGCCGCGGGCGCAGGCCGGCGCCACGAGGAAGCAGAGCCCGAGGAGCGACAGGAAGAAGGGGACGTAGATCACCGTCTCGTACATGTTGGTCACCGGTGCCCAGCCGGTGATCGCGACGCGGTTGGCGAAGCCCCATGCCGTCCAGGCGAGCTCCGCCACCAGGAGCGTCGTGCCGAGCCAGAACATCGGTCCCCGCACCGCCCCGAAGGCGAGTGCGAATCCGGCCAGTGCGGCGAGGCTGAGCACCCACGACATCCGGAACGGGTCAGACGTGTTGTAGTTCACTTCGCGCGCGGTGCTTCCCTCGGGCGGGTAGGCGGTGTGGGCGAGGACGTCACGGTCGACGCGCTCGACGACGAGGTCGCGCCGGGCGGGATCGACCTCCTCGCCGAGCCTCCGCAGCGCGGTCGCCAGATCGGCTGCCGCGTCCGGGCTCGGTCTCCCGGCCGGGTCGCGGACCGATGCGGCCAACCGGACGAACGCCTCGCGGACCGCGGTGACCGCCGCCGGCGGGTAGCCCGCGAGCACGCTCGGCGGTGCGTCGAGCAGCGTCGCCAAGCCGAGCCACGGCGGCATGTCTTCGTCGGCGTCGCGCTCGGCGTCGAGCGCCGAGGCATGGAGTGCCGGCACGACCGCCGGACTCCCGCCGTTGTCGTAGAGCGCTTCCCCGAGGACGGCGACGCGGTCGGCGAACCGCTGCACGGCGCGGCGCTGCACCGGCGCGGCGGTCGCGACGGCCTTCACCAGCGCGCCGGTCGCCCGGGAGAGACCCTCCCACGGAGCGAGCGCGTCGGCGGTCGGGAACCGCGGTGATTGCCCCGCCGCGGACGCGACGTCGATCAGGGCCCGTTCCACTTCTCCGGCCGCGTCCCGCGCGGCGCCGTCGCCGGCGCGGAGCTGGGGGCCGAGCGGCCGCCACGCGGCGGCGAGGGCGTCGAGCTGGCGGAGAAAACGCGTCCGTCCGATCGCGTCGCTGCTCGAGCGGAAGGTCAGCTGCCGCCACGTGACGTACGACTGCCAGAGCTGCTCGACCTTGGCGTCGAGCCCCTCGGCGCGGAACGGCGTGCCGGCCGCGGACGCCGCGCGCCGGGCGTCGTCGAGCTTCATGAGGCGCTCGCGGAGCGGCCCGCTTTCGGCGACGTCCGACGGGGCGGCATGCTTGAGCCGTTGCGTGCTGCCACCCTGATCCGAGAACACCGGCAGGTCGAGGAGGGCGCGGAGCTCCTCGTGCTCGGCATGGAGGAACGGCAGATCCTCCCACGCCTCGGGCCGCACGAGCCAGTCGAGGAGCAGTTCGTCGGCCGGCCACTTCACCACCGAGCCCCCCGGACCGGTCGGCAGCCGCGGGGTCTGGGCGTTGCAGATCGTCTCCACCTGCCGTCGTGCGAACGTGTCGAGCGGCATCAGCCGCCCGTCCTCGAGCACCGGAATCGCCCGCCACGGCGAGAGCGCGTCGCCGAGCCGGGGCGACGGTGCAGCGGTGGTGGCGGCGGCCCGGGCGTGACCGGCGCCGGCGGTGACGAGTGCCGCCACGATCGCCAGCACCAGGCGGGGCCCGGCCATCGACGTGCTCTGTGAACGGACCATGGGATCCTCCGAAACCGGACGGCTCAGGCGGGGAGCGGTCCCCCGGACTGGCGCCGGGGGCCGAAAAAATAGGCGCGCATGTAGAACATCGTGAAGATCCCGACGACGACCAACCCGCTGCCGAGATACTTCACGCCGCGCCCGGGGTCGTAGTTCACGGTCAACACCGAGGCCTCGAGGCGGTCGGGTTTTTCGCCGGTCCGGCCGGGCCGCGCCGTGAAGCGCTCGTAGAGCGGATCGCCCGGGAGCCAGGGGCCCATGAAGCTCTCCTGGAACAGCCGGTAGCTCCTCCCCGATGCCGGATCGGAGAAATCGACCGGTGCGTTCATCGTGATCGTCACCGGCGCGGCGGTCAGCCGCTGGCCGTCGCGTCCGACGAAGTCCACCTGACTGGTGAAGTGGGACGCTTGGCTGGTGCCCGGATCGAGCCGCCGTTCGAAGTTGTCGAGCGCCACGTCGAATCCGATGTCGACGGCGTCGGGTACGAGCATCACCGTCGCGCTCCGCCCGCTCCCGGCGACCGTGCGGCGCTCCGCCGGCCCCGGCGGCTCGTCGATCGGCTGGATCGGAAGTCCTGCCAACCAGAACTCCTCGCTCCGGCCGTCGATCGACAACCGTACCTTCGCGGCGCGCCGTTTCGCCGACGGTGGCTTGTCCTTCGAGAACGGGACCGGCAGCGTGGCGATCTCGAGCGTGTCGGCGGGCAGGAAGCGCTCGACGCGCATCTGCAGCTTGGCCCGCGGCATCTCGAAGGCGGCGACGGGGCGCCCGTCGGCGGGAAGTTCACCGGCCAGCGCCTGCGGAGCCTGCCAGCGGCGGTAGAGGAGCCGGTGGCCGCCCCCGGGGGCGGGTGCCTGGACGACGTCGATCCGGCTCTTCGCCTTGCCCTGCATCCGTTCCGCGGCATCGGCGACCTTGGGCTCGATCCACAGCGTGCCGTAGACGCCCGCCGCCGGCGCGTGGCGGGTGACTTCGGGAAGATCGGCGAGGATCACCATCTCCTCTTCGGGGCCGTCGGCACCCCGGCGCACCGAGACGCGGACCGCGGAAAACTGCGGCTGGAAATCGGTCACCGCGACGACCAGATCGGTGCCGGGCAGTGCCGCGGCGGGCTGGTCGATTCGCTCGTCGACGAGCAGCCGATGCGCCTTCCCATCGGCGACGAGCACGACCTGCCCGCGCTCGCCATAGCCCAACGCCGGATCAGGGATACCGGCAACGAACGCCGTCGCCTCGGCGGGGCCGGCGACCTTCCAGAACACGACCACCCCGCCGCCGACCGTCTGCCGGTGCCGGAGTTGGTCGGGCGAGGCACGGAGCGGATCCGGTTGCCAGGCGAGCGACACCGGCTGCCACATTCCGCCGGCCGCCACACCGGGCATGTCGTCGCTGCCGATCCGCAGCTGGACGGAAGGCGCCAGGGCGGCGGTCGAGTCGGCGAAGTAGTCGAGCACCTCGAGGCGCACGCCGTCGGCGTCGTGGAGCACGCCGGTATCGCGGGGCGCCAGGCCCCACGGGATGAACGGCCGGCTGACCGCCGAACGTGCCGTGCCGCGGGAGTTGCCGCCGTTGGCCTGCCAGCCGTACTCCGACCAATTGAAGGGACCGGCGCGGAACGGCACGGCGAGGGTCCGCGGCGCGCCGCCGCGCCCGGCGGGGGAAACCGCGATCGAGAAGTGGTGCGAATCCTCGAACGCCCGTCCACCCCGCTCCCCTTCCAGCAGCGGGATCTGGGCATCGACGCCACCGCGCTGCGACATGAGGCACCCGGCGAGGAGCACCAGCAGGCCGACATGCGTGATCACGAATCCAGTCTGGTAACGCTTCCACGGGTAGCGGATCGCCGCCGCACAGAACACGCTCACGCCGAGAAGGGCGTTGAGGAGGGTGAACCACCAGGTGTTCCAGACCCCGAACTTGACTGCTTCGGTGCCGTAGGCACTTTCCACGAACGTCCCGACGCCGAGGACGATCGCCAGGAGCGTGATGATCACCACGGCGAACCCGAGCGAGGCGAAGAACTCGTACGCCCGCAGCACCCAGCGGACCGGGGCCGATTGTTCCGGGCGGGAAAGGCGTCGGGCAGCCATCATGGTCACCGCAGGAGGGGCCGGGGATCGGCGGATCCGTCGGGGGCGGGGGGAAACCCGGGGCGAGTCTCCGCACGACCGATCTCGAGCCCGTCCGGGGAGCGGGGCCCGGGCGGGGCGACGGGCCGTTCCTCCGGCTCCCCCGGGCACCGGGGGCAACCGTCCGTCGCATTCGGATTATAGGCCGATCGGTCGGCGACGCGGAGGCCGCGGGTCGCGGGACCCTGCCGCTCAGCTGCGCCAGCCGAACAACTGGGCGAGACCGTCGAGGAGCGGATTGGCCATCCGGGTGCTTTCCGGGCTGCCGATCGTCCGCACCAGGTCGTAGGCGATGAAGCTCCCCAGGAGCAGCAGCAGCGAGCAGCAGATCAGCCCCACCACCTGCCAGACGCTGAACGCCATCTCCTCGACCACGGTGCCCGGGAAGGCGAGCAGGTCCGACGAGCCGGCGCTGGGGATCGCGCTGTCCTCGGTGAACCCCGAACTGGAGCTCTGCCCGCCGATCGTCTGGCCGAAGAAGCTCGACTCCCCCGCCTCCGAGTCGGACGCGATCACCACCGACGCGCTTTCCTCCTCGGTGCCGGTGACGCCGCCGAGCTCGAAGTCGTCGCCACTCGATCCGGCCGAACTGCCCGGCTCGTCGAGCAGGCCCCCGCCCACCTCGAGCGAGACGCCGCTGTCGAGCGGTCCGGACGCCGGTGCTTTGGGCCTCCCGCCTTGCGACGCTCCCGAACCGAGGCTCGGGCCCGATCCGAGCCCGACTCCCGAGCCGAGGTCGACCCCCGACCCGAGGGCGATTCCCGAACCCGCTCCGGCAGCCGGGCCGATGCCGGAGCCGCCGGCCAGATCGATCCCTGAACCGAGTTCGATTCCCGATCCGCCGCCGAGGCGCCCCGAGCCCGGGCCGTCGAGTGACGGAGA
The DNA here is from genome assembly GCA_018970785.1 of Planctomycetota bacterium. GTDB lineage: Bacteria > Planctomycetota > Planctomycetia > Pirellulales > UBA1268 > F1-20-MAGs016. The sequence continues at coordinate 6,169 of JAGWVR010000118.1, forward strand.
CGACGTCGCGCCGACGATCGCCTCGAGTTGCAGGTCGTCGCTCTCGGCCGCTTCCTGCCCGAGGTCGGGCCCGAGCACCAGATCACCGCCCCCGAGAAGATCGTCGTCCAGCGACAATCCACCGGCGGTGCCGGCCGCGGAACCGAGGCCGCCCGTCGCCGATGGCGACTTCGGGTTCGGTTGCTGCCCTTCGAAGATCGAGTCGAGCTCCAATCCGTCGTCGAGGACCAGCGGCTCGTCCGCCGCCGGACCCTCGGCCGGCAGGTCGAGGTCGAGACTCAGGTCGTCGGAGCCGTCGCTGCCATCGGCGAGGTCGGCCAGGGCGCGCTCGATCTCCTCGAGCTTGAACTTCAGCGTCGCGCCGTCCCGCATCGGGAACAGCACCTTGCGGTCGACGAGACGGTTGACCTCGTCGACGGTCTTGCCCAGCATCCGGGCGGCTTCTTCGAGCGACAGGAATTTGCCGGCCATGGGGCGACCTGCGGCGCGGGGAGGAATGGGGCTTTCCGGTGGGATCGTCGAATCCCGCCCTCCGATTCTACGCCCCCGCCGCAGCCGCCGCGCGACCGCCACCGTCATCACATCCGGCACCCGCCGCGATGATCGGCGCGTTCGTCAGCGGGGGGGGGCGTCCTGCTCCACCATCCGCCTGACGGCCGATGGCCGCGGCTCGGCGGCGTTGAATTCGCCGACCAGCAGGTCCCAGGTGAGATTGCGGGTGCTCTTCAACGACAGTGCCCCGGTCGCGGCCTCGACGTGGTACACCGCCGCGGCTCGGGCCGAGGCGTCGACCACGAGGAGCATCTGGCGGCCGTCGTCGAGCGGGGTCGTCGAGATCCAGAGCGTCCCGGCCGCCGATTCGCTCGCCGGCCCGACGGGGCGTCCCGGGCGCTGGGCCAGCGCCAGCCCGGCCAGGCCGCCCCCCACCAGGGCGGTGGCGATCACCGTCGCCCGTGACCCATGCCACCGGCGGCGGAGCGCGTGGCGACCGTCGCCGGAGCGACAGTCCGAACGGGGGGGTAGGCCAAGGTGGCTGGTCATCGGTTTGCTCCGCTGGGGGGCACGCCGTGTCGATGCGGCGGCAGGGAG
>JAGWVR010000119.1 GCA_018970785.1 Planctomycetota bacterium
TCGCCCATTCGTGCGTTTTGTCGGGCCGCAGCATCTTCGGAATCGGAAAAGTCTGCAGGACCGGCATCTCCAGGCCCGATTCCCGCTGGTGCGTCCGCGCCGTGTGCACCGGAAACACTTCCGCCGCCGCGCCCACCGTGGAGCCCCGACGCCGGCGGGAGAGGCGGCGGTTCTGCCCGGCGGCACCGGAAGGCCATGCGACTCCCCCCCCTCCTGGCGCTCCTCGGTGCGCTCGTCGCCAGCGTGGTGCCGGCGCGGGCCGACAACGTGCGCATCCGGGAAGCCGACGCGATCTCGTCCCGGACATGGTCCGGGAGCCGCCCGGCGGCAGGGCGTGTGCCGGCCATGCCGTCGTCCGACGACCTGCCGGCGGACGACGCTGAGGCGGAGGCGATGCTGGAGGCCGCGATCGACGCCGCCGTCGAAGCACGCCTCGCCGGCATCCCGCGGCCGCGCTACATCCCGGCGACCGATCTGGCCGGGCCGCGCGGCCTGGTCCTCTTCAAGGAGCCCCCGGACAGCGGCGGCTTTCCCTTCGCGCTGGCGATCGGCGGGTTCATGCAGCTCCGCTGGCTGGAGTTCGCCCGCGGCACCACCGAGTGGACCAACGCCGCCGGCACGACGCTGCCCGTGCGGAACCTCAACGTCTTCTCCCTCAACCGCTACCTGCTGTCGTTCACCGGCCATGTCGTCGACGAACGGCTGCTGTACGCGTTCGCGATCTTCGGCACCTCCAATCCGGGCATCCAGTCGGGCGTCGTGCCGATCGGGATGGTGGGATGGAAGTTCGGGCCCGAAGCGATCCTCGGCGGCGGGATGACGATCGTGCCGGGGACACGAGAGTGGGTCGACTCCAACTCCTGGACCGTGGGAGTCGACCGGAGCATGGCCAACACCTTCTTCCGCCCCGGGTACAGCCCCGGGGTGCTGGCGCTCGGGGCGCTGTTCGAGGAACGGTTCCACTACCAGGCGGGCATCTGGAACGCGATCGACGGCAGCGCCGGTGGAGTGCTGCGGCGCGGCACGTCGATGGCGTTCGCCGGCAACGTCTGGTGGGAGCCGCTGGCGCCGTTCGGCCTCGGCTTCGGCGACATGGAGCACCACGACGAGGCGGCGCTGCGCGTCGGCACCAGCGGCACGTTGGCGCGCACGTACGCGCAGATCCTTCCCGGGCTCAACCCCGAAAACACGATCGTCCGCCTCTCCGACGGCACGCCGCTGGCCACCGAAGGCGCGCTCGGCCCGGGGAGCCAGGTCGACGCCTACCGCTACCACCTGTCGAGCGTCGACGCCGGTTGGAAGTGGCGCGGCGTCGGCGTCGGCTTCGAGTACTACTTCCGGCTCCTCGACGACTTCACCGGCACCGGCACCTTCACCCGCTCGAGCGTCTTCGATCATGGCGGGATGGGATACGTGTCGTGGTGCTTCCTCCCGCGCCGCGCCGAGGTCTACGGCCGGTCGAGCGTGGTCACCGGGCCGTTCGGCACCGGGCAGGAGTACGGCGGCGGCCTCAATTGGTACGTCAACGGCTCGCGGCAGGGCCGGTTCACGGTCGAGGCGCTGTCGATCCTCCGCAGCCCCACGCAGGCGATCCTCTATCCCTACCGCGCCGGTGCCACCGGCACGGCGATCCAGACGCAGTTCATGATCGTGTTTTGATCCGCCGCCTCCCGGAGCCAGACCGTGGCCACCTTCCGACACGACCGGCCCCCGACCGATGACCGCCTCACGGCGTGCCGCGCGGCCGGCGCCGTGCGCCGCGTGGCGGCGTGGACACTCGTCGTCGCCACGATCCTCGCCGCCGGCGGGGCGGCGTTCGCCCTCGTCGAACGGGCGGCACGCGACGAACTGGACGCCATCTTCGGCCGCCCCGGGGTGCCGATGGCCGACGTGGTCGGACTGGCGGAGGTCGTCCGCTTGGCCGACGGCGTGCGTGTCGAACAATCCTTCCGGCCCGAGCGCGACGGGCTCGACGGCGTCCAGGTGCGCACCGCGACCTGGAAGGTCGTCCCGGCGGCGGCCGACTGCCGCTGGCGGCTCGTCGCCGATGCGGACGACGGTTCCGCAGCGCGCGTGATCCGCTCCGGAACGCTCGACCCGCGGCGCGCCCGCGACTGGACGTTTCTCGAGATCCCTTTCGCAGCGGTCGCCGACAGCAGCCGCCGGCGGCTGTCGCTGGTGATCGAGGGTCCGGCGGACGACCCGGGGGCCGCGCTCGGGATTCCGCTGTTCACTCCCGCCATCCCCCATCCCCCGGCCGTCGTCACCGGCAGCGGCCCGGCCGCGGGCTGCCTCCACCTGATGTTGCTCTATCCGGAGGGGGAACCACGCCGATGACGTCACCTCCGTCAACCGCGCCCCTGCCGCCACCGCCCACGGCGACGGCGGACGGCGGACGATCGTTCGGATCGGACCTCCACCGGGTGCTCCGCCATCCGTTCACCGCCTACCTGGCGGCGACGACGGCCGCGGTCGTCGTCCTCTTCGCGCGGGCACCGCGCCCGTACGTCGTCCCGCAGCTGTTCGCCGAGGACGGCATGTGGAGCTCGCTGGTCCACACACGCGGCTTCCTCCACGCCGCGTTCCACGGACGGCCGGAGAGCGACTACACGATCCTCGGCAACATCCTCCTCCTCGAGGCGGGGAAGGCCTGGTGCCACCTCGTCCACGGTGGCGATCCCCTGGAGTACGCGCGGAGCTGCGCACTGGTGAGCTACGTGTTCGTCGCGGCGGTGGTCTCCCTCCCGGTGCTCCTCCTCCGGCACCGCCTCCCGCCCTCGTTCCTCGCCGCGCTGTGGCTGGCCGGCTGTGTCCTACCGCTGGGGATCCACGACCGGACGTTCTCCGGGTTCGAGATCCTCGGCCGCGTCTCCAACGCCGGTTTCGTCTGCCTCTACGCCGCGTTTCTCCTCGTCTGGCACCGGACCACCGCCGCGCCGCGCGGGGCGCGGCTGGCCGCGGTCGATCTCGGCCTGCTGGCCTGCATCACGACCAATCCGATCTGCGCCGCCGTCCTCCCCGCCGCCGTCTGGCCGCAGGCCCGCGCCGTGTGGCGCGGGCGACGGACGGCAGCGGACGTCGCCCGCGATCCGGCCGTCGTCGGCCTCGTGCTGCTCGCCGCGGCCGCCGCCGGCCTGTGCGGTCTTCCCAACCCATGGAAGATCCGCCCCCGCGAGCCGGTGCCACCCCTCGACGTCGCCGGGATCGTCGAGATCGCCCTCGCCCGCAGCACGCTCTACCCGGTGCTGTGGCCGGTCTACCGCCATCTGGGCACGGGCCTCGTGCTCGCCGCGACCGCGCTCGTGGTGGCGCTGGTCGCACGCGTGTCGACGCCGCGCCGGCGGATGGTGTACCTCGGCGGCGGCGCCCTGCTGGCGCTGGTCGCGGCGGTCCTGGTCGTCTTCCGGCCGGAGCTCGGCACCCACCTGCGCGGCTACGACGGCACCTTTCCCGACCGTTACTTCCACGGCCAGAACCTCGTCGGCGTGGCCCTCCTGGTGACCCTCGCCGCCGACGTCTCCCGGCGCGCCCTGCACCGGCGGTGGTTGCGGCACGTCCCCCTGGCGCTGGTCGCCTGCTGGATCGTGGCGGCCGTGCTCCACGAGCCTCCGTGGCGGCTCGCGCCGTCGCAGACGCTCCGGCCGGAGGGGAGGCTGTTCGCGCTGCGCGCGGCGCGCGCGGTGACCGCCGGGAGCTTCGTCGACGAGCGGTTCGCCCCCGACCCCGACGGCCGGTTCGTCCTCATTCCCAATCCCGAGGGCACGCCGAGGAAGTTCGTCTTCCCGCGGGAGCCGTTGATCCGTGCCCTGGCCGCGCGGGGCTATGCGGTCGCCGGCGCAGCGAATCCGCCGCTGCGTCGCTGACCCCGACTCACGTTGACGCCGCCCCCCCGGGCCCCCTACCGTCCCCCCTCCCTTTTCCCGAATTCCTGCCATGCCCGCCACCCGTGCCCGCCGCCGGCTCCGCTGGCTCGCCTGCCGGGCGATCGCCTGGGGCATCTGCCTGGGGGCGCTGCTGTCGGCGGTCGGCATCGCCTTCCGTGGCATCGAGGCCCACGCGCGCGGAGCGCTGGCCGAGTGGCGAGCGCGGCGGGCGTCGCCCGACGGCGAACTGCTGGCGATGGTCCGCACCCCGCTCCCCGACCTGCCGCTGGCGCCGGGCACGGTCGTCGAGCAGCCCCTGTGGGCCTCCCATGACGGCTTCTGCGGCGTGCGGTTCGAGGCCGGTGCGTTGGCTGGCGCCGTGCCGACGTCGGGCGAGATCATCTGGCGGATCGTGGCGACCGACGTGCCCGCCGGCGCGAAACGCCGCCTTGCGACCGGCACGCTCGACCTCGGCGCGGCGCGGGACACAGGCTGGTTCGACGTCCGTTTCCCGCCGCTGCCGACCAGCGCCGGCGCACGCTATGTCCTCAAGCTGCTCGTGCCCGCCGAGTTCGCCGCGCCGACGCCGTCGCTGGCGTTGTACACCTCGCCGGAGGGGCGTCCGACGCCGGTGATCACCGGACCGACACCCGAAACGCCCCCCACGACCTTTCCCCTGGGGACGGCCCTCCACCTGCGGCTGATCTACGCCGCGCCCCCGGACCAGTCGCCATGAGTGCCATGTCGCCGTCACGGCGTGGCGCCGGCGCCACCCTGGCCGAGCTCGTCGTCGAGCATGTCTGGGACGTGCTCCGCGGTCCGTCGTTCCGGTTCGTCGCCGCGACTGCCGCGGCGTTCGTCGTGTTCTTCGCCCGTGCACCCGGGCCGTGGGTCAACCCCGTGTTCTTCGCCGAGGACCGCGACTGGACGACGCTCCTGGTGACCCACGGCTTCTGGCACACGGCGTTCCACGCGCGTCCCGACTATGCCGTCCTCGGCAACGTCGCGGTGCTTTGGGGAGGGATGCGGCTGTGCGATCTGGCAGGCGACGACGTCCTCTCGATCCCCCGCTACCAGGCGCTGGTCTCGTACTTCGCTTTCGCGCTGGTCGTCTCACTGCCGGTGCTCCTCCTCCGCCGCCGGCTTCGTCCCGGGGCGCTGGCCGCAGTCTGGCTGCTGGCCGTGTCGATGCCGCTGGGCATCCATTCCGGCTCGTGGAGTGGCTACGAGATCCTCGGCCGCGCCAACAACGTCGGCTTCGCGGCGCTGTTCGTGGCCTTTCTCCTGGTGTGGGTGCGTCTCACGACACACCTCCGGCCGGCCCGTGCCGCGGTGATCGACGCCGGCCTGGCCACGTGCGTGCTCACCAACCCGATCGCCACAGCCCTCCTGCCGGTCGCCGCCTGGCCGGCGTTGCGGCGGCTCGCACCGGTCCGTGACCGGGCCGGCCTCCGCACCGCGGCGCTGGCGATCGTCCGCGATCCGGCGGTCTGGACCCTCGCCGCCGCCGTGCTCGCCTGCCTCGCCGGCAACGGCATCCCCACGGCAGTGGCGCACGGCGACAGGACCGCGCTGGCGCCGCCGATGCCGTTCGACCGGGCGATCGAATGTGGCCTGGCACGGAGCCTGTTCTACTCGCTGTCCTGGCCGGTGTACCGCTGGCTCAACACCGACCGCACCGTGGCGCTGGCAGCGCTGGCACTGTGGCTCACGTGGCGCTTCGGCCTCCCGCGCCACCGCTGGCTGTACGCCGGTGGCCTCGGCCTGCTGGCGCTCACGTCGGCGACGCTGGTCTTCAAGCGCCCCGAGCTCGCCGCCCACCTCGGCGACTACCGGACGACGTTCCCCGACCGCTACTTCTACGCGCAGTATCTCGTCGGCCTGCCGTTGATGGCCGCCTTCGCCACCGACCTCGGGACGCGCCTCGCGGCCCGGCCACGGCTCGCGCGGCTGCCGCTGGTCGCGCTGTTCGCCCTGGCGGCGCTGGCGGTCGTCCTGGAACCCCCCGGGAAGATCGCCGACTCGCAGTTCATCGTCGACGACGACGGTTGCTTCTCGCGCTCCGCCGCCCGCGCCGTCGCCCTGGGCGCGTGGCGTGGTGCCGACGGCAAGCCGGCAGCCGACGGGGCGTTTGTCGGCATTCCCGCCCATCCGTCGATGCCGAAGGAGATCCTTCTCCCCCGTGCCGCAGTCGAGCGCGCGATCACCGCGGTCGGGGCGTCGCGCACGCCCCCGGTCCTGACCGCGGCCGCTCCCGCCACCTCCCCCCGCTGACCTCGCCGGAACCGCCCCCGTGCCCACCACCCACGCCGTCATCGGAGGAGGCTTCTACGGCTGCCTGCTCGCCGAGCGGCTGGCCCACGGTGGCGCCGGCGTGGTCCTCTTCGAGCGCGAGCCCGACCTCCTCCTCCGCGCGTCGCTGGCCAACCAGGCCCGCGTCCACGGCGGCTACCACTACCCGCGCAGCCTGCTCACCGGCCTGCGCTCCCGCGCCAACCTGCCGCGCTTCCGCGCCGAGTTCGCCGACTGCATCGACGACTCGTTCACGATGCTCTACGCCGTCGCCGCGCGCCACTCGCACGTCACGGCACGTCACTTCGCCGGGTTCTGCCGGCGGATCGGGGCGCCGGTGAGCCCGGCGCCGCCGCACCTCGCCCGGCTGTTCGACCGCGACCTGGTCGAGGCGGTGTTCACGGTCGAGGAATGGGCGTTCGACGCCGTCGCCCTGCGCCGCGCCTGCCACGCGCGCCTCGCCGCGGCGGGGGTCGCCGTCCGGCTGGCGACCGAGGTCACGGGGCTGGGCCGTGCGCCGCGCGGCGGGGTGACGCTCGCCTCGCGCGGGCCCGACGGCGCCGGCGTCGCCCGGTTCGAGCGTGTCTACGCCTGCGCCTACTCCCGGCTCAACCTGCTCCTCGACGCCGCCGGCGTGGCCCCGATCCCTCTGCGCCACGAGGTCGCCGAAGTCGCCCTCGTCGAGGTCCCCGACGAGCTCCGCGGTCTCGGCGTGACGGTGATGTGCGGTCCGTTCTTCTCGGTGATGCCCTTCCCGTCGCGCGGCCTCCACTCCTTCACCCACGTCCGCTACACGCCCCACACCAGCTGGACCGACGGCCCCGGTGGCCTGCTCGACGGCCACCGCTACCTGGCCGAGACGGCGCCGAAGTCACGCTTTCC
>JAGWVR010000029.1 GCA_018970785.1 Planctomycetota bacterium
GCCAGGGCGCGGCTGGACGCTTCCCCATCCCGGGCCGTTCCCGCCATCCGTGATCCGTCGTGCACGATCCTCGCCCTCGCCGCCTGCCCCACCTCTCGCCCCGGCCGTCCGCATCGATTCAGTAATCCCCCTCCGCCAGCACCTGCCCGTCGCCGACGTTGCCGAGCCGGTCGAACACCGCCGGATCGACGTCGTAGCCCAACGCGTGGACGGAACCGTCGGCGAACACCACCTGGAAGGTGCCGGCATGCGACGAGCCGAACGCCTCGCCGCCGTCGTCGTCGCCGCGATGGTCGCGCTGCGGAGGGATGTCGGTGCGGCGGAGGGTGTCCTCGTCCCAGCCGGCCGTGTAGCCCTCGTTGTCGTCTTCCTGCCACTTCCCGAGGAGCCGGACGTTGAGGCGTTTCTCGCCGACGGCGATCGTCTTCGACAGCCCGTCGGTGACCGCGGCGGCACGGCGCGACTGGGCGCGGCGATCGCTGCCGCTGCGGACGAGCAGCCCGTTGCCGCCGAGATTCGCACCGGCGTAGTCGATCAGACCGTGGGTCAATTCACGGCCGTCGAGGTAGTGGATGTCGGCGTAGGTGGCGGCCTGCGGCGGCCGCCGGCTCGGGCAGAAGTAGGGCGCGACCAGCGCCGCGATGGCGGCGGTCTGCCGCGACACATCGTCGCTCCCCGGCGGGGCCCAGGCGGCGCTTTCCTCGAGGTGCGGCAAGAGTTGGTATCCCCAGCCCGCGTCCTGCTGGACGCCGGTCGCCGGCCGGCCGCCGACGAAGTTGGGGGGCGTCCACCATTGATTGCCGCCGGTGGGGAAGATCCGCAGTGCCGTCTCGTGGTTCTGCAGCGCCACGCCGATCTGGCGGAGGTGGTTTTGGCAGGTCGCCTTGCGACCCGACTCGCGGACCGCCTGCACGGCCGGCAGCAGCAATCCCACCAGCGTGCCGATGATCGCGATCACCACCAGCAGCTCGACGAGCGTGAAGCCTCGCCGGCCGGCGGCACGGCGCACGGGCGCGCGCCGGCGCGGCGAAGACACGCCGTGGAGACGATGGACCGGCTGTTGGTGGCGGCGCGTCATGCGATTCACCGAGCCGACCCGGAAGGCCACGTCCGGCGTCCGATCGGCGGCGACCACGCCGGATCGACGCCACGCCGGCGTCGATCCCGTTGCCGCGACTCTGGCCCACCGCCACGGCCTCGGGGTCGCGGTCGGAAAATGCATGGTACCGCATGCCGGTGACGGGTCGAGCGATGGGCTCATCCCTGGCCGGACGCAGATCGACGGCGCAACAGGCTCACGAGGACCCGAAACGCCTCGCCATCCTTCGTCCCGGTGAATTCCGTCTCCCGCTCGCGTTCCAGGCCGACGTTCAGGAACAGGTCGCGGTAGGTGAGGATCAAGAAGGGGCGCAGCAGCCAGTCGCGTTCGGCGCCGAACGTGTTGGCCAGGAGCAGCCGGCCGCCCGGGGCGAGTGATTCCGCGAGCGCGAGGGCCAGCATCCCGATGTCGAACACGGGATACAGCCATCCGAGGCAGTAGATCGTCTCCGCCAGGACGATCAGGTCCCACGGCCCGCTGCCCGCGAAATCGTGGGTCATGGCGTTGGCGGCAAGGAACGTGACGCGGCCAGACCGCCCTCGTTCACCGAGCCGCCGCCGGGCCCGGATGATCGCCGCGTCGGCGACGTCGATCGCCAGCAGCTCGTCGGCATGCTCCTCGAGCCGCTCGGTCAGGGCGCCCGCACCGCACCCGATCTCCAGCGCACGGCGGTAATGCCGATCGGCGACTGCGGCGCTGAGGAAGTCGAGACGCTCCCGCTCGTAGTCCGAGGTCTCGAACGACCATGCATCCCCGGCCGACCAGACCCGCTCGTAGTGGTCGCGGATCGTCCGGTCGCGGTTCGCCGACTCGTCAGTCATTCGCCTCTCCCGGTCGCGCGACCGACGAGCCCCAGCGGAGACCCCAGCGGAGACCCCAGCGGAGACCCCAGCGGCCCATTCTGGCGACAATGCCGCCAGAATACGCGCCCCCCTCCCGGGATGGGCCCGGGAATGAAAACCCGCTGAATCTCGTGGAAAAATCGGCTGTTGTCGCCCGTGGAACCGGCGCCGTGGCCGCGGTTTATGAAAACGTCGCAAGCTTGCTCCGATTCCTTGACAGAAGGATCCAAAAACGGTCAAAAACATCCTGGGCAAGGAAATCTTTGTCATTCCGTTTTTCAAGGAACCGCTTCTGCAGGCAATCGTCCCGGGCTTGGCTCGTGACGCTTCTTTTCGTGCCGCAGCGGACGCCTTCGGGCGTTCCGGTTCCTTGCTGCGTTCCCCGGTCGAGTGCCGGTGACGAGAACGCGGTTGGCTCATGATCGTTGGGGTTACGCCGTGTTCGGCATTCCCCAGACGACGCGGATAAAAGAGCGATGACGACCGACTCGCGACGGTGCCTGCGGAACGGTGGAGTCCACCGATGTCGCACGCCAGCCGCCTCGTCACGCTGATCTCCCTCGCGTTGGTCGCCACCGCGGCCATCGGCCGTGCCTCGGCCGGGACTCCCGCCACCTGGGTGGGCGGCGGCGGGTCTTTGCTCTGGTCGACCGCGACCAACTGGGCACCCGCGCCGCCGACGACGTCGGGGGCTTATGACCTTGTCTTCTCGGGCACCCTCAGTGGCACCGCCCAGCTCAACAACGACATCGGGACGATCACCGTCAGCTCGTTGACGTTCGCCAACAGCGGTTCGCTCACCTCGTCGGGTACGTTCAACCTCTTCAACCTCGCCGGATCGGGCCTCGCCCTGTCGAGCGGCACGATCACGACGACGGCGGCGGTCAACGCCTCCGCCTTCGACGGCGACACGGTCGCGATGCCGTTGTCGCTGTCGGGCTCCAATGCGATCGCGTTGGGCACCGGCCATTCGCTCAGCATCTCGGGCAACATCTCCGGTGGCGGGTCGCTCACGATTTCCGGTGGCGTGTCCAATTCCTCCTTCGTGTACCTTTCCGGGTCCAGCAGTTACTCCGGTGGCACGGTCATCACCGGCGGCAACGTTCAGACCCAGTCGCGTACCAGCACGGTTGGCGACAACTTCACCCTCGGCACGGGCCCGGTGAGCGTCAGCGGCAGCGGCACGCTCTACCTCCGCAACTCCTCGACGCTCGGCAACACGCTGTCGCTGTCGGGCACCGGTGCGCTGGGCGGGGCACTGCGTGGATCGTTCGGCACGGCCGGGTCCACGGCGGCGACGACCGGCACGGTCGCGCTCACCGGCGACGCCGGCATCGCCACGGCATCCAGCGTGAACGGCGACACGACGTCGAAGCTCGTCATGGCCGGCCCGCTCGACCTGGGGAGCTTCACGGCGACGTTCCGCCCCGGCAAGCAGGCCACCGCCGCGACGGGCCTCCTGATCGACGTCCAGGGGTCGATCACCGGGGCCGGGTCGGTCATCCTCAACGCCCCCACTTCGGTCGGCCCGCTCAAGCTCAGCGGCTCCAACAATTACACCGGCAGCACCACGATCACCTCGGGGACGCTGATCGTCGGCAACTCCAACGCCCTGGGCAACGGTGCGGCACTCGCGGTCAACGCCAACGGACTCGACCTCAACGGCTTCACCGTCTCGTCCGGTGCGCTGTCGGGCAGCGCGACGGGCGTGATCCAGTCGAACACCTCCGGCGCCGCCCGCTTGATCACCAGCTCCACGGCGAGCTCGACCTACGCCGGCACGATCACCAACGGCTCGGGCACCGTCGGCCTCACGAAGGCCGGCAGCGGCACGCTCACGCTCACCGGCAGCAACGGGTTCACCGGCTCGGCCGCGATCAACGGCGGCGTGCTCGCCCTCGGCGGGTCCAACGTCCTCGCCGGCGGCGGCGACATCACCTTCGGCAGCGGCACGATGCAGTATTCCGCCGCCAACACGCTCGACTACTCGACGCGCATCACGAACAGCTCGGCGGCGGTCGCCATCGACACCAACGGCCAGACGATCACCTACGCCGGCGCCATCCCCTCGAGCAACGTCGCGGGGCTGACCAAGTCGGGCTCGGGCGCCCTGTACCTCAACGCCGTCAACCAGTTCACCGGCACGACGACCGTCGTCAGCGGCACCCTCGGCGGCAACGGCCGCGTCACCGGCCCGGTCGTCGTCTCCGGCTCGTCGGTGATCGCCCCCGGGGCGACCGCCAACAGCTTCGGGACGTTCGGGCTCGGCGGGTTGGCCGTCACCGCCGCGGAGGCGACGGTGATGATGTCGATCAGCGGCACGACCGCCGGCACGACCTACGACCAGTTCGACTTCTCCGCCGGCTCGACGGTGACCTACGGCGGCAAGCTCGACCTGTCGCTGTCGGGCAGCTACGCCAACGGCACGGCCTTCGACCTGTTCAAGGGGTTCGCGTCGGCGTCGGGCCACTTCTCGACGCTCACGTTCGCGGCTGCCGGCTCCCCCTACGACAACCTCGCCTTCAACCAGATCGGGACCTCGGGGATCTGGCAGACCGGCAACACCGCGGGCGGCCAGTACCTCGTGTTCAACGAGGGCACCGGCCAGCTGGTCGTGGTCCCCGAGCCGTCGTCGCTGGTGCTGGTGGCGATGGCAGCCGGGACGCTGGCGTTCGGCTCGCGCCGCCGCCGCCGGGCGGTCTGAGCCGGTCCGACCGCGCCGGGGTCAGGGCTTGAGCGCCCGGGCAGCGGCACGGCGCTCGGCCTGCCGGGCCTGGAGATCGTTGAGCTGCCGGTAGAGGCCGTCGGCCGCGAGCAGTTGGTCGTGGGTTCCCTGCTCGACGAGGCGCCCCTGGTCCATCACCAGGATCCAGTCGGCCCGACGGACCGTCGACAGGCGGTGGGCGATCATGAACGTCGTCCGCCCCTCCATCAACCGGTCGAGGGCGTCGAGGATCACGCTCTCGGTGCGCGAGTCGATCGCCGACGTCGGCTCGTCGAGGATCAGGATCGGGGCGTCCTTGAGGAACGCGCGGGCGACGCAGATCCGCTGGCGCTCGCCGCCGGATAGCCGGCTGCCCCGTTCGCCGAGGACGGTGTCATAGCCCTGGGGAAGGCGGCTGATGAATTCGTGGGCATTGGCCGCCCGCGCCGCCGCGACGATCTCCTCCTCACTGGCGTCGAGGCGGCCGTAGCGCAGGTTGTCGCGGATCGTCTTCGAGAATAGCGCCGGATCCTGGAGCACCACGCTCACCTGGCGGCGCAGAAACTCGATCCCGAGATCGCGGACGTCGCGACCGTCGACGAGCACGCTGCCACGGACGGCGTCGTAGAACCGCGGGATCAGGCTGACCAGCGTGGTCTTGCCCGCACCGGTCGGGCCGACGATCGCCGTCACCTGGCCCGGACGCGCCCGGAAGGAGATCCCGCGGAGCGTGTCGGCCCGACCGGCGTAGGCGAAATCGACGTCGCGGAACTCGACCTCCCCGGCACAGCGCTCCCGGACGACAGGCTGCGGCGCCTCGGCGATGTCCGGGGGCGTGTCGAGGAGGCGGAACGACGCCGCGAGATTGACCAGTTGGTCCTGCCAGCCGGTGTAGGTGTAGGTGATCGTCTCCAGCGGTTCGTACACCTGGTCGATGTAGCTGAGGACGATCGTCAGGTCGCCGACCGTGATCCGACCGGCGAGGGCGAGCAGACCGCCGAACGTCCAGGCCACCGCGCGCCCGATGCCGGTGGACAACCGGACCACGAGGGAAAACAGTGTCTGCCGGACCGTGACGCCGAGGCGGGCGTCCATCGCGCGCTGCGCGGCGTCGACGTAGCGGCGGTGCTCGAGGCCCTCGCGGCCGAAGGCGACGATCACACGGAGCATCGCCAGCGACTCGTGGATCACCGTCAGCGCCCCCCCCTCGAGCTCCCGGGTGCGCTCGATGCGGTCGCGCATCCGCGTGGCGTAGTAGCGCGACGCGAAGAACATGCCGGGGATGACGCCGAACGAGACCAGCGCCAGCGACCAGTGCATCGTCCAGAGCACGACGAGCATGCCCACGAGCATCGCCACGCTCTTCACCACCACCGGAAGGCTCATCAGCAACTGGGCCAGCGCTTCTCCCTGATTGGTGATCAGGTAGATGAGCATCCCGCTGCGGTGGTTGTCGTGGTAGGCGAGCGACAGCTCCATTGCGTGGGCGAACAGCCGGCTGCGGAAGTCGCGGTCGAGTCGCTGCTCGAGGCGGGTGGAGACGTACTTCTCCCACACCAGCAGCACCTGGTTGAGGAGGATCACGAGCACCTCGGCGGCGGCGCAGACGTAGAGCAGGCGGACGCGGAAGTGCTCGTCGCCGAGCCACGTCGCCAGCCAGGGGGGCGGGGGCCGATCGCCGAGCGAATGGTCGATGAGAAACTTGAACGGCCACGGCGCGAGGAGCACGAGGGCGCCGTTGAGGAGGAACAGCGCCACGACCAGCGCGGCGCTGCCCCGGTAGGGGCGGAGGTACGGCAGGCAACGCCGGATGAGCGTCACGTTCGCCAGGCCTCGCCGCGTCATCGCTGCCCCCGCCGCGCGGCGGCAGCCCGGCGGAGCCGCTGCAGCGCCTCGCTCGCCGCCTCGGCGACGTCGCGGTCGCGGTCGCGGGTCAGCGGCTCGACCTTCGGGATGGCCGCCACGGCCGCGGGGCCGATCAGGCCGAGGGCCTCGACGGCACAGTAACGCGGCCACATCGCCCGGCTGCCGAGGAGCTTCACCAGGTCGGGCACGGCGGCCTCGGCGGGGGGCCCGATCCGCCCGAGGGTCTTGGCGATCTCCGCCCGGAGGTCGTCGTCGGCGGTCTTCGCCAGCAGCACGCGGAGCGCGGGCACCGCCGCGGCCCCCCGCACCGACATCCACTGGAGATTCTTCAGCGCCGTGTACTGCTCGGTCTCGGAGTCGGTGGCGAGCCTCGCGACCTCCTCGGCGACCTCGGGAGCGGTCTCCCCGCGCCGGCAGCCGACGCACCATGCCAGTGCCAGCGGGAGGACGACCTGGCGGCGGGCGAAGGGAACGCACCGGGAGGCCGGGCGCGACGTCGACGACGGGCAACCGTCGTCCCGCTGGACGAGGACGGGAATCGGATGCGGGCGCGGCATGGCATCCTGTGCTGGCGAGCGATCGTCACGACCGCGACGGCACGCTCCAGCATACCGGCCGACGTCGCCGCACGCCCGCCAGCGCCGGCCCCCGGGTCACGCCCCGCGGAGCCGGCGGTAGTCGTCTTCGGTGGCGTTGAGGAGATCCTCGTCGGCGACCACCTGCTCGAGGAACGGACGGCAGGGATAGCCGGTGGCGTGCTCCTCCTGGAGCGAACGGGCGAACCCTCCCGAGTCGATGTCGGCGAACACCTCGCGCATCATCGCCGCCATCTGCTCGCGGTCGACCGCCAGCGCCCGTGTCATCCCGCCGAACGCGGCGGCGTAGCCATGGGCGCGCGTCGAGCGGAGGAAGCCGTCGGCCGCCATCTGCGCGAACGTCTCGCTCATCTCGCCGGAGAGATACATCTCGAGGAGCAGCCCGAGCGGCGGCAGCCCCGCCTCGATGCCGACATGGAACGCCGAGAGGACGGCGGCGCCGAGCCACGGCCCGAGCGCCTGCTCGACGAACAAGTCGAGCAGTGCCTCGTCGCGGGCGGTCATCTCCAGGCCGCCGTGGCGCAGCGACCCGCAGGCGCTGGCCAGCGCCAGCAGCCGCGGCCAGGCCCGGCCGCTGGAGTCGCGCTCGACGCCGAGATAGCTGAGGTAGCCGCGCCCCGACAGCGTGCGTTCGCGGATCGCGTCGCCCCCCATCCGCGGCGCGAACAGCGCCACGTCGATCCCCGGCGGCGGCCGGACGAGATCCCAGGCGAGGACGTAGCCCGAGGCGAAGACGAGCGTCGCCCCCGGCTCGAGCGCCGCCATCAGGCCGGGAAGGAGCTCCGGCTGTGCCTCGTCGGGGAGCATCACCAGCGCCACGTCGGCGCCGGCCGCGGCGGCGGCGAGGCTCCGCGGCGCGAAGCCGTCGGCGGCGGCTCGGGCACTTGACGGCTCGTCGTCGCTGCCGACGACGAGGCGGGCAGCGGCGGCCGCGGGCAGGGCGTCGCGGAGGTTCAGCGCCAGCGGCCGGCCGAGGAGGCCGTAGCCGAGGAGGGCCACGGTGCAGTCGGCGAGGGCCCCGGGGTCGGCGTCGGAATCACGGTACAGGCGGTGGCGACGCGGGGATGAATTCACGGTGGGCCTCGCGGTAGGCATCGAGCAGCGGATCGACGAGCATGATGAACTCGCGCAGGCGCAGGGGATTCATGCCGCGGACGTGGATCTTCCCGGCGAGGAACGCCGCCCCGAGCGAGCGCCTCCCGAACGCCGCATCCTCGAGCGTCGCCCGCGGCATCCGCACGACGAACGGCGGCGCGCCGCCGGGGGGGGCGACCTCGAGCCCCGTCGCGGTGGCGCGGAGATGGAGGCGGCCGTCGACGTCGGGGAACTCCCAGAGGATGTCGGGCATCGCGGCGGCGAGCTGCTCGCGCTGCCGGGGGGTGAGCCGGCCGTCGAGAAGCGCGATCATCCGCCCGAGGAGGGCGGCGAACGGCGGATCGACCGCAGGCGTTGAGTCGCTCGGCATCGCGGCCCACCCGGGGAGCGTCGGGCGGCCTGGCGGCGCGACCCATCGAACCGCGGGGAGCCTACCACAGGCGCGCTTTTCCGGTCGGCGGCACATGGCCACGCCGCCGCGGCGCCCGCGGAGCGGCTCAGCGGTCGCGGGGCGTGACGGCGGCGAGGTGGGCGGTGTCGTTGAACGCCTCGAGCCGTGGACCGGGCCAGCGGAGCAGCGTGAGCGAGCCGTTGGCGAGTGCCGGGAGGCGGGTGAAGGGGCGCGTGGCCGCCGCGGCGAGCAGCGCGTCGGCCTCGCCCACCAGGCTGCCCAGCGCCGCGGTGAGCAGGCCGCCGTGGGCGACGACGAGGATCGTCCGCGCCGGCCGCAGCGCGAGCGACTCCAGCGCCCTCCGCCCCCGCGCCGCCAACGCGCGACGCGACTCGCCGCCGGGGATCACGTAGTCGGGGTCACCGGCCTGCCACGCGGCCACCTCGGCGGGAAACCGCACCGCGAGGTCGGCCCAGAGGTGGCCCTCGAAGATCCCGGCGTGCAGCTCGGCGAGCCGCTCCTCGACGCTGACCGGGAGCCCGAGCGCCTCCGCGATCACGTCGGCGGTCTGGCGGGCGCGCCGCAACGGGCTCGACCAGACCTCGTCGACGGCGCCGTCGGCCGGGAGCCCCGCGGCCCACCGGGCCACGGCGGCCGCCTGCCGCTCGCCGAGCGCCGACAGGGGGACCTCGGCCTGACCCTGCACGCGCCCCTCGGCGTTGGAGACGCTCTCGCCGTGGCGCACCAGCACCTGCCGCATGGCATCGCCGTCAGGCGGGCTCCTGCTGCGCGGCCCAGACGGCGGCCTGGGTGCGGTCCTTGAGGCCCATCTTGCGGAGGATGTTCTGGACGTGCTCCTTGACCGTCTCGACGCTGATCGCCAGCGACGAGGCGATCTCCTTGTTCGGCAGGCCGAGCGAGATGTGCCGCAGCACCTGCTGCTCGCGCGGCGTCAGCCGACCGGACGCCGGCCCCGACGACTCGCGCGTGTCGAGCTGGGCGAGGAACGTGGCGTAGCGGCTCCCCTTCCCCGGCGGCTTGCCGGCGGCGGCGTTCTTGATCGTCGCCACCAGTTCGTCGGCCGACAGCGACTCGAGGAGGTAGTCGTTCGCCCCGGCGGCGTGGGCCCGGGCCATGTAGGTCGGGTTGTCGACCGCCGACAGCACGAGGAGCTTGGCGTCGGGCACGGTCGAACGCAGCTTGCGGACGACGTCGAAGCTGTCGACGCCCGGAAGGATGGCGTCGATGAGGATCACCGTCGGTGACAGCTTCCGCGCCATCGAGACCGCGTCGCGGGCATGGTTCGCCTCGCCGACGACCTTGATGCCGGAGCCCTCGAGCATCCGCAAAAGCCCGGCGCGGATGACGGGCTTGGGGTAGGCGACGAGCAGCGAGAGCGATTGGGCCATAGGGTGATGTTCCGTGGTGAGGGGGAAACCCCGGGGGGGAGGATCGGAGAGTCGACCGCGGCTTCACCGGGATCGTGATCCCAGGCCCACGGGTCGGCGTCTCGCGATCGGGACCGCCGTCTGAGGGAGACGATACGCAAGGAACCGCTGATCGGCAGCGGGACGGCCGTGCCCCTGCAATAGGATACGCTGTCGAAAGGGGTCGGTCGACCGCCTGGGTGGGTTTTGCGACAAAAAAACGGTCGTTTACCACCCCCATCGGAAGGAACACCTCCAAGGGGTTCGGCGATGCAGATGCGCGACATTCTGGTGCGGTCGGTGGGAATGGCCCTCGGTCTGGCGCTCGCCGCGAGCGCCGGGTTGTCCGGCGAGGTGCGCATCACCCCCGACATCGTCTACGGCCACAAGCACGGCCTGGCGATGACCTGCGACATGTTCCGGCCGGAGACGGATGCCAACGGCGCCGTGCTGCTGTTCATGGTCAGCGGCGGGTGGTACTCGGCCTGGATGCCCCCCGACCAGGCCCGGCCGATGTTCGCGCCACTCACCGACAAGGGCTACACCGTGCTCGCCATCCGCCACGGCAGCAGCCCGAAGTTCACGATCCCCGAGGCGGTCGACGACGTGCGCCGTGCGGTCCGCTTCGTGCGCCACAACGCCGCCCGGTTCGCAGTCGATCCGGAGCGGATCGGCGTCTTCGGGATGAGTGCCGGGGGACACCTGTCGCTGATGCTGGCGACGACCGGCGACGACGGCGACGAGTCGAGCGGCGACCCGGTGCTCCGCGAGAGCGCCCGGGTCAGGGCGGTTTGTGCTTGGGTGGCACCGACCGACCTCCGCCACGTTGCCTGGAGCGACCCCGGCCACGACAAGCAATACGACCGCTTCCCCGCCCTCGACCTCGACCAGGCCGAGGCGGCGCGGATGTCGCCGCTGCTTGCCGTCTCGCGCGACGACGCCCCGGCGCTGTTGATCGCCGGCGGCCGCGACGAACTGGTGCCGGCAGAGCATTCGCGCCAGATCCACGACGCCCTCGCCGCCCAGGGCGTCGCGTCGCGGTTGGTGGTCCTCGAAAAGGCGGGGCACGGCTTCCAGGGGCAGGACCTGGCGACCGCCGTGACGGCGATGGTGACGTGGTTCGACGACCATCTCGGCCCGGCTCCGGAACCGCCCACCGCGGCACCAAATACCCCCTGAAAGAGCCGTTCCGCCATCGCCCCCCGCCGGCGCGCGGGCCGCGCCGGCGGGGGGCTGCTGCGCGGCCCGCTCGGCCGCGTGCGACGGCGGTGGCGTCGGCTACACTTTTCCTCCGCCCCTGCCAATCGGCACTCCTGCCGTGAAGCAGTGCCGCGGCAGACACCGCCGAGGACCCGTCGCCCCCTGACCTGACCGGCGTTCCGCCGGCCGCAGCCCCCGAGGATGCCGATGACCGCAGAACCCTATCGCCGGATCGACGTGATGAAGGTTGGCAAGGTCGAGGTCGCCAAATTCAAGGACAAGAAGATCCTCGACGAGACGGCGCTCGACGAGATCAAGGTCGAGTTGCTGCGGCTGATCGCCGACCGCCCGGGGCTCGACCTGCTCCTCGACTTCGGCAACGTCGAGTTCATGTCGAGCGCCGCCCTCGGCCTCCTCGGCACGATCCACCGCAAGGTCGGCACGACGCTCAAGGGGCGGCTGAAGATGTGCAGCATCCATCCGCAGATCTACGAGGTCTTCAAGCTCACCAACCTCAACAAGCTGTTCGCGATCCACAAGGACGCGGCCGAGGCGATGGCGAAGTTCACCTGAGCGGCACCGGCCCGGCCCGCGGGTCGGGCCGGATCTCCACCAGCCTTCCGCCCCCGATCGGACCTCGCCATGGCCTCCGCAGACCCCGCCCCCGCAGCGCCCCCCCTTCGCGCCCGTCGGCCGGTCGACGTGGTGATCGCCGAGGACAGCAAGATCCAGGCCAAGCTCCTCGAGCGCCGGCTCACCGAGGCCGGCCATGCGGTGCGCTGGGGCGCCGACGGCGGCAAGGCGCTGGCCCTGGTCCGGGAGCGGCGGCCCGACATCATCATCTCCGACATCGAGATGCCGGAGATGACGGGCTACGAGTTCTGCAAGATCGTCAAGACCGACCCGGAGCTGCGTTCGATCCCGCTGATCCTCCTGTCGTCGCTCGGCGACCCGGTCGACATCATCCGCGGGCTCGACGCCGGGGCCGACAACTACGTCACGAAGCCCTACGAGCCGGAATACCTCCTCGGCCGGATGGACTCGCTCCTCGCCTCGCCGCTGGCCGCCGCCGACGCGACGGCGGCCAACGAGATGGAGGTCACCGTCGCCGGCCAGACCTTCAAGGTCAACGCCGGCCGCCAGCAGGTCCTCAACCTGTTGGTGTCGGTGTTCGAGAACGCCGTCACCAAGAACAAGGAACTGATCTCCACCAACCAGTCGCTGTCGGTGGCCCGCGACCAGCTCCAGAAGGCCAACACCGAACTGACCGCCGTCAACGAGCAGATCGAGCGCAGCAACCGGCGGATGACGCGCGACCTCCACGCCGCCGCCAAGGTCCAGCAGTCGCTCCTCCCCCAGGCGGCGCTCGACATGCCGGCGACGACGTCGGCGTGGCGCTACGTGCCGTGCAACGAGCTGGCCGGCGACTTCCTCAACATCTTCGCGCTCGACGAGGAGCACGTCGGGATGTTCGTCGTCGACGTCAGCGGCCACGGCGTGCCCAGCTCGCTGCTTGCGGTGACGGTCGGCGCGTTCCTCACGCCGCGCGTCTCCGACACGTCGTTGCTCCTGCGCCCGTCACCCGGCGGGGGGAAGCCGGTGGTGGTCCCGCCGGGTGAGGTGGTGACCCAGCTCAACAACCTGTTCCAGGCCGACAACCAGGCCGGGCTGTATTTCACGATCGTCTACGGCGTGCTCCACGTCCCCAGCGGACGGCTGCGGTTCGTGTCGGGGGGCCATCCGCCACTGCTCCACGTCCCGAAGAGCGGTCCGCTCAAGCTGTTCGAGGTCGAGAGCTTCCCGGTCGGGTTCGTGCCCGACGTCGAGTTCGCCGAGGAAACGCTCCAGCTCGCGCCGGGCGACCGCGTGATCCTCTATTCCGACGGCGTGCCGGAGGCGATGGACGAGCAGCTCGAACAGATGGGCAACGAGCGGATGACGGCGCTGGTCGAGTCGCTCCGCGGCGAACCGGTCGACGTCAACGTCGTCCGGCTCCTCGAGAGCGTGCAGACCTGGTGCCAGCCGAAGGGTCCGCTCGACGACGTCTCGATCCTGTGCCTGGAGTGGGCTGGCCCCGCGGCCGGGTGAGGCGGGCCAAGATCTCCAAACAAGAAGACTGGCTCCAAGTGGCTTCCATTACTCCATCAGTTTGCCAGTTTGCGGCTGCACTCATTTCGCTCTTGTTCCGAGTAATCGGGCCTTCCGTGGAAAACTTCGGTCCGTCCAGCATTTCCGTGGATTATCGCGGCGGACGCAGCCTCCGATCGGGCTCTGCAGAGGAAGACGCCCCCCTCGCATCGACCCGCAGCTAGCGGTGACGGGCCGATGCGAGGGCCACGGCGGAGGGGCTGCGGCGGCCCTGGGATGGGAATGCCAGGATGTCGTCTCCTGTCGTCCACCCACACAGATCCCTGATGGACCAAACGGCCTACTCGAGTTTCTCGTGGGTAGCGGCGGGGAGAGAGCCTGGTCCCCGTCCTCGACTTTAGTTTTCCGTTTACGGTAACCTTCTCCACCACAAGCACTTGCGCCTCACTCTGCCATCACTGTCCCAGCCGCCAAGTGCCGCGACGTCGGGTGGGATCGCCTGAAGCCTGCAACACGATTCCCTTTGGCCCGCAAACCAAAGTGTTTGGGCATTGCGTATCCGTGGTGGCTACCGCGAAGATATTGCGGCAGCGCGTTGCCTGAAAATGCTGTTCACGACCCCCTGAAAGAACCCTTTCTGGGCTGACCTTCACGACGCGGCGTCGTCGGGTCGAGCGCTGATCGTCGACTGGGAAAATGCCTTTGGGTTGCTCATTCGTAGACCTGCTTCTTAGCAGATCTGTCCCCGTGTGAAGACTTTGCATCGACAGCGGTTGCGTCAAGCTTACCTATGACGAGAGCGTTGCTGGTTTCTTGATCTTCCGCTTGAATGCAAAATCGGGCACTTCCCAAAACACATCATGAACTTGCGACGGTTATTGCCAAAACGCACAATCCAGTTGCTGCAAGTCTAACGTAATAGAGCCTGCTGGCGCCCATGGAACTTCCTACGCTCCAAGCGATGGTGCTTGCCGATAAGGTCTACATAGACCGCGCAACCAATAAATACTTGATTATCGGAACGTTCGGCATTCTCAAGCTGAGAAGAGCAGCTACGCGCGACGCTGGTGAGCCGAACACGGAGCCAGGATCCGAGATATCAGGGCCCGTGCACGTCCGCTCCGAGAGTGATGTCGTCAATGATGGAAACCCCAGCCTTTACCTAGCTCTGCAGGGCATTCGTTGCCCAACCACGCTGAGACTGCGATACCAACGGCTCGATGACGAGACAGTTCGCTTCGAGGGACGAATAGAAGTTGATGCCTGCGACCCGGTGGAGCTTGTAGAGGTGGCCACGCATTTGCCATCACTAGCCGGCCCGCCCGGCCGATACTCACTTGATTTACTTTGTGATGGTGCACTACTTGGCCAGTGGCGACTAACAATTGTAATAGTGGAGGACAACTAAAATGATAGTCGTCGA
Source organism: Planctomycetota bacterium (assembly GCA_018970785.1). Classification (GTDB taxonomy): domain Bacteria; phylum Planctomycetota; class Planctomycetia; order Pirellulales; family UBA1268; genus F1-20-MAGs016. Next base: position 14,732 of record JAGWVR010000029.1, read on the forward strand.
TCTTCACGTCGAAAAAGGAAAAGCTGCGCACGTGCCGGTGGTCGCCGCTACGTTCTTCATATTCACTCACCCTACCCCGCCTGCGCAAGCGGACGCGGAAATAAATGCCTCGATCCGACTCGAGCAGATAACACCTTCTAACTCGGTCTTACTCGAGATTGCAGACCGGTGCGAGCCACCTGAAGTCCCCATCGATAACGATGGCGTCTGTCCGTGGTGACAAGTTCTAAGGCGGAATGCTTTGCTTACGCAGGGGCGCCTGATCTGGATGGCTGTTCGTGGCTACGACGGCCAATGGAAGTCCCGTCCGGTGGTGGTCATCACTGCCAACAGAGACATACCGTCTTCACCGGTCATTGTAGGTGTCGCCTGCTCGCATTCGGCGGCGGAAAGCTCCGATCCGCTTCCTGAAAACTACGTTGATTTGCCGTTTCACCCTAGCGGCAATTGCCGGACGAAGCTTACAAAACGTACGGTCGCGATTTGTAATTGGGTAGTCCGCATAGAGAAGGCAACCATCCAATTGAGTAGTTTTGGAGGCTTAGTTCCGCCTCAGCAACTTGAAACAATTATAGTGAAGTTTATCGAGTTAACTCGTAAACCTTAGCCGCAAAGCAGCCACCCACGACTACTCGAGGTCCGCTACCGCGCTCCCTTGGGGCGGTAGTAGCCGCACCCCGCCCCTTGGAGCCGCTCGAAGGTGTCGCAGACCCCCAGCAGCGTCTCGGCACCGCCGATGAACAGGCAGCCGTCGGGGCGGAGGACCGTGCGCATCTGCTCCATGATCCGCGCCCGGGTCGGGACGTCGAAGTAGATGAGGACGTTGCGGAGGAAGACGATGTCGCAGGCCGGGATCCCCTGCCACGGCGCGGCGAGGTTGAACTGGCGGAACTCGACCAGCTTGCGGCAGTCCTGGGAGATGCTCCAGCGCCCGAGCAGGGGTACGAAGTATTTCTGCCGGTAGTCGTCGGGCAACCCGCGCGCCATCTCCAGCGCGCCATAGCTTCCCGTGCGCGCCTGCTCGAGGACGACGTCGGAGATGTCGGTGGCGAGGATCCGCACGCGCCAGCCGGCGAGCCGGGGGCGGAAGTGCTCCTCGAGCAGCATCGCCAGGCTGTAGGCCTCCTGCCCCGTCGACGCGGCCGCCGACCAGATCGTCAGGTGCCGCGACACGCCGCGGCGCTCGAGGAGGTCGGGGAGGATCCGCTTGACCGTCTCGAACGGGGCGCGGTCGCGGAAGAACGACGTCTCGTGCGTCATCATCGCGTTGAGGATGTCGCGCTCGAGGACCGTGTCGCCCCCCTGCCGCAGCCGGCCGACCAGCGCGTCGAGGCCGCCGCACCCGTGCCGCCTCACCACCGGGAGGAGCCGGGCCTCGACGAGGTAGCCCTTCGAGGGGTCGAGGACGACGCCGCTGCGCCGGCGGAGGAACTCGCGGATGCAGGCGAAGTCGGCGGCGCTCACCATCGTGTGCTGCTTTCCGCCACGGCGGTCACCGGGCCCGCCGCGACACGCGCAGCGCCACCTCGGCGCCGAGCTGACCGAGGGGGAGCACGGCGTCGGCGAGCCCGGCGCGGGCGACGTGGCCGGGCATGCCCCAGATCGTGCTCGTGAACTCGTCCTGGACGATCACCGCGCCGCCGGCGGCGACGATCGCCCGCGCGCCCTCGAGCCCGTCGCGCCCCATGCCGGTGAGGACGACACCGAGCGTGCCCGCCCCCCAGACGGCCGCGGCCGTGCGGAACAGCGGGTCAGCCGCCGGCCGGCAGGCGTTCTCCGGCGGCTCGTCGCTGAGCTCGGCGATCACGCCGCCGTCGCCGCGGGCGACTTTCATGTGCCGCCCGCCGGGGGCGAGGAGGACGCGGCCGGGGGCGAGCGCCTCGCCGTGGAGCGCTTCGCGGACCTCGGTGCCGCAGATCCGCGCCAGGCGCTCGGCCAGCTGCGCGGTGAACAGCGGCGGCATGTGCTGGACGACGAGCACCGGCACCGTGACCGACCGCACGAACCCGGGGAGGAACCCGGCCAGGGCGTTGGGCCCGCCGGTCGAGACGGCGACGACGACCGCCGCCACCGGCTCGCGGACGGCGCGTTGCACCGGCGACGGGGGCAGCGCCGTGGCCGCCGCCGGCGCGGCGCCGGCCGTGCGCGGCACGAGCTGGCGGATCCGGGGCACGAGCTCCTCGCGGATCCGCGCGGCGACGGCGTCGGCCGACGGCTCCTTCGGCTTGGCGACGTAGTCGTTGGCCCCGGCGAGCAGGGCGTCGATCGCCGCCTTCGCGCCGCGCTCGGTGAGGCTCGAGAACATCACCACCGGGAGCTTGGGGCGCAGGGCGCGCAGCTCCCTGAGCGTTGTGATCCCGTCCATCACCGGCATCTCGACGTCGAGGAGGACCAGGTCGGGGGGATCGGCGGCGATCCGCGCCAGCGCCTGGCGGCCGTCGGCCGCCGTCCCGGCGACGGCGATCCCCGGCTCGGCGGCGAGCGTCGCCGAAAGCACGCTGCGGATCACCGCCGAGTCGTCGACGACGAGCACGCGGATCGGCGCCGACGGCGCCGGCGCCCGGCGCCCGACCCCGAGCCCGAGGACCACGTCCTGGAGGGCCGCGGCGGTGAACGGCTTGGCGACGAACCGGTCGGCCCCGGCCGCCAGCGCCGCCGCCACGCGCCCGGGATCCTGCTCGCCCGACACCATCACCAGCTTCAGCGAGCGCCATGCCGGCTCGCGCCGCAACCGCGTGATCAATTCGATGCCGTCCATCTCCGGCATGTGGAGATTGACGGTCACGACGTCGGGCCGGGCGATCCGGGGGAGGAGGTCGAGCGCCTCGCGGCCGTTGGCCGCTTCGTGGCACTCCAGGTCGAGCGCCGCCAGTGCCCGCGCGAGGATCGTCCGCGCGGGCTTGGAGTCGTCGACGATCAGCGCGTTCACGGAGTCACCCCACGCGGGGAGGGAACGCGTCCAGTATGCCCGCCCGCACCGCACCGCCAATCACCCCCGATCGCCGGCGATCAGGAGCGGTATTCCTCCACGAGCTTCGCCAGATCGTGGGCCAGCCGGGCCAGTTCCTGCGACGAGACCTGCGTGTTGGCCGCCCCCTCGGCGGTGCTCTGCGCCGCCTGGGCGACCTGACCGATGTTCTGCGCGATCTCGGTCGAGCCGGTCGTCGCCTCGCCGATGTTGCGGCCGATCTCGGCGGTCGTCACCGACTGCTCCTCGACCGCCTGGGCGATCTTGGTCTGCAGGGCGTCGATCTTCTCGATCACCGCCACGATCTCGGCGATCGCCCCGACCGCCCGGCTGGTGTCGGCCTGCATCGCCTCGATCCGCCCGGCGATGTCCTCGGTGGCCTTGGCGGTCTCGCGGGCCAGCTCCTTGACCTCGTTGGCGACGACGGCGAATCCCTTGCCAGCCTCGCCGGCGCGCGCCGCCTCGATCGTGGCGTTGAGGGCGAGGAGATTGGTCTGCTCGGCGATCGAGTTGATCACCTTGACGACCTGGCCGATCTGGGCGCTGGAACTGCCCAGCTCGTCCATCGTCCGGCTCGTGGCCCGGGCCATGTCGACCGACTGGCGGGCGACGGCGGCGGCGTCCTGGGCGCTCTTGGCGATGTCGTAGATGTTGGCGACGAGGCTCTCGACCGACGCCGAGACGGTCTTCGTGCTGCTGCTGACCTGCTCGGCGGCGGCCGAGACGAGGTTCGCCTGCGCCGTGGTCTCCTCGGCCGCGGCGCTCATCTGCTGGCTGACGCTCGTCAGCTCCTCCGAGGCGCTGGCGAGGGTGTGGGTGTTGCCCTTGATGCCGTCGACGAGGGCCGCCTGGCGCCGCGCCGCCCGCGTGAAGCGGCCGGCGATCTGCGCCGACAGCCAGACCACGCCGAGCGTGGTGAGGCCGAAGATCAGTTGCGACAGCCAGCGCAGGCGCCGCATCGGTGCCTCGGTCTCGGCGGCGTCGATCTCGGAGACGACCGCCCAGGTGACGTCGGCATCGCCGGGGCCGTTGCCCGAGTGGATCTTGGCCGGCCCCCAGCTCGACAGCACCGGTTGCCCACGGTAGTCGGCCGTCGGGCCGGTGCCACTGCCGTTCCGCTCGAAGACGTCGCGGACCGGAACGGTGTCGACCTTGAACCGGGGGTTGCAGATCGTCGTCTTCACCGTCTCGCCGATCTGCTGACCGAGCTCGTCGAGGAACCGCGAATCGGTGCGGAACAGGCGGTCGGGACCGACGGCGTAGGTCTCGCCGGTCCGTCCCATGCCGAGCGTCTCGCCGACGACGGCGTTGATCCGGTCGAGCGGGAGTTGGAAGGCGATGACGCCGACGACCTTGCGGCCGTCGACGATCGGCGCGGCGAGGAATCCGGCCGGCTTGTCGTACGACGGCTGGTAGGGACCGAAGTTACCGAACGAGACCACTCCGGCGCGGCCGGCGGCGGCCGCCTGGCGGAACACCTTGCCGAGGTTGGTCTCGGCGAACGCCCCACCGCGCAGCGAGGTGGCGAAGTCGACCTCCTTGAAGACGCTGTACACGACGTCGCCCGTCTCGGCATCGACGAGGAAGATGTCGTAGAGGCCGAAGCGGTCGACGATGCCGCGGAGCACCGGGTGGTGGCGGGCATGGGCCCGCGTGTAGGCCGAGTCGTCGGCGGCGGCATCGAGCGTGTCCTTCTCGCCGACCGGATGCTCGTTGCGGCGGATATACAGATCCTGGAGCCGCACGCCGGCGTCGCCGAGCAGCCGCGTCAGCCCCTCGGGTGGCTGCCGGCCGCCGCTTTCCTGGCGGTAGCGCGGTGCGAACTCGACGGCATACCAGGCGTCGAGATCGGCCCGGGTCCGCGCGAGTTCGGCGGCGGTCTCCGCACCCGGCGTTCCGAGGGCGCGGAATCCGGCGCCGAGATCACGGAGGGCTTCGAGCGAAGACGGATCCTCCGCGAGCACGGCGATCTGGTCGTGGAGGCCGGCGAAGTAGCGCTCCACCTGCTTGACGGTGATCGAGCGCACGACCTCGAGCTTCTGCCGCGACGACGCGTCGAGCGTATCGCTCGACAGCCAGTGGGTGGCGATCCCGGTCAGCGCCAGGGGCAGCAGCGACATCGCCAGCAGCGCCACAAGCAGCGGGTTGCCGAGGAAACTCCCGATCCGCCCGAGCCACGAACCGGCCGCGCGGGAATCCGCCATCGCGTTCATCGCCCTTTCCTTTCCGCGGCCGTCGCCGCGATCGCCGCCACGAGCCGCGCCGTGTCGAGCAGGTGCACCAATCCGAACCGCGCCGGCCAGACGCCCTCGATCGCGTCCTGGCCCGGTCGGTCGGCAGTCGTCGCCGGCTCGATCGCGGCCAGCGGGATCTCGACGACGTCGGCGAGCCGATCGACCAGCAGGCTGAAGGCCTCGTCGTCGACCTCGACGACGACGAACGTCCCGGGCGCGTCGTCGGGCGCCGCCTCCGCGGGGGCCAGCCCGAGGCGGATCCGCATGTCGATCACCGGCACGATCCGGCCACGGAGGTTGAGCAGCCCGCGCACGGCCGGATGGGCCAGCGGCACCGGGGTCGTCTTCTGGCTGCGGAGGACCTCGTGGATCCGTGCCGCGTCGATCGCGAACCAACGCCCCGACACCTGGAACGCGCAGGCCCGCAGCGTCGCTCCGTCGCCGCCGACGGCGCCAGTGGCGGGGGCGATCATCGCGCACCTCCGCGGGAGAGCAGGCGGGGAGCCGGTGCCGCCAGCGCCCGGCCGACGTCGACGACCTCGATCGCCCGGCCGTCGATGACGACGGTGCCGAGCAGCCCGGCCGCGGCCAGGGACGGATCGAGCGGCTGCGTCGGCTCGACCACCTCGAGGATCCGGCGCACGCGGAGGCCGACGTCGCCGCGGCCGGGGGCGACGATCACCGCCGTCACGGCACCGCCGACCGGCTCGGCCGAACCCTCGACGACGGCGTCGACGTCGGCCAGCGGCAGCAGCTGTCCCTCGCGATGGGCGACGAGCCGCCCGGCGGCCTCCTCGAGCCGTTCGCGGGGGAAGGTCTCGAGCCGTTGCACGTCTTCGAGCGGCACCGCCATCCGCCGGCCGCGCTGCGACTCGCAGACGAGGTACCGGGGGCGGGCGGGCGCGGCCGGCGCGGCCGGCGACTCGTCGACGGGCGGACGCGACGCGATCCGCGCCACCTGCGCCACGCCGCGCGGGTCGACGATCAGGACGACATCGCCGTCGCCGAGAACGGTCGCGCCGGCGTACACGCCCAGCGCCACCAGAGCCCGGGCGATCGGCTTGACGACGATGTCCTCGGCCAGCGCCACGCCGTCGACGACGAGGCCGAATTCCTGCGAGTCGACGCGGAGCACGATCACGGTGCCGGCGGGCGCCCCGGGATCGAGGCCGAGCAGGCCGCGGAGGAACACCAGCGGCAGGAGCCGGTCGCGGAGCCGAGTCACCGGCGCACCGTCGAGCCCCTCGATCACCGCCGCCGAACGCGAGCCCCCCAGCGCGATCAGCTCGCGGACGGCCGCCTGCGGGATCGCGAACCGCTGCCCGGCGGCGTGGACGATCAGCGCCGGCATGATCGCCAGCGTCAACGGTATCCGCACCCGGACGGTCGTCCCCAGGCCGGGGCGGCTGTCGAGCTCGACCGTGCCGCCGATCGCCTCGATGTTGGTGCGGACGACGTCCATGCCGACGCCGCGGCCGGAGATCGCCGTCACCGTCGCGGCGGTGGAGAAGCCCGGCTCGAAGATGAACTGGAAGACACGCTCGTCGGGCAACAGCGCCGCCTGCTCGGCGCTGACCAGCCCCCGGGCGATCGCCTTCTCGCGGACCGCCTCGACGCGGATCCCGCCGCCGTCGTCGGTGATCTCGATCGTCACCTGGCCGCTCTCGTGGAAGGCGCGGAGGGCGAGCGTGCCGGTGGCCGGCTTGCCACGCTCGATGCGCACGCTCGGCGGCTCGATGCCGTGGTCGACGGCATTGCGGAGGAGATGCGTGAGGGGGTCGCGGATCGTCTCGATGAGCGACCGGTCGAGCTCGGTGTCGGCCCCCTGGATCGTGAGCTGGACCTCCTTGCCGCACCCCACGGCGAGGTCGCGGACGACGCGCGGAAACTTGTTGAACACCTGGTCGATCGGCTGCATCCGCGTCTTCAGGGCGGCCGTCTGCAGGGCCCCGGTCACGGTGTCGATGCGGTGGGCGACCTTGAGCAACTCGGCGTCCTCGCTGCCGCGCGTGCTCGACAGGCGCCGGACGGTGGCCTGGAGTTGGTTGCGGGCGAGGACCAGCTCGCCGACGAGATCGACCAGCGCCCCGAGCAGGCCGACGTCGACGCGGATCGCCGATTCACTGACCGGCGCCGCCGTCGGCCGCGCGCCGGCGGTGGCTTTGGCAGCTGGCGCGGCCGCCGCCGGGGGAGGCGGTGGTGCCGCCACCGGCGGGGCGGACACGGCCGGCGCGACCTCGGCCACCGGCTCCACGACCGCGCTTGTCGCCGGTACGGCCGCAGGGGCGGGCGTGGGAGCAGGCGCGTTCACGGGAGCAGGGGCGGGCTCCGGCGGTGGCGACGGCACCGCACCCGGCGGCGTGAGCCGCGTGACGACGATGTCGCCGCCGCTCCGCGCCCGGGCCGCGGCGGCCTCCTCGGCGAGCGTCGCCAGCGACTGCGAGAGGTCGCGGTAGTCGCCGTCCCCCTCGCCGCCGGTGCGCTCGATCGTGCCGAGGATCACGCGGACGGTGTCGACGAACGACAGCAGCGCCCCGGTGACGCGTTCGTCGAGGTCGATCGACCCGTCGCGGAGCCGGCCGAGGAGATGCTCGCCGCTGTGGGCGATCGCCCCGAGCTTGACGAACCCGAGGAACCCGCAGATCCCCTTGATGTTGTGGACGGTGCGGAAGATGCTCGACAGCCGTTGGGCGTCGCGCGGGTTCTCCTCGAGGGCGACGAGGTCGCGGTCGAGCTGGTCGAGGCTCTCCGACGACTCGATGAGGAACTCCTTGAGCAGTTCGGCGTCGACGCTCATCGGCTCACGGCCCTTCCGCCCCACCCGATCCCCGCACGATCCCCGCCGGTCGAATATAGCCCGCGACCGGCAGCGCCACCCGCCGCCGGAGCCGCCACCGGCACCGGGCCAACCGCGCGCCTCGTTTCAATCCGCTCCACCCCTCCGACCGGAACGCCGGGCCCCGCGCCCCAACGCCGTCGCCATGCCCTCGCTCTCCGGTCGCCTCGGTCGGCTCGTCGCGCTGCGTTGCCCGCGGTGCGGCCGCGGGCGGTTGTTCGTCGCTCCGTTCCGGATGGCCGACGCATGCGGCGACTGCAGTCTCGACTTCCGGCGCGAGGGGGGCTTCTACCTCGGCTCGATCTACCTCAATTACGCCGCCACGATCCTCGCCGCCGGCGCCGTGGCGGCGGCCGCGTGGGGACTGGCAGGCTGGTCGCTGCGGGCGACGATCGCGGCGGCGTTGGCCGTCGCGGTCCTGCTGCCGCTGCTCCTCTTCCACCACGCCCGGGCGGCGCTGCTCGCGATCGACGCGGCGGTGAATCGCTGGCAGCTCCCGACGGGCACTGCCGAGCCCGATCCACCACGGGCGCTGGCCGCCGACGACGCCCAGGCGGGCTGCGCCTTGGGTGTGGCGCTGGTGGCGATCTTCCTGTTCGGGCTGGCGATGGCGGCGGTCACGATCGCCGTCGCCCGGCTCGCGCCCACGCTCGAGTGATGAAGCGCGGCCGACCGGTCGCTACGATGGGGGCCTCGTCCCGCGAAACCCCGCCGGAGGTCCGCCATGCCCCGTCCCGTGCGCGCGAGCAGTGCCCCGATCCCGCTGGGAGCCCGTGGAAAAAGCGAGCGGTCGCCGGATGCGGCCGACGGCGACCCGGGAAACCCTCGGCGTTTGCCGAGGTCGCCTGAGTGGGCACTGGCCTCAGAGGGCTTTGTCCGCGGACAGCTGGTCATCGGTGTCGTGCTGGCGACACTGGCGGCGGTCACGGCGGCCGCCCAGGAAGGGGGCCCCGACCTGCTGCCCACGCTCGGCTCGATCGAGCGAATCGACCCGCGTTTCGACGCCCTGGTGCCCAAGGACGCGAAGATCGAGGTCCTCGCCAGCGGCTTCGTCTGGGCCGAGGGTCCGGTGTGGGTCAAGGCAGAGGGCCACCTGCTGTTCTCCGACATCCCCAACAACCGTGTCCACATGTGGAAGCCGGGACAGGGACTGAGCGTGTTCCTCGAGCCGGCCGGGTTCACCGGCCCGGGCGCCTACGGCAGCGAGCGCGGCAGCAACGGCCTCACGCTCGACCGCCAGGGGCTGCTGATCTCCTGCGAGCACGGCGACCGGCGCGTCAGCCGGCTGACACCGGGGGGTGGCAAGCGCACCGTGGCCGACAACCACGGCGGCAAGCGCTTCAACAGCCCCAACGACTGCGCCGTCCACTCGTCGGGGGCGATCTACTTCACCGATCCCCCCTACGGCCTCCCCGGCGGCTTCGACGACCCGCGCCGTGAGCTCGACTTCTGCGGGGTCTACCGCGTCACACCCGACGGCGCCGTGACGCTGGTGTGCGACACGATGACGCGCCCCAACGGGATCGCCTTCTCCCCCGACGAGAAGAAGCTGTACGTCGCCCAGTCCGACCCGGCGGCGCCGGTCTGGAAGGTGTTCAGCGTCCAGGCGGACGGCACGCTCGACGCCGGGAAGACGTTCTTCGACGGCACGGCGCTGTTCCAGAAGCGGAAGAAGGGGCTCCCCGACGGCCTCAAGGTCGACACCGCCGGCAACCTCTTCGCCACCGGGCCCGGCGGCGTGCTCGTGATCGCCCCGGACGGGACCCACCTCGGCACGATCCTCACCGGCCAGGCGACGGCCAACTGCGCGTTCGGCGACGACGGCTCGACGCTCTACGTCACCGCCGATTCGCACCTCTGCCGCGTCCGGTTGGCGACGAAGGGGCCGCTGCCGGGACCGTGACCGGGGCAGCCGGAGGGCCGACGCGATGGACATGTTCGCCGAACTCGAACGGCTCACCGCCCTCCACCGCTCGGGGGCGATCACGACCGAGGAATTCGTCGCCGCCAAGGAGCGGCTCCTTCCGCGCGCCTCGCCACTCGACCGGAGCTTCGCCGACGACCTCGCCGCGGGGCGGAGTGCCGATGCCCAAGACGATCCCTCCACGGCGCCCGAGGCACTCACCCGGTTCTGGGCGATCCTCCTCCACCTCTCGCAGTTCGCCGGCTACCTGATCCCGTTGGCGGGATTCGTCGTCCCGATCGTGATCTGGCAGGTCCAGAAGGATCGCCTGCCCGGCATCGATCGGCACGGCCGTGCCGTCGCCAACTGGATCATCAGCTGGGTGCTTTACGGATTCCTGGCGGTCATCCTCAGCTTCTTCCTGATCGGCATCCCGCTGACGATCCTCGTCGGCCTGCTGGGCATCGCCTGGCCGATCGTCGGCGCGATCAAGGCCGCCGACGGCAAGGTCTGGAAATACCCGGTCTCGATCCCGTTCTTCTGACGCTTCCGTGGACGAAGCCATCCGGCGGCGTCAGCCGTGCCGCGGCCACTGGAAGAGGCGGACGCGGTTGCCGTCGGGGTCGCTGACGACGATCTCCCGAAACCCCTCGGCGTGCGCGGTCGGCTGCGGGGCGGCGGTGCCCGCCTCCTCGAGCCGGGCCCGCGCCGCGTCGAGGTCCGTGACCTCGAACGCCAGGCTCCAGCGCCGGCTGTCGGGGGGGGCGTCGGCCCGCGCCAGCAGCGCCAGCCGGGCGTTGCCTGCGGCGACGAGTGCATAGCCCTCGTCGACCCCGCGCATCAGCACGCGCAGCCCCAGGGCGTGCCGGTACCAGGCCACCAACTCGGCCCAGCGCGCGGTGCGGACCTCGACGCAGAACAGCGCCACCGTCTCGGGCTCGGGGAGTGTCATGGCGGGTCCCGGCGGCGAGGAACGGGGGCCACACGGCTGTCGGCGAGCCGGCTGTCGCCAAGTGTCGCACCGGTCGGGAGGGCGGGAAAGGAGGGAAACCGCCGGTGGCGGGAAACACACCGGGAAAAGCCCGCGCCGACTGCCCTTCTCCAAATCGGCACCGATCCCGACAATCGCCGCCGTCCCTCCCCTGTGCGACCCGCCATGCCCCCGCCCTCTTCACCCTCCGGCCACGACTCCGACTCGGGCGGCGTCGCCGCCGCGCTGGAGAAGGCGCGCCGCGACAAGCTCGCCCGGATCGCCGCCCTCGGCCACGACCCGTGGGGCCGCCGCTTCGACGGCGCGACGCCGATCGCCACGGTCCGCGCCGCCGGCGAGCCGCTCCGCCGCCCGCCGGGAGAGCCGCCGGCCGACGACGGACCTGCGGTGCGCGTGGCGGGGCGGATCATGCTCCAGCGCAGCGCCGGGAGCCTGGTGTTCCTCGATCTCGCCGACCGCAGTGGCCGGATCCAGGTGATGATCGGCAAGAAGCAGGTCGGCCCCGAGGCCTGGCAGCTGGCCGACTGCCTCGACCTCGGCGACCTCGTCGGCATCGACGGCCGGCTCGGCTGGTCGAAGACCGGCGAGATGACGATCTTCGCCTCGGCCCTGGCGTTTCTCGGCAAGTCGCTGGAGACGCCCCCCGACAAATACCACGGCCTCGTCGATCCCGAGCAGAAGCAGCGCCAGCGGTACCTCGACCTGATCCACGGCGAGGGGGTGCGCGAGCGCTTCATGGCCCGCAGCCGGATCGTCGCCGCCGTCCGCCAGACGCTCACCGAACGCGGCTACCTCGAGGTCGAGGGACCGACGCTCCAGGAATCGGCCGGCGGCGCCGCGGCCCGGCCGTTCTCCACGCACCACAACGCGCTCGACATGGCGCTGGTGCTGCGGATCGCGCTGGAGCTGCACCTCAAGCGGCTCCTCGTCGGCGGGCTGGAGCGGGTCTTCGAACTCGGCCGCGTCTACCGCAACGAAGGGGTCAGTCCGCGCCACAACCCCGAGTTCACGATGCTCGAGGCCTACGAGGCCTACGGCGACTACACGACGATGATGGACCTCACCGAGGCGATCGTCGCCGCCGCGGCGGTCGCCGCCGGCACGCCGCCGGTGGTCCGGTGGATGGGGCGCGACGTCGACCTCGCCCGGCCGTTCCGCCGGGTCCGGTACGACGACCTCCTCGCCGAGGTGGTCGGCTGCGATCCGGCCGACCCCGGGGCGCTGGCCGCCGCCGCCGCCGCACGCGGCATCGACACCACCGGCCGCCACCCCGACGTGATCAAGAGCGACCTGTTCGAGGCCACCTGCGAGCAGTCGCTCGTGGCACCGACGTTCGTGATCGACTATCCGGCGGCGATCTGCCCGCTCACCAAGCGGAAGGCGGGCCGGCCGGAAATCGCCGAGCGCTTCGAGCTGTACGTCGCGGGGATGGAGCTGGCCAACGCCTACACCGAGCTCAACGACCCCGACCTCCAGGAGGAGCTGTTCCGCACGCAGCTCGCCGGCCTGCCGGCCGAGGAGTCGATGGCGCGGATGGACCACGATTTCCTCCGCGCCCTGCGCCACGGCATGCCTCCGGCCGGGGGCCTCGGCATCGGCATCGACCGGCTGGTGATGCTGCTGACGGAGTCGTCGTCGATCCGCGACGTGATCCTGTTCCCGCTGCTGCGCCCCGTCGGCGACTGACCGCCCCGCCACGAGGCCTCCGATGTACGTCCTGTTCCTCTGCTGCCGCTACCTCCGCACGCGATTCATCGCGCTGGCCAGCGTCGTCAGCGTGACCCTCGGCGTGGCGACGATGATCGTCGTCAACGCGGTGATGGCGGGGTTCGCCCACGAGATGCAGACGCGGATCCACGGGATCCTCTCCGACCTCGTGTTCGAGAGCCATTCGCTCTCCGGGTTCCAGGATCCGCAGTGGCACATGGAAGAGCTGCGCCGGGCCGCCGGCGACGAGATCGCCGGGATGACGCCGACGGTGGCGGTGCCGGCGATGCTCAACTTCCAGGTCCGCGGCCAGTGGGTCACGCGCCAGGTGATGCTGATCGGGATCGACGAGCAGACCCATGCCGCGGTCAGCGACTTCTCCCGCTACCTCCAGCACCCCGACAACCGCCGGCAGCTGTCGTTCGCGCTCCGCGACGGCGGCTACGACACCGTCGACCACCAGACCGAGGGCGGCTCCGGGCGGCCGGCGCTCGAGGGGGCGGGCTGGCCCCACCGGCGGATGCGCGTCGCCCGGGAGCGGGCCTGGCGCGAGAAACAGTCCGCCGCGGGGATCAGCGCCGCGCCGGCGGGCGACGGTCCGGTGCGCCCGATCGACCGCCAGGTCGACGCGGTCCTCGCCGCCACCGGGGGCGAGGTGGTGCAGGCGACGGTCACGTCGCCGGTGCCCGAGGCGAGCGCGGCCCCCGTCGATCCGTTCCGCGCCGCGGCGCCGGACGAGGGGCACGTCTTCGATCCGGCCAACGAGCAGTCGATCGGGGTCGTGCCCGGGATCGGCCTGGCGAGCTTCCGCGATTCCACCGGCACCGACCGGTTCCTGATCCTCCCCGGCGACGACGTGAAGATCACCTTCCCGACCGCGGGCACGCCCCCCAAGGCGGTCACCGACACGTTCACGGTGGTCGATTTCTACGAAAGCAAGATGAGCGAGTACGACTCCAACTTCGTGTTCGTGCCGATCGCCGACCTCGAGCGGCTCCGCGGGATGGTCGACCCGCAGACCGGGATCCCGAGCGTCAACTCGATCCAGATCCGCCTCGCCCCCGGGGCCGATCTCGAAGACGTCCGCGACCGGCTCCGCCGGGCGTTTCCCGCCGACGTCTATTCGATCTCGACCTGGAAGGACAAGCAGGGGCCGCTCCTCGCCGCGGTCGACATGGAGATGGCGGTCCTCAACATCCTCCTGTTCATGATCGTGGCGGTGGCCGGATTCGGGATCCTCGCGATCTTCTTCATGATCGTCGTCGAGAAGACGCGCGACATCGGGATCCTCAAGTCGCTCGGCGCCGGCGCGGGGGGCGTGGCGGCCGTGTTCCTCGGCTACGGGCTGTTCCTCGGCCTCGTCGGCGCCGGCGCCGGGCTGGCGCTCGGCCTGGCGATCACCTGGAACATCAACCGCGTCCGCGAGGTGGTCGAATGGATCACCGGGCAGCGCGTCTTCGACCCGTCGATCTACTACTTCTTCCGCATCCCCACGATCGTCGATCCGTGGACGGTGGCCTGGATCATCGCCGGCGCGGTGGGGATCGCCGTCGCCGCCAGCGTCCTCCCGGCGCTCCGCGCCGCGCGGCTCCATCCCGTGGAGGCACTGCGCCATGATTGATGCCGCGCCCGCCGCGATCGCCGTCGAGGGCCTCGTCAAGCGCTACCGCTCCGGCGGCGGCACGCTCGACGTGCTCCGCGGGATCGATCTGGCCGTCGCCCCGGGCGACTTCGTGGCGATCGTCGGGTCGAGCGGCTCCGGGAAAAGCACGCTCCTCCATCTCATGGGGCTGCTCGACGCCCCCGACGGCGGCACGGTGCTGCTCGACGGCGTCCGCGCCGACGACCAGCCCACCGGCCGCCGTGACCGCCTCCGCAACACCGCCATCGGGATGGTGTTCCAGTCGTATCACCTCCTGCCGGAGCTCGACGCGGTGGAAAACGTGCTCGCGCCGCTGCTGGTGCGCCACGGGCCCCTCGCCTGGCTCTCCCGGCGGCAGGCCGCCCGGCGCGACGCCGAGGCACTGCTCGGACGGTTCGGCCTGGCGGGGCGCCTCCACCACAAGCCCCGGCAGCTGTCGGGGGGCGAGATGCAGCGCGTGGCGATCGCCCGGGCGCTGGTCACGCGGCCGGGCGTGCTCCTCGCCGACGAGCCGACCGGCAACCTCGACGCCGACAGCGGCGCGGGGATCCTCGACGCGCTGGTCGAGTTGAACCGCGCCGACGGCCTTTCTATAGTCTTGGTCACGCACGATCCCGCGATCGCCGCGCGGGCCGATCGCGTCGTCCGGCTGGTGGCCGGCAGGGTCGAGGACGCCTGATCCGCCGGGTGGACCATGTCCCGACTCGTGTTCATGAACGACCGGCTCGTGCCCGAGGCCGAGGCCCGGGTGAGCGTCTTCGACCACGGCCTGCTGTACGGCGACGGCGTGTTCGAGGGCTTGCGGGCCTACTCCGGCCGCGTGTTCCGCCTTGCCGAGCACCTCGACCGGCTGTGGGCCAGCGCCCGGGCGATCTGTCTCGAGATCCCCGTCTCGCGCGACGTGCTCGGCCGCGCCATCGACGAGACGCTCGCCGCCAACGGCCTGCCAGACGGCTACGTCCGCGTCGTCGTCACGCGCGGGGCCGGGAGCCTCGGCCTCGATCCGGCGCGGACCAGCGCCCCGCAGGTGATCGTGATCGCCGACCGGCTCGCCCTCTATCCCGCGGAGCAGGTCGAGCGCGGCCTGCGGCTGGTGACGGCCGCCACGCAGCGCTCCCACCCGGCCGCGCTGTCGCCGCGGATCAAGTCGCTCAACTACCTCAACAACATCATGGCCAAGCTCGAGGGGAAGCAGGCCGGATGCGTCGAGGCCCTGATGCTCAACCACAAGGGTGAAGTCGCCGAGTGCACCGCCGACAACGTGTTCGTCGTCCGCGGCAGCCGCCTCCTCACCCCCCCTCCCGACGCCGGGATCCTCGAGGGGATCACCCGCGGGGCGGTGATGGAACTGGCCGTCGCCGCCGGCATCGACTGCCGCGAGGCGACGCTCACCCGTCACGACCTCTACACCGCCGACGAGATGTTCATCACCGGGACGGCGGCCGAGGTCGTCCCGGTCGTCGAACTCGACGGCCGCGCGATCGGCGACGGCGTGCCCGGTCCGGTCACCCGGCGCCTCGCCGCGGCGTTCCACCGACTCGTCCGGGGCGGTGGCTGACGCGCAGCCCCGAAGTCACCGGGACGGCTGCGCCCCCTCCGTGACTCCCGTGTACGCCCGCGACGGCACCTCGGCACCGGGTTGTCCGCCCGTGCCGTGGGACAGCGCCGGGGAGACGAACTCGCCGTCGCCGAGGTCGTCGTGCCGCGGGGCGTAGCCCGGCTGCCGCGAGCGCTCCAGTTCGCGCTCGTATTCCTCGACGACCGCCCGCTCGACGGTCATCCGGCTGGCGATCGAGATCGGATGGGCGATGTCGGCATAGAGGCGACGGCGTCCCTCGGAATCGCTCGGCGGGGGCATGTCCGGTTGCCGCGCGCCACACTGGGTGCAGTAATGGGCGCCGAGGGGATTCTTCTGGCTGCACTTCGGGCAGTGGCCGGTGAGCTTGCGGCTGGGCATCGCCACGAACGGCCCTTGAGGTCCCATGATCAGCTTGAGATCACGGACGACGAATTCATGGTCGATCGTGATCGCGCCGAATGCCAGCAGGCGGTCGGCCGCCCGCGGGACGAGTTTGATGCGCACCTCGGTGATCTTCACGACGCCCTCCTATGGTGTCCATTCCCCGCCGGCCAGCCGACGCTTCGCCCGCCCTCAGGCGGCGTGACTCGACGAGCCGATCGCCTCGCCTCCCATCCGCACCACCCACACGCCCGGCCATCCCCGCGCTTCCAGCCGCGCCGCGATCCGCCGGGCCTCGAGCTGGCCTCTCGTGAGCGCGAAGCAGGCGCTCCCGCTGCCGGTGAGCAGCGGCCGCACCGCACCGGCGGCGCGGAGCGCTGCCAGCAACCGGCCGACGTCGGGCGAAAGCCGCAGCGCCGCCGGCTCGAGGTCGTTGCCCAGACCGTCGACGGCGCTGCGCCAGCGCCCCTCCGCCAGCGCCGTGGCGACCGCCGCAGCGCTGCCGCGCCGCGCACCGTCGGGGCGGCACTCCCGGTAGACGGCCGGCGTCGACAGTCCCGACGCCGGGCGGGCGATCACCGCCCAGCCCGCGCGGATCGGCAGGGGCGGTCCGACACGTTCGCCGCGACCCGAGACGATCGCCGCCCCGCCGGCGAAAAACCATGGGACGTCGCTGCCGATCCGCGCCCCCACGGCAGCGAGGCGCTCGGCGGGCCACGTCAGCCCCCAGGCAACGCACGCCGCACGGAGCAGCGCCGCGGCATCGCTCGATCCACCACCGAGCCCCGAGCCGGCCGGGATCTCCTTGCGAAGGACGATGTCGAGCCCGCGCCGTTCGCCGGATTCCGCCGCGAGCAGCCGCGCGGCGCGGAGGACGAGATTCGTGTCGTCGGCGGGAACGTCCCCTGCCGAGACCTTTCCCCGCGCGAGCCTGCCCGCCGTGCAAACCTCGAGCGTGAACCGACCGGCATCGTTGCTCCGCACGGCGACGGTGTCGGCCAGCGACACCGGAACCATCAGCGACTCGATGTCATGAAACCCGTCAGGTCGACGGGCGATGACCGCGAGCGTGAGGTTGAGCTTGGCACGGGCAGGTCGGACGACCACGCCGTTCGCGTGACATCCGACCAGGGGCTGCGATTCGACAGGGATGGCCATCGACAGGCCCCTGCACGACTGATTCGCGAGTCGGTTCGCTACCTTACCCCCCCGGAAGACTATCCCGCGAAGGTCGATGCGTCAAACTCCCGATCTTGGACGGCGGACGGCTACCGCCAGCCGGCCACGAAGGCGACCGTCCCGAGCGCGAGGACCAAGCCGATCGCCACCAGCGACGCCAACAGGATCGCGATGCTGCGCCCCGCCCACAGGTCGTCGGCGATCATGTCTGCCCGGGCCGGCTTCTCGAACTCCCGGTTCCAGACCGGAAACGCCTGCTCGTCGTAGACCCAGCGGGTCCGTTCCTCGTATTTCCGCTCGTTCATCGCTGCGGGCTCGCGTGAGGTCCCAGGAGAGGGGAAACTGACAATTCACGGGGCACCGTCCGCAGCCCGGCCACGGGGGCGCCAGGACGGTGGCCCCTGCACGGCACGGGTGCGTCGGCATCGCCATCGAAAAACTACCGCGGATCCAACGCCGTTACCAGACCGTCACCTCGCCGCGCACCATGCACCACATCCTCGAACCGGGCCCGCACCTCGCCGGCTGGCTGGCAAGCCGCGGCCAGCCCGCGTGGCGCGAGCGGGCCATCCGCCGCTGGCTCCACGGCGGACGGGCGGAATCGTTTGCGGCGATGAGTGATCTCCCGGCCGGCCTCCGCGACGAGCTCGCCGGGACGTTCTCGATCTGGTCGACGACCGTCGCGCGGCACCTCCGCACCGCCGACGGCACCGAGAAACTGCTTCTCCAGCTCGCCGACGGCCAGCGCATCGAGTGCGTCCTCCTCCGTGACGGCGCCCGGCGGACAGTGTGCATCAGCACGCAGGTGGGCTGCGCGATGGGGTGCGTGTTCTGCGCCAGCGGCCTGGATGGCGTGATCCGCAACCTGACCACCGGCGAGATCCTCGAGCAGGTCCTGCGCCTCGCGCGGCTCCTGCCCGCCGACGAGCGCCTCAGCCACGTCGTCGTGATGGGGATGGGGGAGCCGCTGGCGAATCTCGACCGGCTCCTCCCCGCTCTGGCCGCGATCGAAGACCGCGACGGCCCCGGCATCTCGGCGCGGCGGATCACGATCTCCACCGTCGGGCTGCCGAAGGGGATCGACCGGCTCACCGCCGCGGCGCCCGGCTACCATCTCGCCGTCTCGCTCCACGCCGCCGACGACGCCCTCCGCACGCGCCTCGTCCCGGTCAACTCCTCGATCGGTCTGGCGGAGGTGATGGCGGCCGCCGACCGCTACTGGGAAGCGTCGGGACGGAGGCTGACCTACGAATACGTCCTGCTCGGCGGGATCAACGATTCGCCGCGGCAGGCCCGCGACCTCGTCCGTCTCCTCGCCGGGAGGGCGGCGCTGGTCAACGTCATCCCGTACAACGCCGTCGCCGGACTCCCCTGGAAGGAACCCTCGGCGCAGGCGCGCGACGGCTTCCTGGCGGTGCTCCGCGACGCCGGCGTGAACGTCCAGGTGCGGCGGCGCAAAGGGGCGCGGATCGACGCCGCCTGCGGGCAGCTGCGCCGTGCGGCGGCGCTCGAGGGATGTTCGCCGGACGCGGCCGCGGATCAGACGAGCCAGCCGATCAGGATCACGACCGCGAGCACGGCCCCGAGGATGCCGCCGAGCCAACCGATCCAGTGAGCCGTCGCGCGGAGGATCGTCGTCGGATCCTCGTGGTGCGTGGCGGCGAAGACGGCCCCGGCGACCACCAGCAGCGGCAGCCCGAACAACAGCCCCGGCACGCTCCCCAACCAGCCCACCGCCAAGGGCAGGCAGACCGCCGATTGCAGCGCCGCGGACGCGGCGACCAGCGCCGTGAAGCCGTTCATGCGCCGCGCCCCCGCCCCGGTCGGCGGCCGTCGGCGCCGGTCTCCCGACCACCGCCCGGCCCGGGAACGGGCTCGGGGCCGCCGTCGCCCGATGGCGATCCCTTCCCCGTGCTTCCACTGGCCACCATCGGACCAGCCCAGGCGTCGTACATCACGAGCAGATTGAGCATCCCGGCGAGCATCGTCCACAGCGTGCCGATGTCGAACCACCGCCCGAGGCGGCGGTGCCACAGCGACACCTGGTCGAAGCGGCTTTCCCTTCCCGGGGGACGATCGACGAAGTCGTCGGGTTCGATGTCGGGATCGGCCTGCACGAGCCGGTCGGCGTAGCGGCGCGACACGACCTGCCGCGGCACGAGCGGCGGCGCGAGGAAGCTGCCGGGAAGCAGCGGCTCGCGGGCGGTGCCATGGAGGCTCGACGTCTGGACCAGCGCCGGCAGGGCGACGATCCCGATGCCGGCCTGGCAGAGGAAGCTCCAGCGGTCGATCCGCGCCACGAGCGGCCGCCCCGGAGCCAACGCCCGCGGGGTCCACGAGGCATACACCGACCGGCCACCGCCGAGCCACATCCCGACCACGAGCGTGAACAGGATCACGCCCATGAACACGCCTCCCTTGAACCGGCGCCCCTGGTAGAGCTGGCCGAGACCGGGGACGAGCCAGGAGAGGAACGCCGCCAGCGCCGGGTTCTTGAGGTCGATGGCGCTGCCGTCGTCGGGGGAGACGGCGACGATCCGCCCGCGCCGCCGGGCGTCGGGCGACCTGTCTTTGGCGGCCGGGGAAACGGGCATCGGAACCTCCGGATGAGCGGTCGATCGTACCAGGGTTTTCCCGCGACGGGCGCCGGGAATCGGCGTTTGCCCCTCAGCTCCAGAGGCGGCGGACCGGGCGGACCGTGGCCGGCGTGGTGGCCGTCTCGGCGGTCGCCTGCGGTGCCGGCGCCGGGGAGTCGGCGGGAAGCAACTCGCACCACGCGCGCTCGACGAGCTCCGGGTCGACCGTCGCCACGTTGGCGCCGGCCGCGGCAGCCAGCGCCAGGCGTGCCAATTGCACCACGCGGCGCGGGACGCCGCCGGTGAACCGGGCGAGGGCCCCGGCCGCCACCGGCGAGAACAGCGGCTCACGCGCGCCGATCCGGGCCCCCTCCCAGGCGAGGAACGCGGCGACCTCGTCCTCCGTCCACGGCGGCAGATCGATCCGCAGCGTGATCTGCGACCGGAGCTGCGCCGGGAGCGCGGCGAGGGCCTCGGGCACCGCCGTCGCCACGACCAGCACGCGCGCGAACCGCGGCTCGGCGCCCCCCGTCAGCCGGCCGATGCCGGCCAGCGCGTCGGCGGGGCCGCGGTCGAGATCGTCGAACAGTAGCGCGGTGGTCCGCTCCATGAGCGTGTTCTCTCGGAGGCGCGCCTCGAGCCGGCTCCACTCGCTCCCGGGGTCGGCGCGGCTGGCCGGGTCGAGCGGCAGCCGCTCGAGGAGCAGCCCGATCCATTCCCCGGAGCCGAGGCCGGCCAGCGACAGCACCGCGACCTCCGCGCCGGCCCCGGCCAGCCGGCGCGCCGCCGCGGCGAGGAAGTGGCTCTTGCCGCCGCCGGTGGCCGCGGTGACGACGCCGAGCCGCTGCCGTTGCCCATGCAGCCATTCGAGCCGGGCCAGCGCTTCTTCCTGCGGCTGCGCGACGTGGAACGTCGCCGGCGACAGCGTGCCGTCGAACGGAGCGGGACGCGGTGGAGGATCGTGAGGGGGCATCGGCACGGCAGGCGGGAGGGGACGGGGGCGGGAGTGTAGCGGGGGGTGAGGGCGCGGGTCAGGAGCAATCGCTGGCGCGGAAGCCCGCGGGAGTGGAGAATGCCGGCAGCTGGCGGGAGCCGCCGCTGCCACTCCGCCACGCAGGTCCGATGAGCGAGCGATTCTTTCTCCCCGCGCCCCCGGTCGACGGCCGCGCCGTGCTCATCGGCGACGAGGCCCGCCACCTGGCGCGTGTCATGCGGGCGCGGCCGGGGGACCGTGTCGAGCTGTTCGACGGCCGGGGCACGCGCTGGCCGGCCGAGGTGGTGGCGATCGGCCGCGACCGCGTCGAGCTTCGCACCGCGGCGCCCGTCTCGGCGCCGCTCCCCGGCGGCCCGGCGCTGACGGTGGCGGTAGCGCTCCCCAAGGGGGAGCGGCAGCAGTGGCTCGCCGAAAAACTCACCGAGCTGGGGGCCGCGGCCCTGCTGCCGCTGGTGACGACGCGCGGCGTCGCCGAACCCGGCGCCGCGGCCCGCGCGCGGCTCGAACGCGCGGTGCTCGAAGCCTGCAAGCAGTGCCGGCGCGATCACCTCCTCGCCGTCCTCGATCCGGCGACCGTCGCTGGCGCACTTGCCGCCACGCCCTCCGGCAGCCAACTGCTCCTCGCCGACCCTGGAGGCGCGGCGCTGGTCGCGGACCGGACGGCGCCGGCGGCGCTCGTCCTCGTCGGATCGGAGGGGGGCTTCACGCCGGAGGAGATCGCCGTCGCCCTGGCCGCTGGCGCGAGGCGTGTGTCATT
>JAGWVR010000030.1 GCA_018970785.1 Planctomycetota bacterium
CGTCGATCGAGTCGCTTCTGGCGAGTCCATCGGCACGGATCCTCACGCCAGGGGGCAGGTTTCTACAGATTCTTCGTGAGGTGATCGAACGCTCGGATGTCCGTGGCAACCTCGTCTTCGACGCACAGATCGCGGCGGTCTGTCTCGAACACGGGGCATCGACACTCCTCACCGAGGATCGCGACTTCACCCGTTTCCCCGGGATCAGGGTGCTGCCGCTCGCGGCGTTCGCCTCTGATTGAGCGCGGGCTCCGTGCACGACTGAATAAACGGGGTTCAACCGCGCTACGCGTGGTTCGACCCGCTCGACACCCCGCCGGCGGAACCCCATGCCCGACGTCGTGCCGCCGCTCCTGGTGATGGTCGCGGTCATCCATCTCCTCCCGGCGGTGGGCGTCGGTGGACGCGCGCCGCTGGAGCGGCTCTACGGCACCGCCGTCGACGAGCCGAACCTGCTCGTCCTCATGCGGCACCGCGCCGTCCTCTTCGGGCTCCTCGGAGCGTTTCTCCTCGCCGCCGCCTTCGACCGCCGCCTACACCTGGCCGGCCTCGTCGGCGGGCTGGCGAGCGTGGGATCGTTCCTCGTTTTGGCAGGGCGGACTGGCGACCTGAACGGCCACGTACGCCGGGTCTGCCTCGTCGATGCCGTCGCCGCGGCGTGCCTCGTCGCGGGCCTCGTCGTTCACCTGAGCGGCCGTGGGGCGGGATAACATGGCGGTCGACCGGCGGGATCACCGCCTCACGCGCTCGGTCAGTGCGGGGGCATGAGCCGGCTCACGGCCGGGGTATAGGCGCGGAGGCGAGGGGCCACGGTGGGGGTGTCACGATGAGCGCCGGGATCGTCGAGACGTCGCGCGGGGCCTACACGATCTCGACCGATCCGGCCCGCCTCGATGCCGTTGCGATCGAGCGTTTCCTCGGGCAGTCGTACTGGGCGGCGGGGATCCCCCCCGACACGCTGCGGCGCTCCCTCGCCGGATCGCTCTGCTTCGGGCTCTACGCAGGCGGCAAGCAGGTCGGGTTCGCGCGCGTCGTCACCGACCGGGCGACGTTCGCCTGGCTGTGCGACGTGTGGATCGAGGAGCCCCACCGCGGCGCGGGGCTGGGGCAGTGGCTGGTGGAGACGGTCGTCGGCCATCCGGATCTCCTGGGGCTGCGCCGCTTCCTCCTCGCGACGCGCGACGCGCACTCGCTCTACGAGCGTTTTGGTTTCCAGCCGCCGGCCCGACCGGAGGCGTTCATGGAGATCTACCGCCCCGACATCTACCGCGCCGCATCAGACACGTGAGGAGGTATTGGCCATCGCGCTTGTCGTGGACGAGATCTTCGTCCGTGAAGGCCCGTGATCGAGGACGGGCCACCGAACGGCAACCACGTCAGCGGTTGAACGGGGCCTCGTTCACGAGGTGGAAGCCTCGCTTCACGAGAAGGTAATCGCCGCGATCGATGCGCCTGCCGGTGAACTCGATCCGCTCGCCGCCGATCTCCCCCGTGCCGTGGAGGCCGTTCTCCCCGTCGAGTGCGAGCGAGAGCGCGCCCGCGGGCGCCCCCTGGCGCGGCCCCCCGCCGTCCACAGGGCTCCGGCCAGCTGCGTCCGCCGGAAGCAGAGGAGCAGGCCGCCGACGATCTCCATCCCTCCGGCGAAGACGGTGTAGGTGCGGCTGGCCGCCATGAAGTTCCACAGCAGCCCCATCGGCGACGACTCGCCGTAGGTGCGCAGCAGCGCTGGCACCTCGAGCGGCTGGAACTGCAGGGGAAACACCTTGGCGAACCCGTAGGTGAACATCGACAGGGCGAGGGTGAATCGGATCGCCGTCCGCAGGGCGTCGGCGAGGCGGGGATGGCCCCGCGACCCTCGGTCGAGCACCGTCCACACCGCGCAGCCCGCCGCCGCGATCACCACGTTCGCCGCCACACGGACCCAGTCGTACGTGGTGTCGCCGGAGCTCTCCGAGAACGACTCGATGCGGATCCCGCACACCGTCCGCGCGATCCACACGTAGAGCGGCCGCTTCGCCCGGTCGATGCCGACCGCGAGCGGCTCGAGCAGCGGCACGAGCTGCACCAGCGCCGAGTGGAACTCGACGAGGAACCAGACGAAGACGAAGCGGAAGGCGACGCGCGTCGGCCACGGCCAGGAGCCATCGCCACGGCGATCGGATCGGGACTCACGGGCCCCGTCGATCGAAAGCGATCCGCGTTCCATGGACCCTCCACCACGCCTCCCCGGATCGACGGCCGGGCGAATGAGTGTCATCCACCACCTGCGGCTGGAGTCGATGCCGGCGACGCGTCGCTTCTCCGGCACACTCACGTCCATTCCGATCATTGCGAAAACACCGGCGCCCGAGCCAGGGGCCGTCGTCGCGGGGCACAACCTCTCGACGATCATGCGGGTGCGGTGCAGAATCGGCAGCCCGGGAAGCCTGGAAGGGGTCCGCGCTTTTCGGCAACCCGCCGGGACTCGCTTCGAGCGGACTGTACGGGCGCTGGGTCGGCTGGGAACGTCGCTGGTCGGGCAGGGCGCGAGTCGACCGCAGGCAACGAGGGCGACTGACGTGCACTAGCGCCCGGCAAGGAAGTTTCGCCGTCCTCGGGGTCGAGGGCCCGACCGCGGCCGCCGGTGAGAGGAGCTGGAAGCCCGGCGACATCGAGAAGGAACTGCGACCATGGCACGACGGTTTCCAGACATCCCCGCTGCGAGGCGCGCATGACGACCATACCGAGGACCTTCTCCCCCAGGGCGGTCATTCTCGCCACCCTGATCGGCTCCCGCCTGACGGTGCCCGCAGCCCACGGCCAACTCCTGCCCACCACGGGCAGCGTCGCATCGAGGCTCGGCCCGCTGGAGCTGGAGAACGGCTATCCCACCGATGCCACCGTCGCGAAGATCTTCGACGACATCGATTACCAGAGGGCGTGCCAGGCCTACCTCTGGGCCCTGCCGCTGATGGCGATGCAGCAATGGCAGAGCGAGCACCTCGCCAGATTCGGCGCCGGAAAGCTCGACTATGTCGACTACCTCACCTTCCAAGACAAGCTCGGCCTCCTCACGGCCAATGCGACGACGCCGTACATCATGGCGTTTCCCAACCTGCAGGAAACCGGTCCGCTGGTGTTCGAGGTTCCCGCCGGCCCCACGGCAGGCGGCTTCACCGATTTTTGGCAGCGGCCGATCACCGATTCCGGCCAGACCGGACCGGACAAAGGAGCGGGGGGCCGGTATCTGATCCTCGGCCCCGACGACCCGGAGATGAAGCCGGAGGGGTATTACGTTTTCCGTTCGCCCACGGTGAACGTCTGGTCTGCCCACCGGGCGCTCGACCCCGATCCGGCCAAAGCCAGGCAGCTCATCGAGGGGTTGAAGATCTATCCCTACAGCCGGCGTGACAACCCGGCTCCGACCCGTCATGTCTCGCCGGCAGGGCGCCCGTGGAGCGGCGAACAACCGCGCGGCCTCGCCTACTGGGAAGGCCTGTCGAAGATCATCCAGGAGGAACCGGTCCACGAGCGCGACCGGATGATGATGGGGATGCTGCAGCCGTTGGGAATCGAGAAGGGCAAGCCGTTCGCCCCGACCGAACGGCAGAAGCGGATCCTCATCGACGCGGCGCGGACGGGGGAGGTGATGGCCCGGGCGATCGCCTACCGGAAGCGGTTCGATGGTGCGAAAGTCTGGCCGAGCAGGAACTGGGAGATCTCGCTGTTCCTTGCCGAGACCAATCAGGAAGCTCGGCATCACACGCAGTTGGATGAACGCACGAGTTGGTTTTACGAAGCAGTCGGTGTCTCCGTGGGGATGATGGGCCGCGCCGTCGGAGTCGGGCAGGTCTACCTCGAGTCCGCGAAGGACAGCCAGGGCCACTGGCTCGACGGTGCCAAGACCTATCGCCTCAAGGTTCCGAAGGACGTTCCCGCGGCGCAGTTCTGGTCCGTCACCGTGTACGACAACGAGACCCGGTGCTTCGTCAAGTCGGGCGCACCGCCGGATCGTTCGTCGCGCGACCCGATCGTCACGAACGCCGACGGCTCAGTGGACCTCACGTTCGGACCTGCGGTTCCCGCCGGAACGCCCGAGAGCAACTGGATCAAGACCGTCCCGGGCAAAGGTTGGTTCAGCTACTTCCGCATCTACGGTCCGACCCAGGCCTACTTCGACCGCTCCTGGGTGCTCTCGGACATCGAGGTGATCGAGTAGTCGGGGACGGCCGCGAGGGCGGCTCCCGCATCGGGGACTCATTCAGCCCGGGCTGCTGCCGGCAGATTTGGGCCGAGACGAGGAGTTTCTCCTCGATCTTCCCGGGAGACGGCCGGCTCTGGCGGTGTCGCCGAGGCGTCACTGGCGAGTGCGACGAAGGCCATCGAGAAGGCACGGGCGATCTTGGCGGCGATCGAGCGTGTTGCCGGATGACTCTGCCGGCAGCGCGTGATGAACGCTGCTCGGTGCGGCTCCATCCGATCCGGTGTGCCACCCTGCGAAGAAAGCTCCCCGAGTAGGACTCGAACCTACGACCCAGCGGTTAACAGCCGCTTGCTCTACCAACTGAGCTATCGGGGAATCGGCCGGGCTGTCCACGCTGCCCGGGGCAGGGGATCACCGGCGGGACCCGGAGAATAGCCGAAAAAAAGGCGTTGGGCGAGAGGTGCCTCGCCGCCGCACGACCGGCCCTCCCGGCCCAGGCATGCCGGCCGGACTCTGCCGCGGTCGGGACCCCGTCGAATCGCTTTCCGCCGGCCCGACTTCCCGGCACCGCCGTGCCGGGTCCGAGGCGCTCGTCGAAAAACGCCACCGTCGGTGAAGACCCTGCGTCTGATCTCGTCCGCCTCCCGGAAGACCGCTGCCGAAGCCGGGACCGTGACGACGATGGCGGAGCGGGGCATGGCCCGCCGCGGGCTCACGGCTGTGGCTCGCGCCGCTTCTCCATCAGCACGCTGTTGCCGCGGCCGTTGTATTCGAGCCGCGACATGAAGTTGCGCATCAGCATCACGCCGCGGCCGCTGGGAACCTCGAGGCGGTCGTCGGCGGTGCAGTCGGGCACCGCGGCGGGATCGAATCCCTCCCCCTCGTCGGTGATCTGGATCCGCATCAGTTCGGCGTCGACCTGGCAGACGACGTGGACCGTCTTGCCCGGATCGAGTTTGTTGCCGTGGACGATCGCGTTGACGATCGCCTCCTCGACGGCGAGGTGGATGCTGAACACGTCGCTCGTCGGCCAGCCGTGGGCTTCGAGATGCTCGAGGAGCGGCTCGGTGACCCGTTTGCTGGCGCCGCGCTCGCTCGGGAGGCGCTCGTCGATCTGCCAACCCGGCGTGGTCCGGCCGCCGGCGGAACGTTTCCCGGGTTCGTCGGTCGGACCACCCACGATCGCCTCACGTGCCATGCCGCGTCGCTGCCGTTCCCGGTCCATCCCCTTCGCCACCGTCCCTGCGGCGCGGTCAGAACGCCTTCAGGGCTTCCGCCTCGGAGGCACGGATGTCGAAGACCTTGTTGAGCTTGGTGATCTCGAAGACCGACATGACCTCCGGCACCATGTCGCTCATCTTCAGGCGCCCCTTGGCCAACTTGAGCTTGCGTTCGAGGGCGATCAGCTTGCCGAGGCCGGCGCTGGAGACGAATTCGACGCCCGAGAAATTGAGAAGCATGGCACGGCGTTTTTCGACGTCGACAAGCCGCCCCAATTCCCCCGCGAGCTCGTTGACCTGGGCCTCGTCGACGATCTTCCGATCGACGAACCGGACCACCGTCACGTCACCCGATTCCGTCACCGTGATCCGCCGCAGGTCCGGCATGGGACAGACTCCGACCGGAAGGCCTTGTCCGGGGCAGCACCAGGCGACGTCACGCCCACCTCGGCCCGGCTCGGGCATCATCGACTTGGGCGAGAGCGTACCCCTTCACCTGGGCAAAAGCCATGACCCACGGGCAGACGAGTTCGCTGCCAGATTGGCAGCAGCCGGGGGGGCTGGAAGCGGTGTGGATCGCTGCAGCCAGTTAGCGTCACCTCGGACCGTCTGTGGTTTCGCACGATTCATCGGGCGAAACTCGATTGAAGCACTTCCGGCGCGCCACTTGCTGCTACGGGGAAGTCGCCGGTCCGGGTGCCCGGACGGCAGGCGGCCGCGCCAGCGGGTCCACTGCGGTGGATCGGGCGGGTCGGTCGCCCCCTCCGTCGGCCGACGGAGGTCCGTGCCCCACCAGGCACGGTGGCGACGGATTGCCAGTCCGTGTCCCGCCCGGTTTCGGGCCCGCCACCGCGATCCAGCCCTTTTCGAGAGGAGATTCCCCGCCGTGTCCGCGACCAAGGCCGCCCCCCGCAAGAAGTCGACCCTCGTGCCCCTCGGCGATCGCGTCGTGGTCCAGCGCGAGGAAAGCGAGCAGAAGACCTCCGGTGGCATCCTGCTGCCCGACACCGCCAAGGACAAGCCGGCCCGCGGCGTGGTGGTGAGCGTCGGCGACGGGAAGCTCAACGACAAGGGGGTCCGGCAGCCGCTCCAGGTCAAGCCCGGCGACCGGGTGGTGTTCACCAGCTACGCCGGCGAGCCGTTCAAGGTCGGCGACGACGAACTGCTGCTGATGCGCGAGGACGACATCCTCGCCGTGCTCGGCTGATCCGCGCCGCTGCCGGCCTTCTTTCCACCTTCCCTGTCACCGCTTTTTTCTCCAGAGGAGTTCCGACCCATGGCCAAGATGATGGCATTCGACCAGGAGGCCCGTGAGGCGATGCGGCGCGGTGTCGCCAAGCTCGCCCGGGCGGTCAAGGTGACGCTCGGTCCCAAGGGCCGCAACGTCATCCTCCAGAAGAGCTTCGGCTCGCCGACCGTCACCAAGGACGGCGTCACCGTCGCCAAGGAGATCGACCTCGAGGACGTCTACGAGAACATGGGTGCGCGGATGGTCCGCGAGGTCGCCAGCAAGACCAGCGACGTCGCCGGCGACGGCACGACCACCGCGACGGTGCTCGCCGAGGCGGTGTTCAACGAGGGCCTCAAGGCGGTCGTGTCGGGCTGCAATCCGGTCCAGATGAAGGCCGGGATCGAGAAGGCGGTCGAGGAGATCACCGCCAAGCTCAAGGACATGTCGATCGCGGTCAAGGGGAAGAAGGAGATGGCCCAGGTCGCCGCCATCGCCGCCAACAACGACATGGAGATCGGCCAGCTGCTCGCCGAGGCCATGGACAAGGTCGGCAAGGATGGCGTGATCACCGTCGACGAGGGGAAGAGCCTCAAGACCGAGGTCGAGTGGGTCGAGGGGATGCAGTTCGACCGTGGTTACCTCTCGCCCTACTTCGTCACCAACGCCCAGCAGATGCAGTGCGTCCTCGACGACTGCTACATCCTCGTGTTCGAGAAGAAGATCTCGTCGGTCAAGGACATCGTCCCGCTGCTGGAGGCGGTGGTCAACGCCGGCAAGCCGCTGCTGATCGTCAGCGAGGAGGTCGACGGCGAGGCGCTGGCGACGCTGGTCATCAACCGGCTCCGCGGCACCTTCCAGGTGTGCGCCGTCAAGGCGCCGGGCTACGGCGACCGCCGCAAGGCGATGATGGAGGACATCGCGATCCTCACCGGGGCCACGGCGGTGTTCGAGAACCTCGGCATGAAGCTCGAGAACCTCGGGCTGGCCGAGCTCGGCCGCGCCAAGAAGGTGATCGTCGACAAGGACAACACGACGATCATCGAGGGGGCGGGCAAGACCTCGGAGATCAAGGCGCGGATCGAGCAGATCCGCCGCGAGATCGAGGCGGCGACGAGCGACTACGACCGCGAGAAGCTCGAAGAGCGTCTCGCCAAGCTCTCCGGCGGTGTCGCCAAGATCAACGTCGGGGCTGCCACCGAGAGCGAGATGAAGGAGAAGAAGGCCCGCGTCGAGGACGCACTCCACGCCACCCGGGCGGCCGTCGAGGAGGGGATCCTCCCCGGCGGCGGTGTCGCCCTGCTGCGGGCCAGTTCGCAGGTCAAGCCGAAGGGCTTGGCCGACGACGAGACGATCGGCTTCAACATCGTCGTCCGGGCCTGCCGGGCGCCGGTGACGATGATCGCGGCCAACGCCGGCCAGGATGGCTCGATCGTCTGCGAGAAGGTGCTCGGCGGCAGTGGCAACTTCGGCTACAACGCCGCGACCGACGAGTACGAAGACCTCGTCAAGGCGGGCGTCATCGACCCGACCAAGGTGACGCGCACGGCGCTGCAAAACGCCACCAGCGTCTCGACGCTGCTCCTGACCAGCGACGCGTTGATCGCCGAGAAGCCGAAGGAGACCAAGGCCAAGGCTGCCGCGGGCCACGGCGGCGGCGACTACGACATGTACTGAGATCGGCGTCGGCGGCTTTCCGCTGCCCCCACCCGATTCGCATACGAGCCGGGGTGTCCGGTGGGCACCCCGGCTTTTTTCGTGCCCCGGCGTCAGGCGGCCTTCCGCCAGGGATGGGGGAGGCAGCCGCGCCGCTCGAGCTTGGCAATCCGCTGCTGGGCGGCCGCCAGATGCCATTCGAGGTCGCGGCACCGGTGGTCGAGCTCTTGGCAGCGGTGGTCGAGCTGCTGGCGCTGGTGGTCGAGCTCTCGGCAGCGGTGGTCGAGCTGCTGGCGCTGGTGGTCGAGCTCTCGGCAGCGGTGTTCGAGCTGCTGGCGCTGATGGTCGAGCTCTTGGCAGCGGTGGTCGGCAACCTGGCGCTCGTGGTCGGCGTGGGATGCGGCGATCTGGTGAGCGAGATCCCTGGCTGCGAGTTCCGCGCACTGCCGCCGCGACTCCGCCAGCTCGTAGGTCGTCCGCCGCCACGCGGTGTCGGCCGCCATTGTCGCCTGGAGCGAGAGGGCCAGGAGCCGGTCGGTTTCGACGATCGCCTCGGCGGCCGATCGGGTCTCCCCGGGGAGGCCGAGACGGTGGTCACGCTCGTCGGTCGACCACCAGCGCCGGTCCTGCTCGATCCGGGCGGCGGTTGCGGGGTCGCACAGCGCCAGCAGTTGCCGGTTGGCTTCGTCCGTGGCGGTGATGATCGTGTCGAGCTGCGGCTGCCCGATCACCCGGGGCAGGGACCCGAGCTTCGCCACGCCTTCCGAACCGTTGTCAGCCGAGCGCACCCAGCGCCACCAGGCGAACTTCAGCTCGGAGACGCTGGTCGTCGGCGGCAGGGTGAAGCGCGTGAGGAACCGGGCGAACGGGCCGGGGAGGGCGACGTTGTGGCGGACGTCGTCCTGCGACGACGGGCAGCCGATGACCCGGCAGAAGTCCTCGGCCACCGATCCGTCGGCTGGCCGGACCGCGAGCCGCTCCACCGCCGGCTGCGCCCGCCAGACGGCGAGATGGTCGGCCCAGCGCGTCAGCGGCAGCATCGCCGCGAGCCAGTCGTCGATCGTCGTCGCCTCGGCCTCGTGGCGCTGCCAGTAGGCGCTGGTCAGCCACGACACCGGGTCGCGGACGTAGGCGATCACCTCGAGCGGAGCCTCGAGGAGGTTCACGAACCGTTCGACCAGCGCCGGATCGGCGTGGAGCCACAGCTCGTAGCTGAGGATCGGGACGATCCCCTCGCGCCGCATGGCGTGGAGCTCTTCCAGGCAGGGGGCCAGTCGCGTGGCGGGGAGGGCAAGGAGGCTCTCGATCGCGGCGCTGTTGGCGTAATGCGCGGCGAACCGAGACGCCATCTCCTCGAGGCCCGGGCCGCGGCGGAGCTGGCCGCGGGCATTGAGCGCGACGTATTCGTAGGTCACCCCCGGCCGGCCATGGGCCGGGCGCCGGGGATTCCAGGTGAAGTCGTACTGCAGCGCCGACGAGCCGGCTTTCGGTCCACCGACGTGCAGAACCAGTGGCAGATCGTCAGCCATGCGGACCAGTACCCTCCCGTGTTGGATCGGGTGGGGCGGGTCGTCCGCTTGAGGCGAATCATGCCGCCGGCGCGGTCTTTTCCAGATAGACGAGGAATTCCGCCTGCGGCGAGCCGGTGAAGGCGGTGAACGGTCCGATCACTTCGGCGTCGATCAGCCCCGCGGCCCGGATCCGCCGGAAGACGTCGACGAACGACTCCGGCGTCCAGACGGTGCAGTGGACGTCGAGGTAGGTGTCGGTGGCGTGGACGTGGCGGGCGAAGTCGACCGACTGGGTGTCGGAGTAGTGCCGCCGCGCCTCGGCGAACGGGGGCAGGGGGGCGGCGAACGAGACGCTGCCGTCGTCGTAGAACGACTGCGACAGGAAGTCCATCACCTGCACCGCCGTCGGCCGCGACGGCTTCTCGATCGACCACCCCACCACCTGGGCGAACGTCGTCAGGGGGCGGTAGTAATCCATCGTGTACGCCTTGTGCGGGAGGAGGATCGCCACGCGCCCCCCGACCTCGACGCACTCGAGGATCTCCTGCAGCCAGCCGAGCGGATTGGGGACGTGCTCGAGGACGTGGCTGGCGATGGCGTAACCGAAACGCCGGCCGTCGATGCACTTGGCGAGGCGCTTGCCCGGCACCCAGACCGCGTCGATCCAGGGCACCTCGCGCCCCACCGACCCCGGATTGACCGCCGCCTTCCGCTGGATCTCGTCGTTGTCGATGCAGTCGACGTAGAACACGTCGTGCTTCGAGCGGTCGGAGACCGGATGGAAGTAGGGGGCGATCTCGAGCCCCGGGAGATGGGCCGGCAGGTGGCCCATGATGAACGACCGCCTGCCCTCCTCGGCCTCCACCATCCACTGCGGCATCGTCTCGGTGGCGGTCGTCGTCATCGGTGGGTCCTCGGGGAGCGGAAAGGGATACGGCTCGGGGGCGTGGATCAGGCGGCACGGCGGATCGGAGTCGCCGTCGCCGCTTCGGTCGCGGCGGCGACCCAGGCGGCGACGTGGCCCGAGGCCCGCAGCCAGTCGACGGTCTGGCGGATGCCGGTGGACAGGGGCGTGTGGGCGACGTAACCGAGGCGCTCCGCGGCATGGTCGACCGACATCACGCGGCGTGTGTAACCCACCGGTTTGTCGGTGAGGAACAGCGGCCGGATCCCGTTGCCGACGGTGGTCGCCACGATCGAGGCGATCTCGCGGATCGAGGTCTCGCGTCCCGAACCGAGGTTGAAGGTGTCGCCGTCGAAGCGCTCCGGCGCCGTGGCCACCGCCGCGATCCCCTCGGCGACGTCGGCGACGTAGACGAAGTCGCGGGTCGCGGAGCCGTCGCCCCAGACCTCGAAGCAGCCGTCGTCGAGCTCCGCGGCGAGCACCGCCTTGCGGATCAGCGCGGCGACGACGTGGCCGCGCTTCTCGTCGAAGGCATCGCCCGGACCGTAGAGGTTGGAGGGGATGACCGTCACGGTGTCGGTCGGCTGACCGGCGCAGAGGGTGGCCGCGGCCAACGAGGTGGCGAGCTTGGCGTAGCCGTAGGTGCCGGTGTCGCCGGAGGGCACGCCGTCCCGCAGCGCATCCTCGGTGAGCGGCAGCGTCGCATCGCCGGAATAGGAGCAGGGGGTTCCGGCGAGCACGAGCCGGCCGACGCCGCCGCGGAGGGTGGCGCGGATGACGTTGAGCCCGAGGGTGTAGTTGTCGTGGAAGGCCCGTCCCGGGCAACTCTTCAGATAGCCGACGCCACCGACATCGGCCGCGAGGTGGACCACCGTCGCGGCGCCGGCGAGGAGCCGTTCGGCGGTGGCAGGGTCGCGGAGGTCGCCGTCCTGTCGGCCCACGGCGCGGACCTTCTGGCCGCGGCGCTCGAGGCTGCGGACGACATGGCGGCCGAGGAAGCCCCGGGCACCGGTGACGACGACGGGAGCTGAGGGAGTGGCGATCATCGGACGAATCCTCGGGAATGGGAGACGGTCGATGCGGTCAATGGGTCCGGCCGGCGAGGACGCCGCGGTAGATCCGCTCGTAGGCGGTCTGGGTGTTGGCCAGCGAGTAGCGCTCACGGGCCGTCGCCCGGTGCTTTTGCGTCTCGGCGTAGAGTTGCGGCTCGAACCGGGCGCACTGGCGGATCGTGGCGGCGAGCTGCTCGGCCTCGCCCACGTCGGTGGCGATGCTCGAAAAGGCGGTGTCCTTGTCCATCCGGTAGACGAACATGCTCCGGGCGCGCGAGGTCACGACCGGCCGGTCGTAGGAGAGGACGTCGGCGAGGACCGCCGACCCCGATTGGCCCACCTCGTCGTAGGGGAGCACGAACACGTCGGCCTGCTCGAGGACCGCCGCCTGCTCGGCGGGGTCGGCGAGAAAACCGGTGAAGATGATCCGCGACTGGAGGCCCCAGACGTCGGCCTGCTGGATGAGGTCCATCCAGTAGTCGTTGCCCGTCTTGTCCTTGGGATGGACGCCGCCGGCGACGACGAGCTTGAACCCGTCGGGGAGGTGGCGGAGCGCCGCGAGGACGTGGCCGTGCCCTTTGTAGCGGCTCACGAACCCGGGAAGCATCACCCACGTGTCGCGCGGTTGCTTGCGGACCGGCGGGTCGACGACGTCGGTGACGGGCCGCTCGATCGGGATCGGCACGACATGGACGCGCTTCTTCAGGTCGGGAAACGTCTCGACGAAGTACTTGTGGGTGTCCTTGCTGTGGAGGACGATCGCGTCGGCACGGCGCAGCGCCGCGGCGATGTGGCGATTGCGATGGCCGTGGAGGACGTTCTCGCAGAGCTGCGAGGAGAGCCGGCCGCGCTGGGCGCGCGACATGCTCTTGAGCCAGGTGTGGAGGCTGATCACGACCGGCTTGCGGAGGGCGCGCATCACCTGGAGGAAGCGGCGGTTGGAGGGGCCGATCCGTCGGGCGAAAAAGCAGAACTCGTGCTGGATGTGGACCAGGTCGGCGTCGGAGCGGTTGACACCCGCGACGAGGTCGCGGAAGTAGCGGTCGAGTTCCCAGCGGCTGACGCGCTTCTCGCCGTCGATCAGGTTCCGCATGTCGAACGGCAGGATCGTCGAGAAGCGCCCGAGGCCGACGGCGAGCCGTTTGGCGTACTCGGCGTTGCCGCACTGCTGGTCCCACGGCGTCATCAGGGCGACCGACAGTCCGTCGGGGACAGCCGCCAGACGGGGAAGCTCGGCGTCAGTCGCGGTCGCCGCCCCGCGGATCTGCGGCGCCACTGCCAGATTGCCCTTCATCGAATCCCTCGCGTCGGCCGCCGGGCGCGGTCGGCACCTTTCCCGGATCGTCGAATCCGGTGGGGCACGGCCGCTCGGTCGGGGCGGGAACGTAGCGACCCTGGGCAGGGGTCAAAAGACCAGTTTTCCCCCCTTGTCCATGGCCGGTCGCCAGCGCCGTCACCGACACGAACCCGTCGGCCCCCGCCGGTGCCGCGCCCTGGCACCGGCGCGCCGGACGGCTGCGGGATTGCCTGCGGACCAGCCAGGCCGCGGCCGCCAGCACGACGGAGAGGGCGACGACGTGTTGCCAGAAGTCGGGCATCGCCGAACGCCAAGGGTGATCAGCCGCCGACCAGGCCGCTGGCGACGGTGAATGTCAGCCAGGCGGCGACCCACGCCAGGAGCGTCATCGACAGAAACGACACCACCGGCCAGACGGCCGAGCCGGTCTCCCGGCCGATCACCACCAGCGTGCTGGCGCACTGCGCACACAGCGCGAAGAACACCATGATCGACAGCGCCACCGGCAGGGTGAACACCGGCCGA
This sequence comes from Planctomycetota bacterium, assembly GCA_018970785.1. Classification (GTDB taxonomy): domain Bacteria; phylum Planctomycetota; class Planctomycetia; order Pirellulales; family UBA1268; genus F1-20-MAGs016. Next base: position 13,577 of record JAGWVR010000030.1, read on the forward strand.
CCGGTGTCGTCCCAGGTCGCCGCGTGGAGGCGGGCGGCGAGGCCCCCTTCGGCGTCGTCGCCGTCGCCGAGGTCGTAGAGCACCCCGAGCGTGCCCAGGACCACCTCCCGGGCGGGGAAGCTGGCGAGCACCGCACACCCGATCCGCCAGTCCCACCCCAGCGGACGCACGAGAGGTTCCACGAGCCGGCCGGCCCGGCCGAGGAAGCTCTGGCGCTGGGCCGCTCCGCGGCGCGCCGCGGCCAGGCCTGCGGGGGTGTCGAGGCGGGCGAGTTCCGCGGCCGGTGCCGCCGGCTCGCCGCCGGCCGCGATCCGCCGTTCGAGGGCCCCGCGCCGGGCGGCGACCTCGGCGTCGATCGCCGCTTCGTCGCGGGGGTAGGTGGTCAGCGCCCAGATCACCACGCTCACCGCCATGATCAGCGTGCCGGCGTTGTGGAGGAACGACCCGGCCGCCTCGGCGACGCGGCGGAGGACGACGCCGGGGAGCGGCCAGCGCCAGCGGGGGAGCTCCATCACGAACGGCTGCCGCGACCGGCCGAGGACGGTCTGCGTCAGGAGCCACGCCACCGCCGCCGCGACGACGACACCGAGGGCGTAGAGGCCGAGGAGCACCAGCGCCGGCAGGCGGATGAAGGGGAGGCCGACGGCGCGGTCGGGGACGAACGCCCCGCAGAACAGCAGGTACACCGGAAGCCGCGCCGAACAGCTCATCAGCGGGGCGAGCATGATCGTCAGCAACCGGTCGCGCCGGTTCTCGATCGAGCGCGTCGCCATGATCCCGGGGATCGCGCAGGCGAAGCTCGACAGGAGCGGGATGAACGACCGGCCGCTGAGCCCGACGCCGGCCAGCAGCCGGTCCATGAGGAATGCCGCCCGGGCGAGGTAGCCGGAGCTCTCGAGCAGGGCGACGAACGCGAACAACAGCGCGATCTGCGGCACGAACACGACCACGCTCCCGGCGCCGGCGAGGATCCCGTCGACGAGAAGCGAGGCGATCGGCCCCTCCGGCAGCAGCCCGCGCACGGCGCCGCCGAGCGCCGCCACGCCGGCTTCGATGCCGTCCATCAGCGGTGCCGCCAGCCAGTAGATCGACGAGAACATCGCCAGCATCGCCAGCACGAAGGCGAGCGTGCCGGAGAGCGGATGGGTGAGTAGTTCGTCGATCCGGCGCGTTGCGGCGGCGCCGGCCGGGGGGCGGCGGGTGACGACCCCGACGAGTTGGCGTTCGATCCAGGCGTAGCGGGCGATCGCCTCCCGGGCGGCCGGGGAGTGTTCCGGACCGGCGGTCGAGGCGAGTGCCTCGAGCCCTCCCGGGGGGGAAGGTGCCGGGCCGGCGGCGGCGGCCACGATCGCGCTGGCCAGGGCGGGAATCCCGTGCCGCGTTGGCGCCACGACAGGGACGACGGGGCAACCGAGGCGCGCCGCCAACAGGGCGTGGTCGATCGTGATGCCCTCGGCGGTGGCGACGTCCGACTGCGTGAGCGCGACGACCACCGGCACGCCGAGGCCGAGGACCTGGCTGGCGAGGTACAGATTGCGCTCGAGATTGGTGGCGTCGGCGACGACCACGGCACAGTCCGGGGGGGCCATTCCCGGCACCCGGCCGGCGAGGGCATCGACAGCGGCCTGCTCGTCCGGGCTCCGGGGTACGAGGCCGTAGACGCCGGGGAGATCGACCAGGTCGATGGCGCGGCCCCCGTGGGTGAACCGCCCGACCTTCCGCTCGACGGTCACGCCGGGATAGTTGCCCACCCGGGTGGGAACGCCGGCCAGCGCCGTGAACAGCGAGCTCTTGCCGACATTGGGGTTGCCGACGAGGACGACGGTAAGAGCCGTTTCCCCGGCGCCGGCGACGGACGAGGCGGGGGATGCCATGGAGACGCCGGGAGACGGCGGCGAAAGGTCAGCGGGGTGCGGTCACGGTGACCCGGCGGGCTTCGGTCCGACGGATCGAGAGCCGGTAGCCCCGCAGTTCCAATTCCACCGGATCCCCGAGGGGAGCGCGGCGCACAACCCGGACTTCGACCCCGGGGGTGAGGCCGAGCTCCAACAGCCGGCAGGCCGCCGGATCATCGCCATCGACGCGGGTGACACGCGTCGCACCGCCGATCGCCACCTGGTCGAGCGATTCCATCGAACACGCTGTCCTTGGCGGTTTATGACCTGGAACGCCACAATTGAGACTCAATCTCAAGACAAAAGAAAGTGTAGGCGATCACCACCCGCGAGGCAAACGCCCACCGGTTTTTTTGCGACGCTGCGGGCGAACGCGGGCGATGCTCGGCGGGGATCGCAGCGACCGGGCGCGGCGTGACCAAGACGGAACCGGACGGGAGGACCATGCCGTGGGTGGCACCGCAGTCAACCAGCGGCAGCGCTTGCCCGGCCTGTGCGTGACCGGCACCGACACCGGCGTCGGCAAGACCGCCGTCGCCGTCGCGTTGGTCCGCCGGCTGGCCGCGTGTGGGGTGCCTGTCGGCGTGTACAAGCCGGTTGCCAGCGGCACCTCGGCCGACGATCCGCACGGCGATCCGCGGCGCTTGTGGGAGGCGGCTGGCCGACCGTTGGGCGTGGCCGCGGTCTGCCCGCAGGTGTTTCGAGCCGCCGTCGCACCCGCCGAGGCTGCCCGGGCCGAGGGGCGTGCCGTCGACGACGCGCTCTTGCGGTCGGGGGTCGACGTCTGGCGCCGGGTGAGTGACGTGGTCGTCGTCGAGGGGGCCGGCGGGCTCTGCTCGCCGCTGTCCGACGCGACGCTCGTCGCCGACGTGGCGCGCGAGCTCGGCCATCCGGTGGTGATCGTCGACGATTCCCGCCTCGGCTGCATCGGGCGCACGCTGGCGACCGTCCACGCGGCGCGCGCCTTTGGGCTGGTCGTCGCCGCGGTCGTGCTCTCGGACGTCACGCCGCCGCCGGCGGGAGATGCTCGGGCCGCGGCGGTCGACGACCCCCGACGGATCGCTGCGGCCGCCAGGGAATTCCTCGCCGCCCGGCTGGCGCCGCTGCCCGTGCTCAGGCTGGCGCACGGGGCCGCGGCGATCGAGCCGGAGATCGACTGGCTGGCGCTGTGCCGGCTGGCGCCGGTGCCGACGGACAGCGCCGGCGGGCAGCGGTAGCCTCCGGCCGCCGGAGCGCCCGGGAGGCACACCCACCCCTCACGGTCCGGCGCGCCGTTGGTGTCGGTCCGGTGTCTCGTGAGCACCGCTCCTCGCCGCGTCGGTGTGGCGGCGGGGCGGGACGGGTACCATGAGGGTGGTGTCGTGGGGGTCGTGCCGTGAGGGGGTGGATCATGCTGCAGGGGTGCCAGGCGTTGGGAGAGCGGTGGAATGCGGCGCTGCGGGCCGCGGCGGCCTGCGGGTTGGCGGGCGCCATGCTTGCCGCGCCCGCCCAGGATCTCGCCGCCTCCGGCCGCTGGCAGCAGTGGCGCGGCCCGGCGCGCGACGGCTTCGTCGCCGGCGCGACCTGGCCGGACGGGCTGTCGGCGGACCGTCTCGTGAAGTCGTGGCGCGTCGAGCTCGGCCCGAGCTACTCAGGTCCGGTGATCGACGGCGACCTCGTGTTCGTCACCGAGACCAAGGACAAGAAGACCGAGCACGTCCGGGCCCTCGACCGCAAGACCGGCAAGCCGGTCTGGGAGGCGTCGTGGGAGGGGGCGATGACCGTCCCGTTTTTCGCGATCTCCAACGGCTCGTGGATCCGTTCCACCCCGGCCGTCGACGAAGGGCGGCTGTACGTCGCCGGGATGCGCGACATGCTCGTCTGCCTCGACGCCGCCACCGGCAAGGAGCTGTGGCGGAAGGACTTCATGAAGGAGTTCGACAGCCCGCTGCCGGCGTTCGGCTTCGTCTCCAGCCCCCTGATCGTGGGTGACCATGTCTTCGTCCAGGCCGGGTCGGGGTTCGTGAAGCTCGAGAAGGCCACCGGGAAGGTGGTGTGGCGCGTCCTCGCCGACGCCGGCGGGATGTCGGGGAGCGCCTTTTCCTCACCGTTTGTCGCCACGCTCGACGGCGTGCCGCAGATCCTCGTGCAGGCGCGGGAGTTCCTCGCCGGCATCGATCCCGAGTCGGGAAAGGTGCTGTGGCAGACACCGGTCGAGGCGTTCCGCGGGATGAACATCGTCACCCCGACGGTGAGCGACGGGCGGATCTTCACCACCACGTATGGCGGTGGGTCGTTCCTGTTCGCGCTCGGCACGCCGGCGGCCGACGGGCCGCGGTCGGTCGAGACGGTGTGGCGCAACAAGGTGCAGGGCTACATGTCGAGCCCGATCGTCCTCGGCGGCCACGCCTACGTCCACCTCCGCAACCAGCGTTTCGCCTGCCTCGACCTGGCGACCGGCAAGGAGGATTGGATCACCACGCCGTTCGGCCGCTACTGGAGCATGGTCGCGCAGGGCGACAGGATCCTCGCGCTCGACGAGACCGGCGACGTGCGCCTGATCCGCGCCACGCCGGAGAAGTACGAGCAGCTCGGTGAGGCGAAGGTCGCCGAGCGCGAGAGCTGGGCCCACCTCGCCGTCGAGGGGGGCACCGTCTACGTGCGCGATCTCGAGGGGGTCACGGCCTACGAATGGAAGTGAGCCGCCGGGCCGATTCGGCGGCGCCGACGGTGGTGATGTGGCAGCCGGTCGCCAGCTCGAAGCCGGCGATCCCGGAGAGACGCGGCAGGATCTCGAGGTGCCAGTGCCACCCGGGCGGCGCGGCGCCGACGAGCGGCGCCTGGTGGAGCCACCAGTTGTAGTCGGCGCCGGGCGCGAGGGTGCGGATCCGGCCGACGACATCGCGCGTCAGGTCGGCAAGCGCCCCCGCCGCGTCCGCGTCGGCGTGGAACCACGGCTGCGGCGCGCGGGGCACGATCCAGACCTCGTAGGGCTGCCGGGGGGCGCGGGGCACAAGCGCGACCAGTCCACCGGCGGCGGCGACCACGCGCTCCTCCGCGGCGGCCTCGTCCAGTTGGCGTGAGAACGGCGCGGCGGCGGCGCCGGTCAGTTCGGCGGCGACCACCGGGGGGATGAACCTGAGCCCGACCAGCTGGCTGTGGACATGCGCCAGCGACGCGCCGGCCGCGGGCCCCGAGTTCTTGAAGACCGTGGTCCAGGCGAGGTCGCCGCGGGCCGCCAGCGCCGCCAACCGACGCCGGCAGGCCTCCCATGCCAGCCGCCACGCGGCCGGGGCGACGGTGAGGATGCAGGTGTCGTGGCGCGGCGACTCGACGAGCACCTCGTGGACGCCGTGGGCGCGAGGTCCGGCGGCCGGCGACCGGTCGGACGCGGCGGGAAGGGCGTCGTCGCCGTCGGCGACGACCGGATAGCGGTTGGGGATGATCCGGGCGCTCCACGGCAGCGCCGCCGATTCCGGCAGCCGCGCCACTTCGCCGGGGGTGAGGTGTTCGTGGCCGGCGCAGAACGGACACGTCGCCAGTTCGGCGGAGCCGGGAACCTCGATCGGCCGTGCGGCGCGCCCCGGAGCGACGAACACCCTCCGCGGCACGGTGGCATCGTCGGCGAGGCAGGGTCGTTGGTCGGGCATCGGGTGTGTCACCGGGGATGGCCCGAGCACCGCGCCGGGGCGGTGGCGGGCGCGTTGAAGGAGGTGCCCGGCCTCCGTACACTCTCCGCCGCCCCGCCCGCTTCCGGAGACCGTCGCATGCTCACCGTCGGTGATCCCTTCCCCGCCTTCACCGCCCCGGCCTGCGTCGGCACGGGGAAGGACGACATCAAGACCCTGTCGAACAAGGACTACGCCGGCCACTGGGTCGTGTACTTCTTCTACCCCAAGGACTTCACCTTCGTCTGCCCGACGGAGCTGGCGGAGTTCCACAAGCAACTCAAGGCGTTCGCCGACCGCGACACCGCGGTCGTCGGTGGCAGCACCGACAACGAGTATTCCCACCTCGCCTGGCGGCGCGCCCATCCCGACCTCGAAAAGCTCGGCTACCCCCTGCTGGCCGCGCAGAAGCTCGCCCCGGAGCTCGGGATCCTCGAGAAGACCGAGGGCTACTGCCTGCGGGCGACGTTCATCGTCGATCCCCACGGCATCATCCAGTGGGTCGACGTCAACCAGGGGCGGGTCGGGCGCAACGTCGCCGAGGTGCTCCGCGTCCTCGACGCGCTGCAGAGCGACGAGCTGTGCCCGTGCAATTGGAAGAAGGGCGACCCGTACGTGAAGGTGGGGTAGGTGCCCGCCGGCCAGGGGGGGCAGCGTCGGACCTGGCGGCGGAAGTTCGCCGACGCCTTCCGGGGGTTGTCCCGCGGGATCCGCGGCCAGTCGAGTTTCGCCGTCCACCTTCCGGCGGCGGTCGCGGTCGTCGCCGCGGCGCTGATCCTCCGCGTGCCCCGCCGGGATCTGGCCGTGCTGGCCCTGGCGATCGGCGGCGTCCTCGTCGCCGAGCTGGTGAACTCGGCGATCGAGTCGCTGGCCCGGGCGCCGGGCGTGCCGCGCCACCCGCGGATCCGCGACGCCCTCGACATCGCCAGCGCCGCCGTCCTCGTCGCGGCGGGCACGGCGGTGGTGGTCGGCGGGCTGGTGTTCGGCCCGCCGTTGTGGCGGATCCTGGACAGCCTACCGGCAGGCCGCTGACCCGCCCCCGCGTCAGGTTGACCCTCGCGCGGCGCGGAGGCTACCGTGCCGCATCGCACGACCGCGTCCCGCGGCCGTCCCCCCGCTCTTCTCCGGAGATCCATCATGCGCAAGCTCCTCGCAGAGTTCATCGGGACGTTCTGGCTGGTCCTCGGCGGCTGTGGCAGTGCCGTGCTCGCCGCCCAGTACGACGACCATCTCGGCATCGGATTTCTCGGCGTCGCGCTGGCGTTCGGGCTGACGGTGCTGACGATGGCCGTCGCCATCGGTCACGTCTCGGGCTGCCACCTCAACCCGGCGGTCACGCTCGGCCTCGCCGTGAGCGGGCGGTTTCCCTGGAAGGACGTGATCGGCTACTGGGCCGTCCAGACGCTCGGCGGCTGCTTCGGCGCCTTCGTGCTGTTCGTGATCGCCAACGGCCAGCCGGACTTCGAACTCGGCAATTTCGCCTGCAACGGCTTCGAGGACTACTCCCCGACCAAGTATTCCGCGGCGGCCTGCTTCGTGGCCGAGGTGGTGCTGACGGCGGTGTTCCTGTTCGTGATCCACGGCGCCACCGACAAGCAGTCGGGGTCGGTGATCGCCCCGATCGCCATCGGGCTGTGCCTGACGCTCATCCACCTGGTGAGCATCCCGGTCACGAATTGCTCCGTGAACCCCGCGCGGAGCACCGCCACGGCGCTGATCGCCGCTTCCTTCGGAAACGCGATCGCCTACCAGGTGTGGTTCTTCTGGCTGGCGCCCCTGATCGGCGGCGCGCTCGGCGGCCTCCTCTACCGGGTCGTCGACGAGGCCGAAGACTGAGCGGCGCCCGCGGGCCGGCCGGTCGTTTCCCGACCGGCCGGCCGGCGACGTTCACTTCCGGCGCAGGTCGTAGCAGAGGATCGCGTCCCCCTCGCGCAGGTAGAGCAGCCCGTCGACGATCACCGCGTGCGACCAGCTCGGCCGGTCGCCGCTGTCGGGGATCTTGAAGGCGCTGACCTCGCGGTAGGCCTGCGGGTCGGCCTTCACCAGGGCGAGCGTGCCGTCGGAGTAGCGGACGTAGATGTGGCCGTCGGCGGCGACGACGCTCGCCGAATTCTTGCCGCTGCCGCGCTCCTTCCAGGCGACTTCGCCGGTCAAAAGGTTGGCGCAGAACGGGATCCCGCGGTCGTCGGAGTCGCCGTACAGGTGGTCGCCGACGAGCACGATCCCGCCGTGCTTGTTGGCCAGGTCCTGCTTGAGTCCGTAGACCTCCTCGACCTTCACCGTGCCGTCGGCCTGCGGCACCTGCTTGAGCAGCGCCCCGCCGCGCTTGTAGCCGGCCGAGAAGAACACCAGATCCCCGCGGACGATCGGCGTCGGGATGACGGCCGTCGTCTGGTCGATCGGGTAGGTCCACAGCAGCGTGCCGGAGGCGGCGTCGACGCCGAGGGCGCCGCTGGCGGTGGTCTGGACGTAGATCCGCCTGCCGCCGACCTCGGCGACCACGATCGAGGCGTGGCCCGCGCCGCGGTCGCCCGGCAGTGAGCAGGTCCAGATCGGCGTGCCGGTCTTCTTGTCGAGGGCGACGATCGTCGCCTTCTCGCCGCCGGGGGTGCAGACGAGCCGGTCGCCGTCGATCAGCACCGACTCGCTGTAGCCCCAGCTGTCCCCCTTTTTGCCGCCGAACTGCTCCTTGAGGTTGACGCGGAACAGTTCCTTGCCGTCGGCGGTCTGGCAGGCGACCAGTTCGCCGAACGGCGTGACCACGTAGACGCGGTCGCCGTCGACCGTCGGCGTGCTCCGCGAGCTCTGCCAGGTGGCCTGCCCCTCGGTCCACGGTTTGCCGGTCTTCGTCCGCCACAGCGCCTTGCCGGTCGCGCGCTCGAAGCAGGTGAGGTATTCGTCGGCGTCGCCGGGCGTCGTCGAGAGGCCGTCGCCGAGGGTGTAGATCCGGTCGCCGGCGATCGCCGGGCTGGCGTAGCCGCGCCCCGCTCCGGCGCTCTTCCACACCAGTGGCGGACCCCCTTCGGGCCACGACTGGAGCAGGCCGCCGCAGGTCGCCACGCCGCTGCGGGCCGGGCCGCGGAACGTCGGCCAGTCGTCGCCCCGGGCGGCGAGGGACAGGCCGGCGAGCAGGCCGGCGCAAAGGGGGGCGACGGTGACGAACTGCCGGTGGCGGGGGCACGCCATGGTGCGGGGCTCCGAGAAATGGGGATCAAACGGCCGCGCCGGTGGCGGCACGCGAGGGGCGCGGCCAGCGGCGAGCCTAGGACGGTGGCCGAGCGACGGTCAACTGGCCCGGGAAGACCGGGTGGGGTGCAGTTCGGTGCCGCGCCGGGAGGCGCCCGTCGCCCGACGTCGGCCGAGGAGCCCGCTCGCGCCCCCGCGGTTCCCCTTGCCCGCTGCCGCATCCGGCGGGAGACTCGCCAGTTAGGGCGCCGGACCGGACGGACCGGTCGCGGCGCGGGGATGGGCGTGAACGGGGGGATGACTCATGGGATGCGTGGCGCGCGCGAACCGGAGGAGCATGGCTTGGAGTTGGGGGGTGGTGGCCACGCTTCTGGCACTGCCGGCGACGGCTGCCGAGCCGCCGTCGCTGGCCACGTCGCTGGCCCCCTGGTGGGAGTGCGTCAGCGCCGCACGCGATGCCTTCGCGATCTCGGGGACCGTCGTCCTCGACGCCCGCGGCGCGGCCAAGCAAAAGGCGACGCTCCGTCTGATGCGCTACGACGCCACGGCCTTCGACCTCGTCGTCGAGCATCCCGAATATGCCGCCACGATCCGCCGCCGGGCCGAGGGGGTGGCGCTCGCCCTCCCAAGGCACGGGGTCGTCCACCTCGGCGAGGGGGATTTGGTCGGCCCCGACCACCTCGCCCCGGGGGGGGCGGTGGCGCGGCTGGTGTCCCCCGACTCGGCCGCCGTGGCCGCGCTGCCGTTTCTTGCCCAGCCTGGTGCCGCCGGGGTGGCGGGGCTGGCGACGGGGGTCCTCGGGGTTCGCTACGACCCGGCCGCGGCCGCCTGGAAGCTCGACGACACCACGCTCGCCTTCCCGACCCCCGACACGCTCGCCCTGCGGGCCGGGGACGTCCACGTCGATCTCGTTCTCGCCCCCGCCGGCCAGGCGGCGGCGCTCACCGAGTGGCCTGGGCTGCGGGTCCACAGAGTCCCGCGCGGGGACATCGAGCGGCAACTGGCCCGGGGGGCCCGCCGCGCCCTGGAAATCCTCGCGCCAGGCCCGGCGCTCCTCGATCCGGCCGAGGAGGAGCGGAGCGTGCCCCACGGGCGGCTGGAGTGGATCGACGGGCAGCGGGTGGTGACGCTCCACGGCACACCCGAGGAAATCGGCCGCGCCCACGGGGAATTGCTCGCCGTCGAAGCGCACCGGTGCATCGACTCGGTGCTCCACGTCGTCGGGACGGTGGAGACGATCCGGACCGGGGAGTGGTTCCGCGACCGGCTCGCCGGGGCCGCCGCCCGCCTCGCCCCCCACATCCCCGAGCGCCACAAAGCCGAGACGAACGCCCTCGCCGCGGCCCTCGGCGTCGATGTGGAGCTGTTCGCCGTCGTCAACGTCTTTCCCGAGCTGTTTCACTGTTCCGGGTTTGCCGTCTCCGGCAGCGCCACGGCCGACGGCGTGCTCTACCACGGCCGGGTCCTCGACTACATGACCGAGATCGGCCTCCAGGACGCGGCGGCGACGTTCGTCGTCGTCCCCACGGGGATGATCCCGTTCGTCAACGTCGGCTACGCCGGGTTCACCGGCAGCGTCAGCGGGATGAACGCCCGCTCGATCTCGCTCGGCGAGATGGGGGGCCGCGGCGAGGGGCAGTGGGACGGCGTGCCGATGGCGACGCTGATGCGCCGGGCGCTGGAGGAGTGCTCGACCCTCGACGAGGTCGTCGCCCTGTGGCGCGACAACCCGCGGACGTGCGAATACTACTACGTCTTCGCCGACGGCAAGAGCCGCCGGGCCGTCGGCGTGGCGGCGACCCCCGCCGAACTGCAGGTGGTCGGCGCGGGGGAGGCGCATCCGCTGCTCGGACCGGGAATCCCCGACACCGTCGTGCTCTCGGCGGGGGATCGGCTTTCATGCCTCCGCGGCCGGGTCGAGGAGGCCCACGGCAAGCTCGACGAAACCTCGGCTTTCCACCTCATGGACCGCCCGGTGGCGATGCGATCCAACCTCCACAACGTCCTCTTCGTGCCCGAGCAGCTCGTCCTCCATGTCGCCCACGCCGCCCACGGCAAGCCGGCGGCCGAGTGCCGCAGCGTGCGGCTCGATTTCGGCGCCCTGCTCGAGAAAGTGCCGGCGGAGGCCCGCGACGCGGCGGCGGCGGTCCGGGTGGCTCCCGGGGCGTGTTTTCCGGCCAGCGATTCGCTCGCCGCCGGCATCGATCCGCAGGCCGACGCTCGGGAGTGCCTCGACGGGCTGGTCTGGAAACCGGAGGCTTTCACCGTCGAGCTCGAGGAGCCGGGGAAGGGCCCAGGCGACCTCCTCGTCCGCTTCCCCTCCCCCAGGGCCGGCGGCGTGCCGTCGAACGACGCGGTCTGGATGGAGTGGTACCAGGCCCGTGACGCGGCCGGCGTGCCGAAGCGGGCGGCGGCCTGCATCGTGGTCCACGAGTCGGGAGGCGGCATGACCGTCGGCCGGCTCGTGTCCCGCAGTCTCGCCGCCCGGGGCGTCCACGCCTTCATGGTCCAGCTGCCGTTTTACGGCCGCCGGCGCCCTGCCCAGTCGGGACTTGGCAGCGAGGCGGTCGTGCTGGCGGTCCGGCAGGCCGTCGCCGATGTCCGGCGGGCCCGCGACGCGGCCGCGGCACTGCCGCTGGTCGATCCCGGGCGGATCGCGCTGCAGGGAACGAGCCTGGGGGGCTTCGTGGCCGCCACGACGGCGGGGCTCGACCGCGGTTTTCACCGCGTGTTCATCATGCTCGCCGGCGGCGACCTCGCCGGCGTCATCGAGCAGGGCAAGAAGGACGCGGCGAAGCTCCGTGAGGATCTGGCCCGCTCGGGGCTCGACCCGACGATGGTCCGCGACACGCTCTCCGCGATCGAGCCGCTGCGCCTGGCTCACCGCTACGACCGCGACAGCACGTGGATCTACTGCGGCCGGTTCGACGACGTCGTGCCTCCGGAGCACTCGCGGCGGCTGGCGGCGGCGGCAGGCCTGCCCCGCGACCGGCTGGTGGAGATGTACGCCAATCACTACTCCGGGATCGTGTTCCTGCCGCTGATCCTCGCCGAGGTACAAACCCGCATCGACGGCTCCCCAGATGCGACCCCCGAGGTGATGATTCCAGCGGTGGCACCCTAAAAAACCGTTGAAAACAGGTAGAATGAGTTCTTTTGTTAGGAAACGATGAGTTTTTTGCCCAACTGTTGACCGAGTCGGGCGATTTTGTATTCTCCCGTGGTCCGCAAGTTCTCTCTTTCCCAGGAACCGCTACTGCAAGCATCGGTCATCGTCGCCGAAGGTCGCGTATTCGCGTCCGCTTGCAGTGTCTTTTGGTTCCTCGGTCTTCCGTGTTTCGGCCATATGCCTGGCTGTTTCCGGTAGGCGTTCGGGTTGGGTTTTCCCGGCCCCGGGTTCCGCTGATTCTTCTTGCGGAGGGTGCGTGGCCCCGGTGCGATTCCCGGTGCCTGTGGGGCCAAACCACAAAGGTTTTCCGATGCGCTCCCTCCTCACGTTCGGGAAGACTCTGGTGTCCTGCCTGCTGGCTGCGAGCCTGACTGCCGCCCTTTCGCAGGGCGAGACGATCACCTGGATCGATCCCCCCGAGACCCGTTCGATCGGCGTGGCCGAAGCCTCCGGGGCCAAGTCGCTCGATGTCGATCATGCGACCGTGACGCGCGGTTCGTTGGCCGTGCTGTCCGACCCCGCGCCGACGCCGATCGCCCAACCGGTCGTGGCGGCACCTGTGAAGATCGAACTCCCGTTGGCGGTCAAGACGGCGATCACCGCGACGGAAACAGCTTCCAAGAAGACGGAGTTCGGCGCGCCGCTGCCGTGGATGGCGATGAACTCGCGGCCTGCGAAGACGGGAATCGACCCGTACCCGAGCTGGGGCGGTGCCGCGCTGGTGGTCGACGACATCACCACCCTGCCGACCGAGGACGCCAATTCGGAGGCCTACTCGGTGGGCTACCAGTCGGCCGCTCTGGGGCTGAGCCGCAAGGGGTTCGCCATGGTCGGCAGCCGGTTCCTGACTCCGTGAGCGTCCGGACCGCTGCGCGCCGCCGTCGATGATCGGCTGGCCGGCATCGCACCGCGCCCGGTCGAAAGTCTCCACGGTGCCGATGGCCCCGGTGTACCGTCCCGGCCAGCCTCCGGGAGGAAGCGAATCTCGAAACTGCACACGCCGATGGTCCCCATGCCGTCCGCCGCCCCGGTGGGCGGGTGACCTGAGGAGAGTCACGACGACGGATTGGGGGTATCGTGGAATGGGCCCCGGCGGGCATACGCCGGGGCCCGTTTCGTTGCAGGGTTGGCCGTGGCGGCCAATGGAAGTGAGTGGACGACGGGGCGGAGGTGTCAGGTGCACGACGACGGACGACTGTTCGCGACGCGGGTGAGTGTCGAGCAGGTGGAGGAGGGGGTGGAGTTGGCCCCCAAGTTCGACGACCAGGGGCTGATTCCCTGCGTCACGACCGACCATCGCAGCGGGGAGCTGCTGATGGTGGCGGTGATGAACCGCGAGGCGCTGTCGCGGTCGATCGAGAGCGGCGAAGCCTGGTACTACAGCCGGAGCCGCAAGCAGCTGTGGCACAAGGGGGCCACCAGCGGCCTCGTCCAGCGGATCGTCGAGATGCGGATCGACGACGACCAGGACTGCGTCTGGCTGCGGGTCGAGGTGGCCGGCGGGGCGAGCTGCCACGTCGGCTACCGGTCGTGCTTTTACCGGCGCGTCCCGGTCGGCAGCGAACGCTCCGCGGGCACGGCGCTGGAGTTCACCGAAGCCGGGAAGGTCTTCGACCCCCGGGCGGTCTACGGCGACGCCCCCAACCCGACGCAGCTGTAGGCCGGCGTGGGGGCGGGCACCGCCCCCGTCTGCGTCCGCAGCCGGCCGCGTATCGAAACCGGCATCGGGCAGAACCTGATGCCTTGGCGCGCCGGCCCGCGGATTGCTCGGCACCCGGTTCGTTCTGTCGCCGAAGGCGGGTGTCGAGGAACAGGCGTGGGATATTCGGGAACGCCTCCGCTGACCGCCCAGCGCGAGGTTCGGCTGGGCTGCGTTGCGCGGCCTCGATGCCCCCCAGAACCCCTCTGGGGTGGCAAAAACAGGCAATCACCAATCTGGTGAGCCTCACCAAAGTGAGGAGCCCTGGGCTCACCAAAATGGTGACTCGGGTTCGCCGAGGAGCCCTTTTCGGGTCCGGTATCGGACTGGAAAGGATTTCGCAAGTTCTTTCTGTAATTGCGTTTACGAAAAAATTCCCGGTCATTTTTGAGGCCTGATTTTGGTTTTGGCACGGTCTCTGCATTGGAAAGGGGCGTCAGCAAGTCGGTTGGAACTCAACACCCGTCTTCACCATCGCCCCGTCTGTCAAGGACCGTCCCATGCGCGTCTCGCTCGCCACCATGCCCTCCCGTCGCATTTGCCACCTGGCTGCCGTCGCCTTGGCGATGAGCGCCCTGCCGTGCGCCGCGGCGACCGTCACCTGGAACGGAAACGGCGCCAACAACAACTGGAGTACCGGTGCCAACTGGGTCGGAGGCACCGCTCCCGCCGGGACGGGGGCTGGCGACACGCTGATCTTCGGGAGCGGAACCAACCGCCCGACGACGATCAACACCCTCAACGACTTCCGAATTTCGTCGACGTCGGCGGCCGCGGCGTTGCGGTTCACCTCGACGGCGAATTACGCCCTCAGCGGTTCGTCGGTCGTGCTGGCCGGCAATGTCTCGCAGACTGCCGCCTCGTCGGTCACGATCGCCAACGACATCAAGATGGCCGGCAGCCGGACGTTCGCACTGTCAAACGCCTCCGGGACGATCGCCGCGTCAGGCGTGATTTCCGAGCAGGGGGGAACGGCTGGCCTCACCAAATCGGGTCCCGGCACGTTGATCCTCAACGCCAACAACACCTACACCGGCGACACGCTCGTGAGCGGTGGCATGCTGATGGTCAACGGAACGAACGCAGCCACGTCCGTGTCGGTCAGCAGCGGAGCGACGCTCCGCGGCGTCGGCCGGGTCGGCAATGTGCTCGTCGAGGGCTTGGTGCAGTCCGGTACCAACGGCGGCAGCGGCATCCTCACCACCGGACCGTTGACCCTGGCGGATACCGCCCAGTCGATGTTCACGATCTCGGGCACGACGCAGGGGACGACCTACAACGCGATCAAATCGAACGGGAATGTCGACTTCGGACTGTCGACGCTCGTCCTCAGCCTCCCCGGCAGCACCAAGCTCCCGAACTACTCCTCCTACAAGCTGTTCGACGCCGCGTCCTACTCCGGCAACGTCGGCAGCATCCCGAATGTCAGCTACCTCGGCGAGGACCTGACCTTCGAGGACAAGGGCGACCGGTGGGAGGCCTACAATGCGAAGATCGAGCAGCTCGTGTCGTTCTACCCCGGCAACGGCACGCTGACGGTGGTGCCGGAGCCGTCTTCGATCGTGCTGGCGACGATGGCCGGCGGTGTGGCCGGTGTCGTCGGGATCCGCCGTCGACGGAACGCCCAGTCCAAGGTGGCCAACGGGTGATCGAGACGTCCCGACCGGCTTGCTGACACCTGCAGGACGGGACGAACACGACGATGGCCACGGCTGCGGCCGGCCCCGAAAGGGCCGGCCGTCGTCGTTTGGCGACGACTCGGGATCGGCTCCGCCGCCGGTCGGCCCGGTCGCTGCCGCGGCTGTAGACTTGAGCAGGGGTCCCTGTCCGGCGTTGCTCCCGCTTCACGGTCGACCGGCATGACGATCCGCGCGATTCCGCCGCCTTTCGTCCCGCGGGCAGCGCGAGCGTCTGCTCCGGGCCGTGGCGTCGCCGGCACGGCCGCGGCGCGGTGGGCGACGGCGCTGCTGCTGTGGTTCGTGGCGTTCGTCCCCCCGCCGGCGGTCGCCGACGGCGTCGATGTGGTCACCATCGCCAAGCACGGGGCGATCCGCGGCCGGATCGTCCGGCGCGAGTCCGACGGCACGCTCACGCTCGTCGTCCGCCGCGCGTGGCTGGCCGAGGCGGCACCGGCGCTCGAGCGCGAGGCGGCCCGCGACGACCGGGTCAACGCCCTGGCGGCCCGCGAGGATGTCCGCCGGCGGATCGAGGCGACGCTCGCCACCCTCCCCGAAGGCGACAAACGGCGGACGTTCCTCGAGACGGAGTCGGCCCGGATCGAGCGGCTCCTCGCCGACCCGGCCAAGGACCCCGCCGCACGGGCGCCGTTCACCTGGCTGCGCCTGCCGGCCAAGAGCGTGAAGCGCGAGCAGGCGACCGATCCCGCCGCTCGGCGCATCGTCGGCTGGGCATGGGCGGAGGGACTCGACGGCGCCGAGACGCGCCCGGCCGAGAGGCTGCGGCGCGATCTGGTGGCGCTGGGCATCGATCCCGCGGCCGAGCCGCCCGCGCTTGCCGACCGGCTCCCGCCCCTGCCGCAGGACGACCGCACCTGGCAGGCGCGCCTGGCGCTACTCGCCGACGCCCTCGACGGTCCGGTGACGTTCCAGGGGGTCGGCGACGTGCAGGTGCGGCGCGACCAGGCCGCCGATGCCGCCACGATCCTCCCGCTCCTCCAGGAGACGCTCGGCGGAAGCCTCGAGAGTCTCCTCGGGGGTCTCGGGGGGGCCCGCCCGGCCGCCGATCCGTGGCGCTGGGTCGCCAGCGCCCGCGGCCAGGCGGATGCCGCCGGGAGGTTCCGCGCCACCCGGCTGAACCTCGACCCGCAGGCGCGGCGCGTGACGATCGAATCGGTGTTCCAGGTGCGCCTGTCCGACGGCGCCTGGGAGACGGTCTGGTTCCAGCGCCGCGAAGCCGACGGCACGCGCCCCCGGCCGCAGGCCGGCGACCGGCTCCGCGCCGACCCGCGGATCGCGACGGCGCTCGACGCGATCCGGGCCGTCGGCCTGGTCGACGAGCGCCAGATCGAGGGGGCGCTGGCCACCGGCGCCGCCACGCTCGAGGCGCTCGCCGCCACCGACGGCGCGTTCGCCGAGTTCCGCTCGCTCCATGCCCGTGCGCTCGACGGCCCGCCGCTGTGGTGGGACGGCCGCTGACGGGCCGACCGTGTGTCCGCTTCCGGAGTCCCTGCCATGCCGGTGAGTTCACCGCTCGTCTCGCGCCGCCACCTCCTCGCCGCCGCGCCGGCCGCGCTCGCCCTCGCCTCCCGCGGGGCCGTGGCGGTCGCCGCCGAGCCCGCCGCCGGATCGGCTCCGGCTCCGGTGGCGCCGCCGGTCGGCAAGCGGATCCTCCTCTCCTGCAAGCTGGGGATGATCCCGGGGGAGGCCGCCGGCCAGAAGCTCCCGCTCGCCGCGCGGCTCACCCTCGCCAAGGACGCGGGGTTCGACGGCGTCGATCTCGACCAGGCGTCGCTCTACACCCCGGCCGAGGCGCGTGCCGCGGTCGCCGAGTCGGGGGTCTTCGTCCACAACGCGATCAACCATGCCCACTGGCAGCAGCGGCTGACCAGCGCCGACGCCGCCGAGCGGGCGACCGCCGTGGCGAACCTCGAGCACTGCCTCCGCGTGGCCCACGCCGCCGGCGGGAGCGGGGTGCTGATCGTCGTCGGCCAGGGGGGTGACGGCCCGGCGGCGGAGATCGAGGAGCGCTGCCGCGTCGAATTGAAGAAGGTGCTGCCGCTGGCGGCGTCGCTCGGCCAGCCGATCCTCGTCGAGAACGTCTGGAACCGGATGATGTACGACCACGACGCGCCCCCCGAGCAGGGGCCGGAGCGGTTCATCGCCTTCGTCGATTCATTCAAGAGCCCGTGGATCGGGATGTACTACGACGTCGGCAACCACTGGAAATACGGCCAGCCGAAGGAGTGGATCCGTACGTTCGGCCACCGCTGCGTGAAGCTCGACATCAAGGGGTTCAGCCGGAAGAAGAACGCCTTCGTCGACATCACGAGCGCCGACGACGACGTGCCCTGGGGGGAAGTACGCGAGGCGCTGGCCGAGATCGGCTTTTCCGGCTGGGCGACCGCCGAGGTCGGCGGCGGCGACGTCGCCCGGCTGACGACGGTGCGGAAGCAGATGGAACAGGCGCTGTACGGCTGACGCGAACGGAGGTGGCCCCTCACCGCGGCGGGAGCGCGTTGACGTAGAGCTTCACGTTGTGGGTCGCGCGGCCGACGGCGACGATGTCGGGGCGGCCGTCGCCGGTGAGGTCGCCGACCGCGATGTCCTCCACCGCCACGCCGCCGGCATCGAGCACGGTCCGTTCCCAGCGCCGCCCGGTGGCATCGGCCCGGTAGACCGCCACCGTCGGCCCGTGGCCGGCGACCGCCGAGGGGTCGCTCGACCCGAACACGATCTCGTCGCCGCCGTCGCCGTCGAGATCGACCGTTGCCAGGGCGTGGCCGCGCGCGTAGCCCTCGTCGATCACCGCGCGCTCCCACGGGGCCAGTACGCCCCCGGCCGACGGGTGGCACACCGCCACCGCCGTGCCGTGCATCGGCTCGACCGTGACGAAAAACGGCGTCCCGTCGGCGTGGCGGCCGAGGCGGATCTCCCCCGCGCCGCTGCCGTCGGGGGTCGCGCCGGCGATGCCGCTCGAGAGACCGTGGCGCGCGAAACCGCCGGCGGTGCCGTGGATCAGGTTCACCCCCTCGCGGCTGGCGGTGAGCGTGTCGGCGCGGCCGTCGCCGTCGAGATCGGCATGGGTGTGGTTGTGCATCCGGTTGAGCGTGCGGTCGAGGACGGTGGGGAGCCAGCGGTCCACCGCCGGGTCGGCGGGCAGGGCCAGCGCCGTCAACTCGACCCCCGCCGCCCCGGCCACGGCCGCCAGCGGCGAGACCACCAGTTGCGGGCGGCCCGTGCCGAGGACGTCGGCGAAGCGCATCCGGTGGGTGGAGTGGAGCGGGCCGATTCCGTGGACGGTCCAGGGCTCGTCGAGGCTCGCCCCGCGGCGGAGCCAGTGGAGCGTGCCGGTCTTCGGCCACGAGGCTCCCAGCGCGAAATCGACCTGCCCGTCGCCGTCGATGTCGTGCGCCGCGATGCAGACGTTGTCGCGCGGCGTCTGGTCGCGGATCACGGTGTGTTTCCGCCACGCGCCGTCGGCCGCGCCGGGATTGCCATACCAGTAGACGGCGTTTTCGGTGACGACGACGATGTCCTGCCGGCCGTCGCCATCGACGTCGGCCAGCGTGACGGCGTAGCAGATCTCCCCCGGGTGGGGGTCGATGACGCGCTGCGTGAAGCCGCTCTCCCCGGCGCGGGCGGCCGGTCCGAGGGCCGCCATCAACACGGCCGCCGCGGCCGCCAGCAACGCACGCCCGATCGACCAGCGGAACCGGCGCATGGAGGCCTCCGAGGAATGAGCCGGATCCCGGCGGCAGCGCCGGAGGTGCCACAGGTGCGCCGTCAGACCAATTCCGCCAGCGGCGCGTGGTGGTCGGTGAGGTACTGCGGCCGGCCGGTGAGGTCGGTGACCGTCGTCGCAAGCGGGTCGATGCCGAGGCAGTGGTAGAGCGTGGCGTGGATCTCCTCGAAGCGCACCGGCCGGTCGCGCACCTCGGCGGCCTGGCGGTCGGTCGAGCCGATCACCTGCCCGGTCCGCAGGCCACCGCCGGCCAGCAGCGCACAGGTCACCTGCGGCCAGTGGTCGCGGCCGGCGTCCTTGTTGATCTTCGGCGTCCGCCCGAACTCCCCCCACACGATCACGGCGACGTCGTCGAGCATCCCCCGCGCGGCGAGGTCGTCGAGCAGCGCCGAGAGGCACTGGTCGAGCTTGGCGCCGTGGTCGCGGACCAGCGCGAAGTTCTGCCCGTGGCTGTCCCACCGGCCGTAGGACAGGCTGACCACCCGGACCCCCGCCTCGACGAGGCGCCGGGCGATGAGCAGATGGTCGTTGCAGGTCGGGGCGCCGTCGTACTGGAACTTGTAGGGCTTGCCGTCGCCGTAGGCGGCGCGGACCGCCGGATCCTCCTTCGAGACGTCGAGGGCGTCGAGGAGCTTGCTGCCGGAGAGGACGTCGAAGGCCCGCTGCGAGAAGGCATCCATCCCGGCGATCGTGCCGGAGGCGTCGGCCTCGCGGCGGAGGCGGTCGACCGAGGCGAGCAGCCGGCGGCGGTCGCCGAGGCGCTCGAGCGACACGTCCTTGAGCGTCATGTTGTCGCGGTCGGGGCCGTCGGGCTTGAACGGGCCGTAGGCGGGGCCGAGGAACCCGGGCGTGCCCGAGTCGGACCAGGGGCGGTGGGAGGTCTTGTCCGCCAGGCCGACGAACGGCGGCACCGAGGGATCGACCGGCCCGACGAGCCGGGCGACGGCCGAGCCGAGCGAGGGCCGGCCGCCGAGCGTGCGGAGGTTCGCCTCCGGCCATCCGGTGTTGGTCTGGTAGGCAGCGTGGGCCCCCTCGCAGCCGACGACCGAGCGGATGATCGCCAGTTTGTCGGCGCGTGCCGCCAGCCGCGGGAAGACCTCGCAGATCTGGATCCCGGGCACGTTGGTGGCGATCGGGGCGAACTCGCCGCGGATCTCGCTGGGGGCATCGGGCTTGAGGTCGAACATGTCCTGGTGCGGCGGGCCGCCACCGAGGAACACGTTGATCACCGCCTTGTGCCCGAGGCCCGTGCCTCCCGGAACCTGCGCTGCCTGGGCGCGGAGAACGCCGGCGAGCGACAGCCCCCCGGCGCCGAACGACAGCCCGCCGATGGCGAGGAAGTCGCGCCGGCGGACGCCGTCGCAGAACCGACCACCACCGCCGCGGATCATGAGCATGGCGAGGCCTCCACAGCCGTCTGACGGCCCTGACAATGTACCGCCCCCGGTCGACCGGTGCGTGTGGAGCTCGCAATCCGGGCCCGGCTTTTGCTCCGATCCCTCGACGAGCAAACGACTTGGAGCCGACGGGCGAGGTCGGGGTCGCTCCCTGCTCGGGAGTGGAATCCACTCGGCGCTCCTGCCGGCCGCCCCCACCGACCGACTGAACCAGCGGGGGATCGCGGTCGTGCCCGCTCTGTGGCCGGTGTAAAGTAGCGGAACACGAACCCCGAAACCCCACCCCGGGAGGGGCAGTCGATGCTGTCGCTCGTCGACGATTCGGCCCGCCGCGGCCAGCGGCTGTGCGACGGCATCCGTCGCCGCGATCTGCTCCGCATCGGCACGCTGTCGGTCGGCGGACTGTCGCTTCGCGACGTCCTGGCCGCCGAGGCGGCCAGCGGCCGGCGGTCGCACACCGCGGTGATCATGATCTACATGTGCGGGGCGCCGGCGCACCAGGACATGTACGACCTGAAGATGGACGCGCCGGCGGAGATCCGCGGCGAGTTCCAGCCGATCCCGACCAACGTGCCGGGGATCGAGATCTGCGAGCACATGCCCCGGCTCGCGGCGATCATGGACAAGTGCGTGCCGCTGCGGAGCGTGTACGGCTCCCCCGACGGCAACCACGACTCGTTCATCTGCTACACCGGCCGCCCCCTCCGCAATCAGCCCTCGGGCGGCTGGCCGAGCATCGGGTCGGTCGCCTCGCGGCTGCTCGGGCCGGTCGACCGCGCCGTGCCGCCGTTCGTCGGCCTGTCCCCCGACGCCGGTCATCCCCCCTACGGTTCGCCGGGGCTGCCCGGGTTTCTCGGCGTCGCCCACGCCGCGTTCCGCCCCAACGGCCCGGCGAGCACGGACATGGTCCTCCGCGGGATGTCGGCCGAGCGCCTCGCCGACCGCCGCGGCCTCCTCGGCACGGTCGATCGCCTCCGCCGCGACCTCGACGCCGGCCGCACGCTCGACGGCATGGACGCCCTGTCGCGGTCGGCGTTCGACATCCTCACCAGCAGCCGGCTGGCCGAGGCCCTCGACGTGTCGCGCGAGCCGGCGCACGTCCGCGAGCGCTACGGCACGGGGGACGCGCAGCGCTTCGGCGACGGCGCGCCGCGGAACCTCGAGCACTTCCTCGTCGCCCGCCGGCTCGTCGAGGCCGGCTGCCGCGTCGTGACGCTCAACTTCGGCCGCTGGGACTTCCATGCCGACACCTTCAACGGCATGAAAAACACCCACCTGCCGCAGTTCGACCAGGGGCTGTCGGCCCTCGTCGAGGACCTCCATGCCCGCGGGCTCGACAAGGACGTCGCCGTCTGTGCCTGGGGGGAGTTCGGCCGCACGCCGCTGATCAACAAGGACGCCGGCCGCGACCACTGGCCGCAGGTCGGCGGCGCGCTGCTCGCCGGCGGCGGGTTCCGCACCGGGCAGGTGATCGGCGCCACCGACCGCACCGGCAGCGCGATCGCCGACCGCCCCGTGCACTTCTGCGAAGTGCTCGCCACGCTCTACCGCCACCTCGGCATCGACGCCGCCACCGTGCCCCTCGCCGATCACACCGGCCGGCCCCAGTATCTGCTCGAGCGGCCGGTGCCGCTGCCGGAGCTGGCCTGACGGCGCCGCCCGATTCCCTCTGGATCCCGGAGAACCCGGATGCTCTCGATCGTCGGTGCCCGGTCGCGCGGCGGCTTCTGCGACTCGCTCGCCCGCCGCCAATTCCTCCGCATCGGCTCGCTGGCCGGCCTCGGCGGCACGGCGGGGGTGTCGCTGGTCGATCTCGCCCGGGCGGAGGCCGTCGCCGGCACGCGCTCGCACAAGGCGGTGATCATGATCTACCTCCCCGGTGGACCGCCCCACCAGGACCTCGTCGACCTCAAGCCCGACGCCCCGGCCGAGATCCGCGGCGAGTTCCGGCCGATCCCGACCAACGTCCCGGGGATCGAGCTCGGCGAGCTCCTCCCGCGCCTGGCGGGGATGGCCGACAAGCTGGCCGTGATCCGCTCGATCGTCGGCGCCACCGGCGACCACTATTCGTTCCAGTGCCTCACTGGCCGCAGCCACCAGCGCCAGCCGGCCGGCGGCTGGCCCGAGTTCGGCTCGGTGGTGGCCCGGCTGCGCGGGCCCGCCCATCCGGCGGCGCCCCCCTACGTCGGCCTCTCGCCGCGGATGCAGCACACCCCCTACAACTCCGGCAAGCCGGGGTTCCTCGGCCCCTCGTGCACGCCGTTCCAACCCAACGG
>JAGWVR010000031.1 GCA_018970785.1 Planctomycetota bacterium
GGCTGCTGCCGCCGCGGATGCGTCGGCGCCGGGGCGCGGGTTCGGAGCGCCCGTGCCGGGTCGGTTCATGGAGCGGCGTCCGTGTCTCTGGGGCCGCGGGCCCGCGGCGGATGTGGGAGTCGGGCGATCACCCCGGACGGGCGGCGGCCGAGCGGCCACCCATGGCAGCTGGCCCGCCGGACCTCGACGGCAACCGACCGATCGCCTGCGCCGTTCGCGGGCTTCGGAGTTTAGTCAGCGCGCAGACCTCGGACAACACGCCCGCCACACCGGCCGCACACGCCCGGGGGAGCCCGGGCGACTGCTACACTGCCGACGCAGTCGGCCGCGGTTCCGGGACGAACCGGCTGGCGACCGATCGCCCACCCGCCACGAGGCCGGCCGTGTCCCGAGCACGCACGCGTGGTCCCGACAAGAAGTCTCCCGCGCCGGAGTCGCGGCCGCGTCCGCTGTGGCCGTCGGCGCGGGTCTGGGTGACGCTGGCCTCGCTGGCTGCCGCCGTGGCACTGGTGCGGGCCGGCTGGCTGGAGACGCTGTTCGGCACGCTCATCGACGGCGCGGTCCGCAACATCATCACGCTGATCCTGTCGTTTTCCGGGCTCGTCGCCCTCGTCAGCTGGTTCCTCCGCGAAAGCGGCCATCCGCGCCGGACGAAGTGGACCGTCGCCGGCATCCTCGCCGCCCTCGTCGCCGCGGCCGTCGCGACGCTCCGGATCGAGCGCGTGTCGGGGGATCTGGTCCCGGAATTCGCCTGGCGCTGGCAGCCCTCGCCCGACTTTCTCCTCGAGCGGAAGGGGGCCTCGCCGGCGCCGGCAGCCGCAACGCCGGCCTGGGAAGCGACCGCCGCCGACGTGCCCCGGTTCTTCGGCCCGGCCGGCACCGGCACGGTCGACGTGGCGCTCGACGCCGACTGGGAGGCGCGTCCCCCGCGCGAGGTGTGGCGGCGGCCGATCGGAGCCGGGTGGGGCAGCTTCGCCACCTGTGGCGACCATGCCGTGACCCTCGAGCAGCGTGGTCCCGAGGAGGTCGTCGCCTGCTACGCGCTGGCCGACGGGACCGAGGAGTGGGTCGTCGCCGTCGCGGCGCGCCACCAGACGGTGCTCGGCGGCGTCGGGCCGCGGTCGACCCCCGCGATCCACGACGGCATCGTCTACACGGCCGGGGCCACCGGCTGGCTTCACGCCATCGACGGCGCCACCGGGCGCGTCGTGTGGAAGAAGAACATCCTCGACGATCTCGGCATCGACCCCGAGGCCCACGCCCTGGCCGTCGCCTGGGGGCGGGCGGGATCGCCGCTGGTCGTCGACGACCTGGTCGTCGTTCCCGGCGGCGGCCCGCGTGCCGACGGGCCGGTGGCCCTCGTGGCCTACGACCGCGCCGACGGCACACGCCGCTGGACGGCGGGTGACCGGCAGGTCGGCTACGCCTCGCCGATCGTCGTCACGCTCGCCGGCCGGCGCCTGATCGTGTCGGGCAACGAGGGAGAGGTGGCGGGCTACGACCCGGCCGACGGGGCCACCGTCTGGCGCTGCGAATGGCCCGGCCACAGCAACTCCGACGCCAACTGTTCGCAGCCCGTGTTCCTCGACGACCGGCGCTTCCTCCTCTCCAAGGGCTACGGCCTCGGCGCGGCGCTGTTTCGCATCGCCACGGCCGACGCCGTGCCCTGGACGGTGGAGGAAGTCTGGCGCAACAACGGCCTACTGAAGACCAAGTTCACCAGCGCCGTGCTCCACGGCGCTCATGCCTACGGCCTGTCCGACGGGATCCTCGAGTGCGTCGCCGTCGCTGACGGCCGCCGCGCCTGGAAGGGGGGCCGCTACGGGCAGGGGCAGGTGCTCCGCGCCGGCGACCTGCTGCTTGTCCAGTCGGAGCCGGGCGAGATCGTGGTCCTCGACGCCGACCCGACGGCCGCGCGGGTCCGTGCCCGGCTCGCGGCCCTCGACGGTCAGACCTGGAACAACCCCTGCCTCGCCGGCGAGCGGTTGCTCGTCCGTAATGCCGCCGAAGCGGCGTGCTTCATCGTGCCGTTGCGGGGTGCGGCCGAGGAACGCGTCGCCGCCGTCCGGGACGGCCGATGAGCACCCCGGCCGCGCTCGCCGGTCGGACGGCGTTGGTGACCGGTTCCAGCCGCGGGATCGGCCGGGCCGTCGCGGTCGCGCTCGCCGCAGCCGGCGCCAGGGTCGCCGTCCACGGCCGCAGTGCTCCCGGTGCCGAGGCGACCGTCGCCGCGCTTCCCGACCCGGCCCTCCATGCAGGCACGTTCCTCGCCGACCTCGCCCGTCCCGGCGCCGCCGACAGGCTCGTCGCGGAGGTCACGGCGGCACTGCCGGGGATCGACGTCGTCGTGGCGGTGGCGGGGGCCGACGTCCTCACCGGCGCGCCTGCGCAGTGGCCCTTTTCGCGCAAGCTCGAGGAGTTGCTCGCCGTCGACGTCGTCGCCACCGCCACGCTCGCGCGCGGGCTCGGCGCGTGGATGCGGGATCACCATGGCGGGGCGATCGTGACGATCGGGTGGGATCAGGCGGAGGTCGGGATGGAGGGGGACAGTGGCGAGCTGTTCGCCCTGTCGAAGGGGGCGGTGATGGCGTTCACGCGGAGCCTCGCCCGGTCGTTGGCACCGCGGGTGCGGGTCAACTGCGTGGCCCCGGGGTGGATCCGGACGGCATGGGGCGAGGGGGCGAGCGAGGCCTGGCAGCGCCGGGCGGTGCGTGAGAGCGTGCTCGGCCGGTGGGGCACGCCGGAGGACGTTGCCGCGGCGGTGGCCTGGCTGGCATCCGACGACGCGGCCTTCGTCACGGGGCAGGTCGTCCCGGTCAACGGTGGCTTCCGCCGCGCGTGAGTAAGCCCGCGCGCAGCTGCCGCGCGTGCGCAGTGCCGGCGACCTTTCGACGGTGATTGGCGTGGGGTCGGGGCTGCCCACGCCCCGTCGCCGGACGCTCACTTCGGCCTGAGGCTTTCGCGCAGTCGCCGCCGTCCCGGCGTCGGCGACGGCTTACGGTCGCCGGGCGGAGCGCAGTGCTGGGGCAGCGGTGATTGGCGTGGGGTCGGGGCTGCCCACGCCCCGTCGCCGGACGCTCACTTCGGCCTTCCAGGCCTCCGCTCGCTCGCAGACGACTTCGCTTCGCCATCCATGGCTCCGCTCGTCGCCTGAACGCCGGCTCCCGGGGCATGGGCAGCCCCTCCACGCCGGTCGTTGTTCACCCAGCGCGCCCCCGCCGCCGCCACTGGCGGCGGCCACGGTCGCCCGGAGGTGCGACCGCCGCAGGCGAGGGACACCTTGGCTGTCCCTCCGCCTGCGTAAGCCCGCGGGGGCCATGGATGGCCCCGCGGGCGCGATATTCAGAAAAGCACCCGCAGCCGCTCGGCGAGTGTGACCTCGGATCGCTGGGCTTCCGGGTCGGTGGCCCACTCGCGCCAGGCGTTCACGTCGTTGCCGAGGTCGCGGCCGCTGACTTGCTTGAGGGCGGCGACGGCGCGGTACTGGACGGCGGGATCGGGATTCTCGAGCGCCTCGGCGAGCGTCGGAATCGCCCCCTTGTCCTTCAGTTCACCGAGCATCCGCAGCGCGCGGAGCCGCACGTCGAGATCGGTGTCGGCCCGGTAGCGGGCGGTGAGCAGCGCCACCGCATCGGGCCCGCCGCGCTCCCGCCAGGTGTCGCAGGCCTGGCTCCGCACCCGTGGCTCGGGGTCCTGCAGCGCCCCGCGGCAGATGGCGGCGGCCGCCGGGGTGTCGAACGATCCGGCGGTCGCAACGATCTCGCAGCGGACGCGCGGGTCGTGCTCCTCGAGGATCCGCCGTGCCAGCGACTCGGTGTAGGCGATCTGCCGTTCCGCCCCGGCGGACCGGGCCTGTTTCGCGTCGGCATGGAGCGTCTCGATCCGCTGCTTGGCGGTCGTGCCGTATTTCTCGGCGAGGCGGCGTTCCTTCTCGCGGTCGCGCCAGGGCCACGACGGCCCCCCCGAACGGCTGCCGGAGCAGCCGACCGCGGAGGCGAAAACGGCCACAACACCGAGCACCAGCGCCCACCGGCGCGCGGCGGGGGGGGCGCGGGGGACGGTGCGGTCGGTTGGCGGCGGAGTCGTCATGGGCGAACAATGACACCGATGGAACACGACGGCGCGGGAGCCGGTCGCACCCGCGCTTCGGCCGCGGGAGCGACCATGCCCGACCGTGAAGCGCGGGAACCCTACAGTGGACCGGTGCGTGGAACCAGATCAGTCCCCCCCCGGCCCGCCCCGACCGATTCGCCGCGCCAGCGGGGGGCACCTTGGTCAGGCTGAGCGTTCCGGCGACTTGGGGAACCTTCGCCGGCTGGTGCGGCTGGTGATGGCCGTGGTCGCCGCTGGATGCGCGACCGCCTGCCATGCGGAGGATGGCGCGCCGGCGTCGGGAGAACCGGTCGCCGCCGTGACACGGCGGTTCACGGTCAGCGGCACGGCGGGATCGCGGGTCGTCGAAGGGCTCGTCGTCCGTGAGGCGCTCGACGGGGGCGCACTCGTCGAGTCGGCCGATGGTCGCCTCGAGTTGCTCGACCCGGCGACGATCGTCGCCCGCGAGGATCTCGCGGCCGAGCCCCCCCTGGCGGCCCGCGACGTCGCCCGGCGCGTTCTCGCCGAGCTGCCGGCAGGGTTCGACGTCGTGATCACGAAGCACTACGTCGTCTGCTACGACACCTCACGCGGGTACGCGCAGTGGTGCGCCGGCCTGTTCGAGCGGCTCCACGAGGCGTTCGTCAACTTCTGGCGCCACGCCGGGCTCGACCTGCCCGGTACCGAGCGTCCGCTGGTGGTCGTGGTGTTCGCCGACCGCGAGCGCTACGAGGCGTTCGCCGCCGGCGATCTCGGTGCCGCCGCCGACCGCGTCGTGGGCTACTACAACCTGCTCTCCAACCGCGTCACGACCTACGACCTCACCGGCCGCGACGGTCCGGGGGGGCGTGGGGGCAGCCCCGGCCGCGCGGGGCTCGAGATCCTTGCCAGCCCCGAGGCCGGCGGCCTGGTGAGCACGCTCGTCCACGAGGCCACCCACCAGATGGCCTTCAACGCCGGTCTCCACCGCCGGCTGGCGCCGGTCCCGCTGTGGGTCAGCGAGGGGATCGCCACTTACTTCGAAACCCCCGACCTCGCCTCGGGGCGCGGCTGGCGCGGCATCGGTGGCGTCAACCGCCCGCGCGCCGACCGGATCGTCGCCGCCGGGCGCGCACCGCGGCTCGGCACGCTGATCGCCGACGACGCGCCGTTCAGAGACCCCGACACGGCGCTCGACGCCTACGCCGCCAGCTGGGCGCTGACGGCGATGCTCGTGCAGACGCGCAAGGCGGAATACGTGCGCTACCTCGGGATCCTCGCCGCGAAACCACCGCTGGCCGACGACTCCCCCGGGCAACGGCGCGCCGACTTCGAGGCCGCGTTCGGAGCCACTCCCGAGGCGTTCGAGGAACCGCTCGCGAGATTCGCCGCCCGCTGGCGGTGAGCGGCGGCGCGGGCGCCGAGGGGCTGGTACAGTGACGGCGCCGGCCGGCGGCGGCCGGATCCCCCGAGGAGCCACGCCATGCGCCCCCTGCCCCGCTCGTCGTCGCGTCGCCGGTTCATCCACGTCGGTGGCGGCATCGTCTCGGGTGCCACGGTCGCCCCGCTCGCTGCCGGCGCGGCTCCCGCCGCGGCCGCGCCCCGCGGGGGATGGTTTCCCACCGGCGATGCCACGCTCCGCGTCGGGCTCGTGGGGTGCGGTGGCCGCGGAATCGGCGCGGCCGTTCTCGCGCTGGATGCCGACCCGTCGGTGAGGATCGTGGCCGTCGGGGACCTGTTTGCCGACCAGGCGGCCGCGGCGGTCGAGGCCGTCGGCCGCGCGACGGCGGACCGGCCCGGGGGCCCTCACCCCGCTCCCCTGCGGTTGGTCGGCGCCGAGGCCTGCGCCGGCGTGCTCGCCGCCGGTGTCGATCTGGTGATTCTCGCCACTCCTCCCGCCGGGCGGCCGGGCGAACTCGAAGCCGCGGTGGCGGCCGGTTGCCATGTCTTCTGCGAAGCCCCGCTGGCGATCGATGCCGGCGGCTGCCTCCGCGCGGCGCGTGCCCTGGCAGTGGCGCGGCACCGCCGGCTGGCGGTCGGCTCCGGGCTCGCCTTCCGCCACGACGACGCGACCGCGGCGGTGATCGGCCAGATCCAGGCCGGAGCGATCGGCCGGCCGCGCGCGCTGCTCATGGCGACGGAGGCCGGCCTGCCGTGGCGGGTGCCGCACCGGCCGGGAATGAGCGGCGCCGAATGGCGGCAGCGCAACTGGATTTCTTTCGCCGATCTCGGCGGCGGGCCGCTCCTCGAGCGGCAGGTGCACGCGATCGACAAGGCGCTGTGGGCCCTCGGCGATGCAGTCCCCGTTTCCGCGACCGGCCGCGTCCTTCCCGGGCGCCGCGACCGCCGGTCGATCGGCGACGTCACCGACGGCTTGTCGATCCGCTACCACTTCGCCTCGGGAGTCGGGCTCCATGTCCTCTGCCTCCGGAACGGAACCGGGGAAGGCCTCGCCGAGGAGACCGTCCACGGCAGCGGCGGGACGGCCGACCTGCGGGCCGGCGTCGTCACCCGGCACCCGTCCCGCGGAGCGACGCTGTCGTTCGGCCCATGCGGCAGCGACGGCAGCCGCTACCGGGCGTCGATCGGCACGCTCGTCGGGGCGATCCGGTCCGGTGTCCCGCTCGACGAGGGGCCCGGGCTCGTCCGGGCCACGGCGGTCGCGCTCCTGGGGCGCACCGCTGCCCACGCGGGGACCACGGTCGGATGGGCCGACGCCGGCCTCCCGGCGGACGGCACGAACCGCCCGTTCGACACAGCCGTCACGATCGGTCAGGCTGTAAACATCACCTGACGCGGCCGACGATGCACCTCCCGGTGGTTCCCCGGCCCGGCGGGTCGGGAACCGGCCCGGCCACCCCGTGCGGGAGGCGCCGGCCTGCAGGGACGCATGGCAACGGGGGATCCGTCCGAGATGGCCGCCAACCGCAATTCGGTCTCGCAGTCGCTGACGATCGCGCTGATCACGTTCGTGATGCTCACGTTCGTGCTCGCGATCACTTCCTACCTCCTCTACCGCCGCGGCACCGACGCCTCCAACGCCGCACAGTCGGCGCAGGCCGACGCCGCGAAGGCACAGACCGAGATGCGCAAGGCGGTCGACGACCGCGCGAAACTGCTGCAGATCCTCGGCTACCCGGACGACAAGGCGGTGGCCGACATCGAGACCGAGACCACCGAGGCGTTCGAGAAGCGCTTCGGCGACTACCGCGACGACGCCAAGGCCTACACGCGCCTCACCGATTGGCTGATGACTGCGGTGAAGAGCAAGGACGAAGCGCTCAAGAATCTCAACGCCGAGAAGGCGTCGATGGAGCAGGGCAAGGACAAGGCCCTCACCGACTCGCGGAACCGGCAGGACGAGCTCGAGCGGCTGCTCGCCAAGCAGCAGGCCGATGCCGAGGCGGAGCGGAAAGCGTTCAACGACAACCGCGCCGAGTACGAGCAGCTCGTCAAGCGCCTCGAGGACGACCTCAAGAAGGCCAACGCCGCCGCCGACCGCTTCAACCTCGTCGTCGAGGAGATCGCCAAGGCCCGCGACTACCTCGCGCCGGAGCGGCAGACGCGGTTCCAGGCCCAGCCGCCCGAGGAGCGGATGACGACGGTGTTCGAGGAGCTGCGCGACCGGGAGCGGTCGCTGGCCCGGCAGAACGAGGTCCTCGCCGACCTGCGCGTCGCCGACCGGGCCCTCCAGGACCAGGTCCTCGCCGCGACGCCGAAAGACGACCGGATCGACGGCTTCGACGGCCGGATCGTCTCCGTCAACGAGTTCGACCGCTCGGTGCTGATCGACGTCGGTTCGACGGCTTCGCTGCCCCGGGGGCTGGTGATGAACGTCTTCGATCCCTCCGATCCGCAACCCCCGATCGGATCCCGCAAAGGGGTCATCGAGGTGATCGACATCGAGGGACCGTCGCTCGCCCGGGCGCGGATCCGCAAGCAGGCGACGCGCGATCCGCTCCTCGCCGGTGACGGCATCGCCACCAGCCTGTGGGCGCCGGGGCGGGCCCTGGAGACGGTGTTCGTCGGCTTCATGCAGGTCGATGCCGACGCCGGCCAGGATCAGGACACGCTCACGCGGCTGGTGCAACGCTACGGCGGCACCGTCGAGCCTGCGGTGAGCCCGGCCACCGACATGGTGGTCGACGGCGGCCTCCCGCGGATCGCGGCGGCGGGGCTCGACAAGGCCTCGGGGTGGCGCGCGGCCGACGAGAAGCGGCGCGAAAAGCAGCTCGCCGAAGCCCGACGGCTGGGGATCAGGGTCGTCGGCCTCGATCGGTTCCTCGACATGATGGGCCTCGACCGCGAGTCGTTCGACGCCACGAGCCTCGCCGGCCCCGGCGGCCGCTGATCGCGCCGTCGCGTCGCCGCCGGCACGTCCACCGGGCCGCGCCTGGAATCCCGGCGGCACCGCGTGGCATACTCCGGCCGCGCGGGCGGGCGACGGTCGATCCCCCCGCGATCCTTCCGCGCGGAGGCGTGTGCCGTGGTGACTGCCCGTCGTCGATTCGTCCCGTCCGTCGTCCCGGCGCCCCGCGGAGCACACCGGCAGGCGCTGCTCGCGGCCGCGTTGGCATGCGCCGTGCTCACGGGCCGGGCTCCCGTGGCGTCGGCTGCCGAGGCCGACGGCTTCGTGCCGATTTTCAACGGCACGTCTCTCGACGGCTGGGAGGGGAAGGGGGAGTTCTGGTCCGTCGCCGACGGCGCGATCGTCGGCCAGACGACCGCCGAGAAGCCGACCAAGGGCAACACGTTCCTGATCTGGAGGCAGGGCACGCTCGACGATTTCGAGCTCCGGCTCCGGTACCGGCTCACCGGTGGCAACAGCGGTATCCAGTACCGCAGCAAGGATCTCGGCGACTCGGTCGTCGGCGGCTACCAGGGAGACATCGAGGCGGGCACGAACTATTCCGGCATCCTCTACGAGGAACGTGGCCGGGGGATCCTCGCCGAGCGCGGCCAGCGCGTCACGATCGCCGCCGACGGCACGAAGAAAACCGAGTCGATCGGCTCCAAGGAGGAGCTCCAGAAGGTCATCAAGCAGGGGGACTGGAACGACTACCGGATCGTTGCCCAGGGCACGAAGCTCTCCCACTTCATCAACGATACGCTGATGTCGGAGACGATCGACGAGCAGACCGACAAACGCGCGGCGGAGGGGATCCTCGCCCTCCAGCTCCATGCCGGGCCGCCGATGAAGGTCGAGTTCAAGGACATCCACCTCAAGCGCACGCGGCTCGCCGACGGCCGCAAGAAGATCGTCCTCGTCGCCGGCCGCGCCAGCCACGGCCCCGGGGAGCACGAGTTCCGCGCCGGCACCCGGCTCCTCGAGAAGTGCCTCGATGCCTCGGGGCAGCGGCTGGTGACGGTGACCCACACCGACGGCTGGCCGACCGACCCGACCGCGTTCGACAACGCCGACGCGATCTTCTTCTTCGCCGACGGCGGCGGCGGCCATCCGGTGCTGCAGAGCAACCGCCTCGGGCAGATCGACGCCCTGGCGAAGCGCGGCGTCGGGGTCGCCTGCCTCCACTACGCCGTCGAGGTGCCCAAGGAGAAGGGGGGCCCGGAGTTCCTCAACTGGATGGGGGGCTACTTCGAGCCGCACTGGTCGGTCAATCCGCACTGGACGCTGGCGGCGACCGAATTGGCCAAGGACCATCCGATCACCCGCGGCGTCAAGCCGTTCACGACCAACGACGAGTGGTACTACCACATGCGCTTCAAGGAACCGGCCGACGGGCTCGTGCCGATCCTCTCCGCCGTACCCCCCGACGCGACGCGGGAGCGCCCCGACGGGCCGCACAGCAACAACCCCGTCGTCCGTGCCGGCAAAGGATCGCGCGAGGTCCTCGCCTGGGCCTACGACCGCCCCGGCGGTGGCCGTGGGTTCGGCTGCACCGGTGCCCACTTCCACCGCAACTGGGCCGACGACGACTTCCGCCGCCTGATGCTCAACGCGCTGGTGTGGACGGCCGGCCTCGACGTGCCGCTCGACGGCGTGCCGAGCACGGTGTCGGCCGACGACCTGGCCGCGCATCTCGACGACAAGGCGCCGCGCAAGTAGCGCCGCGCCCGGCGCGAATCGGATCGGATTCGGATCGGCGCCACCGGGCGCCCCCACGCGGAGCACGACGATGCCACGGCTGACGGTCGACGGGGTGGGCACGTTCACGGTGCCGGAGGGGAAGCGGCTGGTCAACGCGCTGGAGGACGAGTGCGCGATCGACCAGCTCCACGCCTGCGGCGGCATCGCCCGCTGCACGACCTGCCGGGTGACGTTCACGGCGGGTGAACCGGCCCGGATGACGAAGGCGGAACGCGACGTGCTCGCCGCCAAGGGGCTCGCCGGCACGCCGGGCCTGAGGCTTTCCTGCCAGATCACCTGCGACGGCGACATGACCGTGCAGGCGACCAGCCGGCTGGCCGGCTCGGGACGGGCCGATGCCGGCAGGCGCAGCGCCGACGCCATCGAGCCGCAGCCGGAGTGGACCTGAGCCGCCCGGCCGCTCAGCCGGCGCCGAACAGCTTCAGGACCACCGTCGCCAGGTCGGTCGCCGCCAACGGTTCCGCGCCGACGACCCCCGGTTGCGAGCAGACGAGGATCGTCTCGTGCGGCGCGGCGGGATCGACCGCGCCGTGCGAGCCGGCGAGCAGCCGGGTGTCGAGCGGGATCGCGAACGGCAATCCCGGCGGCGGGGGCGACGAGCGGTCGACGAACAGCTCGAGCGGGTCGTACCCCGGCTTGCGGTGGATGTCGATCGACCGGGCAAACGACGGCGCCCGCGCGTCGTCGGACCACCACGGGTAGGCGAGCCAGGCGTCGAGCGATGATTCGAGGACGACGTCGCCGCACCGGCTGGCCAGCGCCGGCACCGGTGTCGCCGACAGCCCGGCCTCGACGAGCCCGCGGCCGGTGATCACGCGGCCGATCCCCGGCCGCCCGGAAAACAGCTCGCCGATCCGGCCGACCAGCGCGTCACGTTTCTCGCGCGGCAGCCCGAGCTGGAGGTAGACGTGGCCGATCTGGTGGTCGGCGAGGCACCAGGCGGCGCTGCGTTCGAAGTCGATCAACTCCCCTTGGGGAGTCGCCACGACGGCCAGCAGCGCCGCCTCGCGGAGGATGCGGTTGGGGCAGACGGCCCGGCTCACCGGCCGGATCCGGTACTCGCCGGCGACGAGCACCGTGGGGGGGGTCGGATCGACCAGGGCGGCGAACCCCTCGACGAGCCGGGCGATCTCGGCGTCGAGCTCGGCGCAGGCCGCCAGCGCCGGCGGGCTGTCGGGACCGGAGCGCTGCGCGGCGTAGTCGAGGTGGGGCAGGTAGACGACCGCGAGATGGGGCGGCGCCCCGGCGGCGGCACGGAGGAAGGAGTCGACGATCCACCGCGTCGAGTCGATGCCGGCCAGCGGCCCCCAGAAGCGGTGGAGCGGAAAGTCGCCGAGCGCCTCGCGGAGCGACGCGTAGAGATCGGCGGGATTGGTGTGGCACCACATCGTCTCGGTGCCGTCGGCGTTGTGGCGCGGCGCCGGCAGGCAGACGAGGTCGGCCGTGGCGTGCTTGCTCTGGAGGAGGAACCAGGCGGCGGTCCGGAATCCGGGGCGCGCCTCCGCGAGCCGGTCCCAGATCCGCGGCGATCGGTGGACCGAATCGGGGCTGATCCACATCTCGAGATGGCGCCGGCTCCGGTCCCACAGACCGTTGGCGACGATTCCGTGCCCGACCGGTCCGACCCCGGTGGTCAGCGTCGCCTGCACCGGGCAGGTGACGGCCGGAAAACCGGGGGCGAGCGGCGCGATCGAGCCGGAGGCTCCGAGCGCCGCCAGCGCCGGCATCCGCGGCAGGTCCTCGGGGCGGAGGCCGGGTACGGAGAGCACGAGGACGTGGGGGGCGGCGGACATGGCGACGGGTTCCCAGGGGAGCGGCGCAGTCTACGCGCTGCCGGTGCCGCTCACGACCACGGGGCGAGAAATGCCGCCGTGCGCCGGGCCTCCTCGACCCAGCGGTGGCGCTGGCGCGGCAACTCGACGTGCAATCCCCCGCCGTAGCCGCCGGCCGCGAGGCAGCCGAACAGCGCCGTGAAGTCGACCGTTCCCGAGCCGAGCGGGAGGTGCTCGTGGATGCACGGCAGCGAATCGTCGACGTGGACGGTGGCGACGCGCCCGACCCACGGGGCGAGCCGCTCGGCCGTCGGCCATTCCCCGAGGCATTCCAGATGCCCGGTGTCGAGGCACAGGCGCAGCCCCGCGGGGCGGCCGAGCCGGTCGAGCAATTCGCCGTAGCGGTCGAGCGTGTCGACGAACATCCCCGGCTCCGGTTCGAAGGCGAAGGCGACGCCGCGCCTGGCGGCATGGTCGAGGACGCCGCCGAGCGCGGCGATGAGGCGCTGCCAGACGACCGCCCCCGGGGCCGCGTCGCGGACGACGCCGGCCCAACCCGACACGCACCCGGCACCGAGCGCGGCGGCGACGTCGATCGCACGGTGGAGGAAGTCGACGCGCCGCGCGCGGGCGGCCGGGTCGGCCGAAACGAGCGTCGGCTCGTGCTTGACCGTGGGGTCGAGGAGATGGCGGGCTCCGGTCTCGACGACGCAGGCCATCCCCGCCGCGCGGAGCACGCCGCGCCAGCGTTCGATCTCGGCCGCCAGGTCATCCGCGAACGGATCGAGGCAGCCATGGTCGAGCGTGATCGCCAGCGACCGGTAGCCGAACTCACGGAGCATCGGCACGGCCGCAAGCGCGGGGATGTCGCCGATCGAGTTGGTGCCGTAGCCGGGAACCATGGCGCGTCAACTGGGGGGCACGAGGGCACGGCCGACGAGGAACGGCACCAGCAGCATCAGCACCGCGATCCCCCACGATTCGCCACAGGTCGTCATCGCGACGATCGCGTCGATCGTGATGATCGCCATGATGCAATTGCCGACGGTCGCCTGGACGCGACCGGGCGACGGATCGATCAATGGCAGCACGTTGCGCACGCTGAGCAGCGTGATCAGCACCGCCCACACGGCGGCCCAGTTCCCCGGCGCGCGGGCCGCGAGGAACGGCGCGGCCTCCCCGGAACGGACCGTCCACACCGATTGGGCAGCGACGAGCGCCAGCCCCGCCGCCATCGCCACCGCGCCTGCCAGCAGCGTGGGGGCCCGGCTGCGTCCCGCCTCGTCGCGGGCGTAGAGGGTGATGCCGCCGACATACGCACCCATTCCCGCCGGGATCAGCCACTGGGAGGCCTCGGTGGGCCCGCCGGCCGCGGTCATCCCGACGAGCCAGGCGAGCGACCGGCACAGTCCCATCGCCGTCGGTCCCCACGGCGTCGCCTTCGCGTGGCGGTCGTAGAGCCAGACCGCCGCGGTCAGCGCCGCGGTGACCAGGACCACGGCGGGATGACCGGTGACCCAGGCGGTGGCGGCACCGAGGAGGCCGCCCAGCGCGAGCAATCCCTGCCCGACCAGCGCCGCGGTGCCGACTCCGATCCGCCCCGACGGGAGCGGCCGCTCGGGGCGCTCCCGGCGATCCAGATCGACGTCGCAGACGTCGTTGAGGACCATCCCTGCGGCGTACAGGCACAGCCCGGCCCCGATCGCCAGCCAGGCGGCCACGGGCGGCCACCCGAGCTCCCTCGGGCGGGCGACGACGAGCCAACCGGCGAGCACGTCGGCGACGGCCGTGGCGTGGTTGGGCAGGCGCAGCAGCCGGATCCAGGCCAGGAGCGTGCCCATGCTAGCGGTTCTCCACGCCGTCCCGTGCCACGCGCCACAGGGCGAGCTCCTCGGCCGCCCACCGGGGCCGCAGCGGCAGGCGGTCGAGTTCGCTGTACACCATCGCCGCCGGGTTGACGCCCCCCTCCTCCATCCGGCGCACGTGCCGGGCCACCGGCGGCCACCTTCCGACCGCCGGGAGCACGCCGAGCCAGATCGCCGCCAGCGCCAGCGCCGCCGTGGCCAGCCGCAGGGTTCCACCGAGCCGTGGCATCATGGGCCCGCTCCCTGCCGGAACAGCCAGCCGAACGTCAGCGTCGCCATCGCCAGCGAGAGGGCGAGATTGAGCCCCTGTCCGAGGACGTAGAGGAGGAGCGGCCGGCCGCTCACCAGCACCGGCGCCAGCTCGCGGAACACCGTCTGCAACCCCATGCAGACGAAGCCCACACAGAACAGCCATCCGCGCAGCGGCCCGGTGAACCCGGCGATCGCCCCGTCGACGAGCAGCGCCGTCTCCGGCGACGTGGTGAACAGCGCGGAGCAGAGGATCGACGTTCCGAGGAATCCGAGGATGAACTTCGGGAACCGCAGCCAGGCCTCGGCGGCCAGCGACCGCGCCATCGGTGCGGTCCCGCGTTCGACCCAACCCGACCAGTAGACGGCGACGGCGAAGGCGATCAGGCCGATCATCGAGTTCTGGATCATCTTCACCGTCGTCGCCACCTCGGCGGGGCGCTTGTCGCCGAGGTCGCGGCCGAGGATCTCGCCGGCGGCGGCGACGGCGCCGGTGGCATCGATCGTCCCCCCCAGCCAGGCGCCGCCGACGATCGGGTCGATCCCCGCCAGACGGATGAACGGTGGCATCGCCACCATCATCACGGCGGTGAACGCCAGCGACAGGCCGATCGCCAGCGACAGCTCCTCCTTCTTCGCACGGCACGCGGCGCCGGTGGCGATCGCCGCCGACACGCCGCACACCGACATGTCGGCGGAGATCACCATGCACAGCGACCGCGACGGGATCCGCAGGGCGTGGACGCCGAACAGATAGGTGGCGACCAGCACGATCGGCGTCACGACCCAGCTGGTGAGCAGGCCGGGAAGGCCGAGCTCGAGGAGCCGGCTGAACAGCACCTCGGCGCCGAACAGCACCAGGCCCGTCTTGATCAGGTATTCCCCCTGCAGCGCCGGCGCGAGCCACGACGGCACGCCGACGGTGTTCCCGATGACGAGCCCCACCACCAGTGCCCAGAGCGGATACTCGAGGTTGTAGTAATGGATCACCTTCTGCGCGGCCAGCAGGTAGGCCAGCGCTCCGAGGAGCCCCAGCACCGCCGCACCGGGAATCACGCGCGCCACGGCGTGCCCGCGGAGCACCGCCCCGGCGGCGCTCACCGCCACCACCCATCCCAGGCCGAGGAGGATCGCGGCGCCGACCGGCTTCCCCTTGCGATCGGCGAGCGCCTCGGCCGGGGATGCGTTCCAGGTTTGGGGCTTGTTGATCGTGCTCGATAGCGCGCTCGGCCAGCCTTTCGGGTAGCGCTCCCGGCTTCCCGCATCGGCCGTCGGCCGAAACGCCCAGCCGACCGCCAGCGCCAGGCCGACGAGTGCCGCGCCGACGAGGATCGCGGCCGAGTCCTCGTGCCAGCCGCGGCGACCGGGCGGCGGGGAAACGGCGGAAACGGTGGCGCTCATCGGGGTGGCACTCGGCGGGGCAGAGACCAGAGGGTACACAAGTCCGTGGCCGCCGTGCGAGCGCGCGGAACCCGACGGAGGGAGGATCGCATGGAACCGACCGGGCAGTCCGCTCGCGCCCCGCTCCCGCGCATCGCCATCGTGCTGCTGGCACTCCTGCTTCCGGGGCCGCGCGCGACCGCGGACGAGGCGCTGCGGCTCCCGGTCGTCCGCGACACCTGGCTGTCGGCCTATCCGACCGAGGTCGAGGGAAACAACGGCGCCGCCCCGAAGCTCAAGCTCAAGGGCGTCCAGGAGGTGACGCTCCTCGACGTCGACCCGGCGCCGCTCGTCGGCAAGCGCGTCGTCGCGGCGACGCTCCACCTCCACCTCCAGACGCCGACGCCGCTGTCGCGCGTCACGGTGTCGACGGTCGTCGACGAGTGGACCGAGGGCGCCGGCACCGGCTACGCGCGCGCCGACGGGGCGGCCTCGTTCGCCTGGGCGCGGACGGGCACGGCCCGGTGGGGGGGCGACGGGCCCGACGTGACGGCCGTATCGCTGGGACGGCGCGGCAGCGTGTGGGGGTTCGGCGACGCCACGCCCCCCGATGCCGACGGGTGGCAGGTGATCCCGGTGGCGCCGGCCGTGATCGAGGCCCGCGCCGCGGGTCGCGGCCGGGGCTTTCTCGTCGTCGACGACGTGGGGAGCGAATACGAGCGCGACGGCGAGCGCTTCGTCGCGCGACCGTTCCCCAACCGGTTCTTCACCAGCCGTGACGGCCCGCGCGACCGGCAGCCGTTTTTCACCGTCGTCGTCGCTGCCGGCCCTCCGGGCGCGCTCCCCGCGCCCGTCGCGCCGCCGGGGCTCGTGGCCGCCGCGCCGCTCCCCGCCCCGGCACCCGCCCCGGCCGGGCCGAGGCCGGCGCTCGGGATCCGCGACGAATACGGCGTGGCGCTCGAGGCGTTCGACCTTGCCGCCGCGCGCGGCGAGACGATCGGCTTCCTCGTCCCCGCGCCACCGGAGCGTGTCGCCGTCACCGCGGGACCGGCGCGCGTCGCGCTGTCGGCCGGCGTCGCGGTGGCCGGCACGGTCGATCCGCTCGTGCCGGTGGGCACGCCCGGCGACGCGGCCGCGGGGGCGGCGCACACCTTCGTCGAGCTCCACCTTCCCCACGACGCCCCGGCGGGCGGGCATCCGCTCTCCCTCCGGGTCGACGGGCAGACGCTGTCGGGGCGGTTGACGGTGTGGAACTTCTCGCTTCCCGACCGGCTGTCGTTCATCCCGCAGCTCAACGCCTACGGGCTGCCGCCCGGCGACGAATTCGCCTGGTACCGCCTCGGCCACGCCCACCGCTGCACGCTCGACGTGCTCCGCTACAACTGGCGCGGGCGCGTCGACGGGCCGCCGGCGATCGCGTCCGACGGGACGTGGGACTGGAGCGCCTGGGACGCCCGGTTCGGCCCGCTCCTCGACGGCACGGCGTTCACCGGACTGCCGCGCGGCACCGTGCCGGTCGAGGTCTTCTACCTGCCGCTCAACGAGAACTGGCCGCTCGACCACGAGCGCCACTTCCGCGGCGGGTACTGGATCGAGTCGGCCTACGGCGACGCCTACTGGGAGGGCTTCCGCGCCGCGGCCGCCGAGATCGCCGCGCACGTCGACCGGCGCGGGTGGCGCGAGACGCTGTTCGAGTTCTATCTCAACAACAAACTGACCAACAAAAAGGACCGCTGGGACCGCTCGTCGGCGGCGTGGGTCTTCGACGAGCCCTCCAACACCCAGGACTTTTGGGCCCTGCGGCGCTTCGGGCTCGAGTTCTGGCGCGGCGTGGCCGGCCATCCCGGGGTGCCGGTGGCGTTTCGCGCCGACATCTCGCGGCCGCAGTGGCAGCGCGATCTGCTCGACGGGGTGACCACAGAGGAGGTGATCAGCGGGGCCCTGCGCGAGCACGCCGCGACGGTCGCCGAGCGGCTCGGACGCCAGCGTGTGTTCGTGAGCATGTACGGCGAGGCCAATCCGCCCGGGACGCCCAACGCGACGGTCGCCGCGTGGTGCGTCGAGGCGTGGTCGCTCGGTGCCGACGGCGTCGTGCCCTGGAACTCGATCGGCCGGCCGGAGAGCTGGGCCGCACCCGACCCGACGGCGCTGCTCTACCCGACCGCGGCCGGTCCGGTGCCGAGCCTCCGCCTCAAGTGCCTGCGGAGCGGCCAGCAGCTCGTGGAGTACCTGACGATCTTCGCCGCGGTCGAGGGGCTCGACCGCCGGGCCCTGGCCGCGGCCCTCTCGGACATCCCCGCCTTCCACGCCCGGACCGTGAAGCGCTCCGAGGCCGACGCCGGTCGCAGTGCCTATCCCGACGAC
This sequence comes from Planctomycetota bacterium, assembly GCA_018970785.1. Lineage (GTDB taxonomy): Bacteria > Planctomycetota > Planctomycetia > Pirellulales > UBA1268 > F1-20-MAGs016. The sequence goes on from JAGWVR010000031.1 coordinate 17,811, forward strand.
GTCCACGGCGAGCTGACCCGTCTCCGCCGCCGCCTCGGCACCGCCCTCGATGCCAAGGCGCCCCCGTCGCGCGAGCGCTGGCACGACCCGCGCCCCCCGCGGCCGGAAGCGGCACCGGTGATCGAGCCGCTGCCCCGCCCCGACAGGCACTCGGCCGGCGGATGATTCCGGCGTGCGGGACGGGCGGACCACGATGAACCGTGGAGGGCCGGCCCCTGCCCCGGGAGCCGGCGATCGTCAACTCGACGCGCTGCGGTATTTGGCCAGCGCCGCCTGGAACACGAGCCGTGACACGACGAGCATCACGGCGGCGGCCAGAACCGCGCCGCCGATGGGCGTCCACGACCCCGCGGAAAACGGCTGGGCGATCACCCGCGCCGGCACGTTGACCACCAGGAGGATCGGGATCACGAACGTGCAGATCATCCGGATCGGCCCGCCCCACGGTCCCGCGTAGATCTCGGCGGGATAGCGGGAGAAGTTGGTGAGGTAGAACCAGAAGTCATAGAGACTCTGGTTGCGGCCGAGGAGGATCGTCGCGGCGGCGAGCATGATGATCAGCGCGTAGAGGATCGCGACGCCGCAGGCGACGAGGAGCGGATAGAGGAGCCAGGCGATCGCCGGCGGCGGTGCGGTGAACCGCGACACCGCCCAGCCCAGCAGCCCGACGCCCACCAGCCCGTTGGCCAGCGACGAATACTCGACGCGGTGCAGCGAGAGGAGGAATTGCGCGTCGAGCGGCTGGACGAGCACCGAATCGAGCCCGCCGCTGCGGACCATCTCGGTGAGCTCCTCGGCGCTGGGCATGAAGAACGCCTGGACGATCGAATTGACGATCAGGCCGGTGGCGACGAAGGCGAAGAACGGCTCGCGCGTCCAGCCGGTGCCCCGGCCGATCTCGGGGGTGAACGTGAACACGAGCAGGTAGAAGGCGAGGTTCATCGACATCCACCCGAGGCTGGTGACGCACTCGAGGAGGAAGTTGGCCCGGAACGTCATGTCGCGGACCAGGCAGGCGCGGGCGAAGGTGAGGAAGATGCCGAGGTAGCGCCGCATGTCAGCCCCCGAAGGCGCTGTAGCGCCGCGTGCCGCGCCGCCAGGCGAGCCGGCAGCAGAGGGCCATCGCCACCACCCAGCCGGCCTCGATCGCCAGCGCCCGCACCAGCGCCCAGCCGCGGACCTTCCCGAGCCAGACCGCCGCGGGGAAGTAGGCGGTGTATTCGAAGGGGAGCCAGCGGACGAGGTCGGCGAGGCTCACGCCGGGAATGCCGGTGGGGATCCCGGTGAGCATGTCGATCGGGAACATGTGCCCCGACAGCAGGTACTGGACGAGCATGTAGGCGAAGATCACGCTCGACACTTCGAGGAACCAGAACCCGAGCATCCCCAGCGTGGCCTCCATGAAGAACCCGAGGAGGAACGACAACACGAGGGACAGGACGAACGCCGCCACCGTCGTGGCGTCGGGGAGCGGCGGAAAGAATCCCCGGCAGACGAAGAAGATCGCGGCGAACGGCAGCGCGGCGACGAGGTAGTAGACGAGCTTGTGGGCGATCCGGGCGGCGAGGAGGTAGCCGACGTAGTCGACCGGCTGGACGAGGTACTTCTTGATCGAGCCGTCGCGCACGCTGCGTGCGATGCCGCCGGCCAGCCCCGGCATGCTCGAGAAGGCCCGCGCCACCATCGTCAGCAGGTAGTAGGCGACGATGTCGTCGCGCGAGTAGCCGGCGATGTCGCCCCGGGCCGTCGCCCCGAACACGGCGGTCCAGAGGAACACCTGGGTGACGATCGGGAGGAAGCGCATCGCCGTGCCGAGGATGAAGTCGCCCCGGTAGGCGAGCCGCTCCTCGATGCAGATCGAGAGCATCGTCCACCAGGCGCGCAGGCCGGCGAAGGGACGGGCGGCCGTCTCGCTCATGCGCCGGACTCCGGGGCGGCGCTGGCGCCGCGGAACAGCCCGGCGACGATCTCCTCGAGCGGCACGTCCTCGACCGAGATGTCGCGCACCGGCTCGTCGCGGAGGAGCCCGGGGAGCACGTCGGCGATCCGGTCGCGGTCGATCCGCAGCGTGACGCGCGGGCCGCGGATCTCGCAAGGGAAGCCGAACCGCTCGATCCGGCCCCGGTCGGGCGTCTCGTCGAGGTCGAGGGTCACGATCTTGTGGCTGGTGAAGCGGTCGACGATCCCCTCCAGCGACCCGTCGTAGAGGATGCTGCCGCGGGTGATGACGACGAGCCGCTCGCACAGCGCCGCGACGTCCTTCATGTAGTGCGTCGTGAGCACCACCGTGACGTGCCGCTCGGTGCGGACATGGCGGAGAAAGCGGTGGATCGTGTGCTGGGCGACGACGTCGAGGCCGATCGTCGGCTCGTCGAGGAACAGCACCTCGGGCTCGTGGAGCAGGGCGGCGACCAATTCCAGCTTCATCCGCTCGCCGAGCGACAGTTCGCGGACCGGCCGGTTGACGAGGCCGCCGACGTCGAGGAGCTCGACGAGCTCGTCGCGCGTCCGCGTGAACCGGGCCGGCTCGATGCGGTAGATCTCGCGGTGGAGGCGGAAGCTCTCCGCGGCCGGCAGGTCCCACCACAGCTGGTTCCGCTGCCCCATCACCAGGGCGAACCGGCGCCGGAAGGCGTCGGCCCGCTCCCAGGGGACGTGTCCGAGGACCGTGGCGGTTCCGGCGGAGGGGGTGATGATCCCGGAGAGGAGCTTCAGGAACGTCGTCTTGCCGGCGCCGTTGGGCCCCAGCAGGGCGACGAATTCCCCGCGCTGGACCGTGAGATCGACTCCGCGGAGGGCATCGACGACCCGCGACTCGCGGTGGAACAGCCCGCGGATGCTCGCCGCCAGCCCCTCCCGCTTGTCGAAGACGCGGTATTGCTTGGCGAGACCGTCGACGCGGATCACCGTCGCGTCACCGGCGGCCGACGGGGAGTTGTCCATCGCCGGAGTATAGGGGAAAACGGCGTCTCCCCACCCCGGAGCCCCGAGCCATGTTCCGCGTCGGCCTCGGCCACGACACCCACCGCCTCGGTCCCGGCGCGGCGTTGGTGATCGGTGGGGTGTCGATCCCGCACGACCGGATGGCGCTGGGCCACAGCGACGCCGACGTCCTCCTCCACGCGATCACCGACGCCGTCCTCGGGGCGGCCGCGGTCGGCGACATCGGCGAGCTGTTTCCCGACACCGACCCCGCCAACCGCGGCCGTGATTCCGCCGACATGCTCCGCCGCGCCCTCGAACGGGTGACGGCGGCCGGCTGGAGGATCGTGAACCTGGATTGCGTGATCCTCGCCCAACGCCCCAAAATCCTCCCGCACCGCCCCGCGATCCGCCGCCGGATCGCGACGATCCTCGGGATCGACGAGGCGGCGGTGTGGCTCAAGGCGAAGACCGGCGAGGGTGTCGGGCCGATCGGCCGGGAAGAGGCGATCGGCGCCGAGTGCGTGGTCCTCGTCGAACGGGTGCCGGGCACGGGCACGGCGGACTGACCAGCGGAGGCGCGATGACGACGACGGCGACGGGGGCGGCGCTGCCGCCGATCGAGGTCTACAGCACGCTCTCGCGCGCCAAGCGCCCCCTGGTCACGGTCCGGCCGGGGCACGTCGGCATGTACCTCTGCGGGCCGACGGTCTACAAGCCGAGCCACATCGGCCACATGGTCGGGCCGGTGATCTTCGACACCGTCAAGCGGCACCTCGTCTATTCGGGCTGGCAGGTGACGTGGGTCGTCAACGTCACCGACGTCGACGACAAGATCATCGCCGAGAGCGGGGCCCGCGGCACGACGATGGCGAAGCTCGCCGAGGAGATGACCGCCGACTACCTCGCCAACCTCGCCGCCCTCGGCGTCACGGGCATCGACGTCATGCCCAAGGCCACCGAGCACATCGGCACGATCATCGCCTTCATCGAGGGGCTCATCGCCAAGGGGTGCGCCTACGCCGCCGACGGCGACGTCTACTTCGACGTCACCAAGGACGCCGACTACGGCAAGCTCACCAACCGTTCGGTCGAGCAGATGCAGGGGGAAGGGGGCTCGACCGCCGAGCGGAAGCGCTCCGCCGCCGACTTCGCCCTGTGGAAGAAGGCCAAGCCGGGGGAGCCGTCGTGGGACAGCCCGTGGGGACCGGGGCGGCCGGGCTGGCACATCGAGTGCTCGGCGATGAGCAAGGCGATCCTCGGCGAGCAGTTCGACATCCACGGCGGCGGCCTCGACCTCGTCTTCCCCCACCATGAGAACGAGATCGCCCAGAGCGAGTCGCTCCACGACCGGCCGATGGCGACCTATTGGATGCACAACGGCCTGATGCAGGCGTCGGGGGCGGCGGGCAAGGTCGGTGGCCGTCCGCGCGGCGAGCCGGGCTCGGCCGACGACGCCGCCGCCCAGGCGGCCACGAAGATCTCCAAGAGCACCGGCGCCGAGCCGTTCAAGAACCTCCTCGCCCGCCACCGCCCCGAGGCGATCCGCTTCCTCCTCCTCTCGACCCACTACCGGTCTCCGATCGCCTTCGGCGAGGAGGCGCTCGGCGAGAGCGCCCGGGCGCTGGAGGCGTTCGAGCGGCTGTTCCAGCGGTTCGAACGCCTTACGGGGAGGAAGTTCTGGGCGCTCGCCGCGCGCGACCGCCGCGCCGGGGATGCGGCGGTGGCCGGTGCGGAGGCGACGGCCCTGCGCCGGAAGTTCCTCGAGGCGATGGACGACGACTTCAACACCGCCGGTGCGATGGCGACGCTGTTCGATTTCGTCCGCGTCGTCAACAAGTTCATCGACCAGCAGGGGATGGAGAAGCAGGCCACCCCGGCCGACGGCGCTACGCTCGTGTCCCTGATGGAGACGCTCCGCGAACTGACCGCGGTCCTCGGCCTGTTCCTCGTCGAACCGAAGGCCAAGGCCGCGGGCGGCGACGAGGATCTCGTGGGCAAGCTGATGGAGCTGGTGCTCGAGATCCGCGCCAACGCCCGCAAGGCGAAGGACTTCGCGACGGCCGATCTGGTCCGCAACAAGCTCACCGCGGCGGGGATCGTCCTCGAGGACCGCGCCGACGGCACCGGGTGGTCGCGGAAGCCATGAACGCGGCACGCGGCCGGGCTGTCCCTCTGGTCGTCGGCCTCGGCGAGATCCTCTGGGACGTGTTTCCCGACGGGGCCCGGTTCGGCGGGGCGCCGGCCAACTTCGCCTGCAGTGCCGCCGGGCTCGCCGGCGACACCGCCCGCGTCTGCATGGCCGGCGCCGTCGGCGACGACGACCTCGGCCGCCGCGCGCTGGGCGAGCTCACGTCCCGTGGCGTCGGCGCCGAGGCCGTGGCGGTCCTCCCGAAGCCGACCGGCCGGGTGGACGTGACGGTCGACGCGGCGGGGCACGCCGCCTACGTCTTCGCCCCCGACTGTGCCTGGGACCACGTCCCCTGGAGCGGGGCGCTCGAGCGACTGGCACGCGAGACGTCCGTCGTCTGCTTCGGCACGCTCGGGCAGCGGGGCCCGCTGTCGCGGGCCACGATCCGGCGTTTCCTCGCGGCCGTGCCCCCCCCTGCCCTGCGGATCCTCGACATCAACCTCCGGCCGCCGTTCTGGTCCCCCGACGTGGTGCGCGATTCGGTTCCGCTGGCAAACGTCGTCAAGTGCAACGACGACGAGCTGCCGGTGGTCGCCGGAATCCTCGGTCTCTCGGGCACCCCCGAGCGGATCCTCCGCGACCTCGTCGAGCGGTTCGCGCTCCGCCTCGCCGCCCTGACCCGCGGGGCGCGGGGCTCGTTGCTCGTGACCGCCGACGGCCACCTGAGCGATCTGCCCGGAACGCCGGTCGAAATCGTCGACACGGTCGGCGCCGGCGACGCCTTCACCGCGGCGCTGGCGCTCGGCTACCGCGCCGGTCGGCCGCTGGAAAGCCTCCATGCCCATGCGGAACGGGTGGCGGGCTTCGTCTGCACGCGGCGCGGCGGCACGCCGGCGTTTCCGGCGGAGGTGCGCGGCGACGTGGCGCGGTGAACGATCGCCGCCTACTTCAATTCAACGACGGCCGGCTCCGGTGCGGCACCACGGCCGGCGTCGTCCGCGGCCGCCATGTCGCGGATCTCCTGGCTGATCTTCATCGAGCAGTACTTCGGCCCGCACATGCTGCAGAAGTGGGCGCTCTTGAAGGTCTCCTGCGGCAGCGTCTGGTCGTGGTATCTCCGCGCCGTCTCGGGATCGAGGGCGAGGCGGAACTGCTCGTTCCAGTCGAAGGCGAAGCGGGCCCGTGAGAGGGCATCGTCGCGCTGGCGGGCGTTCTTGCGGTGCCGGGCGAGGTCGGCGGCGTGGGCGGCGATCTTGTAGGCGATCACCCCCTGCTTGACGTCCTCCGGATCGGGGAGGCCGAGGTGCTCCTTCGGCGTCACGTAGCAGAGCATCGCCGCGCCGCTCCAGCCCGCGAGGGCGGCGCCGATGGCGCTGGTGATGTGGTCGTAACCGGGGGCGATGTCGGTGACGAGCGGCCCGAGCACGTAGAACGGCGCCTCGTCGCATTCCTCCATCTGCCGCTTGACGTTCATGTCGATCTGGTCCATCGGCACGTGCCCCGGCCCCTCGACCATCACCTGGCAGCCCTTCGCCCAGGCCCGCCGCGTCAAATCACCGAGGACATGCAGCTCGGCGAACTGCGCCTCGTCGCTGGCGTCGGCGATGCTGCCGGGGCGCAGCCCGTCGCCGAGGCTCCAGGTGACGTCGTAGGCCCGGAAGATGTCGCACAGGTCCTCGAAGTGCGTGTACAGCGGGTTTTGGAGGCGGTGGCTCATCATCCACCGGGCGATGAGCGAGCCGCCGCGGCTGACGATCCCCGTGATCCGGTTCATCGTCAGGTGGAGGTGTTCCTGGAGCAGCCCGGCGTGGACGGTCATGTAGTCCACCCCCTGCCGCGCCTGCTTCTCGCACATGTCGAGGAAGTGCTGCGGCTTCATGTCCTCGATCTCGCCGCCGAGCTCCTCGAGCATCTGGTAGATCGGCACGGTGCCGATCGGCACCGGCGAGGCGTCGATGATCGCCTGGCGTATGCGGTCGATGTCCTTGCCCGTCGACAGGTCCATGACCGTGTCGGAGCCGTAGTGAACGGCGAGGTGGAGCTTTTCGAGCTCGGTGGCCTCGTCACTGGTGACGGCCGAGTTGCCGATGTTGGCGTTGATCTTCGTCCGCGCCGCGATCCCGATCCCCATCGGCTCGAGTTTCTTGCCGAGGTGGACGCGGTTGGCCGGGATCACCATCCGCCCGCGGGCGACCTCGGCGCGGATCGTCTCCTCGGGGAGATCCTCACGGGCGGCGACGAACCGCATCTCGGGGGTGATCTCGCCGGCACGGCCGCTTTCGAGCTGGGTCATGGCACTCTCCATCACGGGAACGGGTCTGGGAGCCTAGCAGACGGACGGCGGCGCCGCGGCTCACAACGTCTTGAGATACTCGAGGACCGCGGTCTTTCCCTCCTCGTCGAGGACGTCGGGGAAGTCGTGCCCCGCCGCCGACTTGCCGGGCCGCGTGGTGTCGAAGTGGCGGCGGCGTTCGACCGCCGGCAGCGGCCCGGCCGGCAGCGCGGGCAGTTCCTCGACGACCAGGCCGACGCGGTCGCGATCGTAGCGCGCCTGCCCGTCGCGGCGCCAGACGACGGGGCGGGCCGCCGGCCGGAGCAGATGCCAGAGCGTCGGCACCGAGCCGTTGTGGAGGTACGGGGCGCTGGCCCAGATGCCGTCGAGCGGCGGCGCCACGTAGCCGGCCGGCATGTCGCTCCCCGGGCGCGGTTCGGCCGCGCCGCGCCCGAACCAACTCCCGGCGAGGCTCCGCCGCTGCTCCGCGGACAGCGCCGCGAACCGCACCGGGTCGGTGCCGATCTCGTCGAGCGGCACGACGCGCTCCGGGTAGCCGTCGGCGACGGAGCGGTCGCGCGACGGCGCCCCGTGGCACTCGGCGCAGTGGGCGGCGTACAGCCCCCGTCCGCGGGCCACGAGGCCGGCGTCGACCGGCCAGGGCCAGGCCGGCGGCTCGAGCGACTCGAGCCAGGCCTCGACGTGACGATAGTCCTCTTCCCAGGCGGCGAACTGCCCGGGGCCGTTTTCCTTGACGAGGAGGAACTGCATCAGGACGCGGTGCCCCTTGGGGGCGAAGGCATCGGCGTACAGCTGACGGCGGCGGCGGTAGTGCCACCATGCCGGGGCGTCCATGTCGTGGTGCGGATAGGAGAGCTGCGGCGGGGCCGGGACGACGTTGAGGTCGGCGTCGCGGTGGCGCATCAGGGCGACGCCGAAGACGACCGCGTTGGTCGTGCCCGCCGTGGTTCCCAGCGGGATGAGGAGCGATCCGAGGTCCATGTGGGCCAGCGGCTTCCGCGTCGCGATCTTGACCTGCCTGACCTCCTCGGTGAGCGTCTCGAGGGCGTAGTCGGAATTGGGAACGCCGGCGATCGCCCGGCCATCGACCTGCCCCTGGTGGCAGGCGAGGCAGCTCATCGTCCACAGCCCCCGGTCGTCGACGACGTACTGGAGCGACCGGCTCGCGTCGGCCGGGTCGGCGACGAGGCCGTAGCGCTCCATCGCCATCCGCCGTCGCTCGGCGAGCGGCGCGGCCTCGGCCCGGGACCGGAGCGGTTCTTCCCAGGTCGTCCACAGTCGGTCGAACACCTCCTGGTCGAAATCGGCCGGGAGGTAGGCCTTGGTGCGGAGCAGTTCGAAGCCGCGCTGCGGATCACCGTGTCCCGCGTCGCCGGCGACGGCCGTGGCTGCCAGGGCCGTCGCCAGCGCCACAGCGACCGCCGCCAGCCGCGCACGACGCGCCGGCCCGACGGGAGCGCCGTCATGGGTGGAGGGCAGACGTGGGTCTCCCGGCTCGTTCATGGCATACTCGGCAGTGTCTGGAGATCGTCCCGAAGTATAGGCGGCGCGGCGGCTCGGACCGCCGGCCAGGGTGCCGTCCGGCCGGGCACGAGCGGATCGCCACCTGCCCCCCCGCCGCGATCGGCGCCGTCGCATGGTCACCGCCAATCCACTGCTGATCCCCGAAATCCGCCTGATGCTGGCGGAGGGGGACACCGCCGGCCTCCATGACGTCGCCTCGGAACTGCACCCCGCCAGCGTCGCCGAGTTTTCCGAGGGCCTCGACGACGACGAGATCTGGCGCCTCCTCGCCGCGGTGCCCCATGAACGGCAGGCGGAGATCTTCCCCTACTACCCGATCGCCCGTCAGGTCCGGCTCGTCGAGGCCGCCGACAACGACCGCCTCGGGCCGCTCATCGAGGCGATGGCGGCCGACAACCGGGCCGACCTGCTCCGGGCCCTCGACGACGACAAAGTCGAGGCGATCCTCCCGCTGGTGGCCAAGGCGGAGCGCCACGACATCCGCCTCCTCCTCTCCTGCCCGGAGGGGTCGGCCGGGGCGTTGATGACCACCGAATACGCCTCGCTGCCGGCCGAAGTCACGGCCGGCGAGGCGGTGGCCCGGCTCCGGTCGCAGGCCCCGGCGACCGAATCGATCTACTACATCTACGTCCTCGATGCCCAGCGTCGGCTGGTGGGGATCGTCTCGCTCCGCAGCCTGATCCTCGCCCGACCGACCGCCCCCGTCACCGACCTCATGCAGCGCGATCCGATCCGGGTCGGGATCACCGCGCCGCGCGACGAGGTGGTGCAGAAGCTCGCGCGCTACGACTTCCTCGCGATCCCCGTCGTCGACGACGACGACCGGCTCGTCGGCATCGTCACCCACGACGACGTCCTCGACGCGGTGCGCCAAGAGGCGACCGACGACGCCCAGCGGATCGCCGCCGTCTCCCCCCTCGGCGAGAGTTACCTCGACGCCGCGGTGAGCACGATGACCTGGAAGCGCGGCGTGTGGCTGGCGGTGCTGTTCGCCACTGCCGCGCTCACGGCGATGGTCCTCGCCAAGTCTCCGATCGACCATGCCTGGCTGATCCCCTTCATCCCGCTGGTGATCGCCAGCGGCGGCAACTCCGGCAACCAGTCGGCGACGCTCGTGATCACGGCGCTGTCGACGGGGGATTGCCGGCTGGAGGACTGGCCGCGGATCCTCCGCCGCGAGGTGGTCCTCGGCCTCCTCCTCGGTGCGCTGCTGGCGGTGCCCGGCTACCTCCTCGCGCTGGTCTATGCGCCGTCGCCGACGGCGGCGCTGGTGATCCCCCTGACCGTGATGGCGGTGGTGATGTTCGGGTCGCTCGTCGGCTCGGCCCTGCCGCTCGTGTTCCGCTCGGCAGGTCTCGACCCGGCGTTGATGAGCAATCCCTTCGTGTCGGCGATCGTCGACGTCGTCGGGATCGTGATCTACACTCTCGTCGCCATGGCGATGCTGGGGTGACTGGCGGGCCACGGCCCCCGTCGCGGGCAGATGCGTGCCATGGCCTGGAACGTCCTCCTCACCGCGCGGGCGGGCCACGAAGCCGGTGCGGAAGCGCGGGCTTTGTTGGCCGAGGCCGGTTGCACCGTGACCGTCGCCGAGCCGTTCGGCCCGCTCGCTGCCGACGCCCTGGCCGCCGCCATCGAAGGGCACGAGGCGGTCCTCGCCAGTTCTGACGACTATTCCGCGGCCTTGTTCGCCGACCCGCGCACCGCGGCGCTGGCATGCGTGTCGCGCTGGGGGGTCGGGCTCGACTGCGTCGATCTGGCCGCCGCCACGCGCGCCGGCGTCGTCGTCTGCAACACCCCCGGACTGCTCGACGAGGCCGTCGCCGATTACGCCTGGGCGCTGCTGTTCGCCGTCGCCCGGCGCGTCACCGCCGGCGAGGATCTCCTCCGCGCCGGGCAGTGGAGCGTGGCCTGGGGGCACGACGTCCACGGCAAGACGCTGGGGATCGTGGGCTGCGGCCGGATCGGCCGGGCCGTCGCCAGGCGCGCCGCTGGCTTCGGGATGCGGGTCCTCGGCCACGACCCGTTCGCCCCCGCCGACGGCGTCCCCGGCGTGGAACTGGTGCCCCTCGACCGGCTCCTCCGCGACAGCGACTTCGTCTCGCTCCACTGTGCCCTCTCCGCCGCCAACCGGGGGATGATCGGCCGGGCCGAACTGGCGGCCATGAAGCCCTCGGCCTACCTCGTCAACACCGCGCGCGGGGCGCTCGTCGACGAGGCGGCGCTGGTGGCGGCGCTCGAATCCGGGGCGATCGCCGGCGCGGCGCTCGACGCCTTCGCGGCCGAGCCGCTGCCGGCGGCCAGCGCGCTTCGCGGCTGCCCGCGCCTGCTCATCACCCCCCACCAGGCGTTCAATTCCGTCGAGACCGGCGAGCGAGTGAGCCGGCAGGCGGCCGAGGCGATCGTCGACCTGCTGGCCGGTCGCCGGCCGCGCCACGTCGCCAATCCCGACGTGCTTTCCCTGCCCTCCCTGCGTGCCCGCCTCGGGCGCGTGACGTGACCGAGGAGCCGATGCGCACCAACGTGGTCCGCGAGAAACTGCGCCGTGGCGAGCCGAGCGTCGGCACCTGGCTCTGCCTTCCCGACCCGACCGCCGCCCGCCTGCTCGCCTGCGTCGGCTTCGACTGGCTCACCGTCGAGCTGGAACACGCGCCGATCGGCATCGAGACCGCGGTCCACGCGTTCGGGGCCGTCGCCGCCCAGGGGGCGCTCGCCGAGCGCGACGGGGGAACGGGCACCGTCCCGCTGGTGCGCGTCCCCCTCAACACCGTTGAGAACATCAAGCGCGTCCTCGACAACGGCGCCTACGGGATCGTCGTGCCGATGGTCAATTCGCGCGCCGAGGCCGAGGCGGTGGTGGCGGCGGCCCGCTACGGCCCGCTCGGTCGCCGTTCGGTGGGCGGCTTCCTCCACGCCGTCAACTTCCGCACCGATCCGGGCACCTACTACGACCGGGCCAACGACGAGATCCTCGTCGTCGTCCAGGCCGAGCACGTCGACGCCGTCGAGCGGGCCGACGAGATCCTGTCCGTCCCCGGGATCGACGCGTTCTTCGTCGGCCCCAACGACCTCCTCAAGTCGATGGGGCGCAGGCCGGCGATGGACAGCGACGATCCGGCGTTCGTCGCGGCCCTCGACCATCTCCTCGCGATGGGGAGGAAGCACGGCGTGGCGGCCGGCATCCACACCGCCGACGCCGCGGCGGCACGGCGCCGCATCGAGCAGGGTTTCCGGTTCGTGGCGATCGCCAGCGACGTGGCGTTGCTCCTCGCCAAGGCCCAGGCGGAGCTCGCCGCCCTCGGCCTCGGCACGGGAGCGCAGGTGGTGCGCTACTGAGCCCCGGCGGACCGGTTCCGCCTCATCCGGGCAGGTCGTCGCAAGCCCCTGCGGGCCAGCGGTCGGCCGGCTCCCAGCCGAGGAGGCCGCGCACCGGCTCGGGATCGAAGATCGCGATCTCCGCCGGGAGGCTCGAGACGAAGACGACGTGGTGCCCGGCCGGCAGCGGCCGCTCGACGGCGGCGGCGAAGAACGTGCCGGCGTCGCGCGGGGACAGGTAGCAGTGGGGGCCGTGGAAGCTGGCCGCCAGCTCCCCGGCGTGGTCGCGCGTCCGCGGGCACCAGCCGAGCCGGGCGGAGATCACGGGCCGGCCGGTGACGCGGGCATGGATCGCCCCGGCGGCCTCGAGCGCCACCTTGGTGACCGCATACCAGCCGCGCGGCGAGAGCGGATCGCCGACGCGGATCGGCCACGGCCCTTCCTGCTGCTGGATGAAGTTCACCTGGCCGGAACTGGCGAGGACGACCCGCGGCACGTCGGCCGCCCGCGCCGCCTCGAGCGTGTTGTGGAGCCCGAGGAGGTTGTCGGGGAGGAGACGGGCGGCGAAATCGTCGTCGTCCGGCGTCGCGGCGAGGTGGACGAGCGCCGCGGCACCGCCAAACGCCGCGACGAGTCGGGGCATGTCGGCCAGATCGGCGACGATCGACTCTCCCGCGGGCGACGGGCGGCGGTCGAGGGCGCGCACCTGCCAGCCGCGGCCGACGAGCTCCCGGCAGGCGGCCCGGCCGAGCCGGCCGGCCGAGCCGGTGACGACGACCGTCCGGGACGCTGCAGCCTCCACCGCTCCGCTCCCGATCGGGTCGCTCAGTGGCCCCGCGCCGTGCTCCCCGTCGTCCGCTCCGGGATTCGCATCGCGTAGAACGACCGCCACACGAAGTACAGCGCCACGAGAAACATCACCGCGCCGGCGATGATGGTGTAGTCGGCGGGCTTGGCGTCGCCCGTCAGGGGCACGCCCGCGGCATCGACCGGGTGGCGCATCTTGACGGCGATTTCCACCGCCAGCAGCCCGAACAGCGTCGAGAATTTGATGATCGGGTTGAGGGCCACGCTCGTCGTGTCCTTGAACGGATCCCCGACCGTGTCGCCGACCACCGTGGCCGCGTGGAGCGGGGTGTTCTTCTCCTTGAGGTCGACCTCGACGAGCTTCTTGGCGTTGTCCCAGGCGCCGCCGGTGTTGGCCATCGAGATCGCCTGGAACAGGCCGAAGATCGCGATCGACACCAGATAGGCGACGAAGAAGTTGGGGTCGAAGAGGGCGAAGGCGAGGGTGATCGCCATCAGGGCGATGAAGATGTTCCACATCCCGCTCTGGGCGTACTCGGTGCAGATCCGCACCACCGTCTTCGAGTCCTCGATGTCGGCCTCGGCCTTGTCGAGGTTCATGTTCTTCTTGATGTACTCCACCGCCCGGTAGGCGCCGGTCGTCACCGCCTGCATCGAGGCGCCGCAGAACCAGTAGATCACCGCACCGCCGCAGATGAAGCCGAGGAGCACCGGGGCGTCGGTGAGGCTGAGGGCGAGAAGGCCGTCCTTCTTGAGGGCGAGGATGATCGAGAAGATCATCGTCGTCGCCCCGACCACGGCCGTGCCGATGAGCACCGGCTTGGCAGTGGCCTTGAACGTGTTGCCGGCCGAATCGTTGGCTTCGAGGTAGTGCTTCCCCTGCTCGAAGTTGGGCGTGAACCCGAAGTCGCGCTCGATCTCCTTCCCGATGCCGGGGATCTGCTCGGTCTGGGCGAGTTCGAACACCGACTGGGCGTTGTCGGTGACCGGGCCGTAGCTGTCGACGGCGATGTTCACCGGCCCCATGCACAGGAAGCCGAAGGCCACCAGGCCGAAGGCGTAGATCGAGGCGTATTCGCCCATCACCTGATCGAGGCCGAGCTGGCTGACGAGGTAGGCGATGAACATCAGCCCCGCGATCAGGATCCCCTTCCAGAAGGCACTGAAATAGCCCGCGACGAGCCCGGAGAGGATCGTCAGCGAGGCCCCACCCTCGCGCGACGCCGTCACGATCTCGTGGACGTGCTTGGAGTGGGAGCTGGTGAACACCTTGGTGAACTCGGGGATCAGCACCGCGGCCAGCGTGCCGCAGCTGATGATCGAGGCGAGTTGCCACCACAGCTGCGGGAGCTGCGTCACCGTGCCATCGGCCGCGGTGACGGCGATGTCGCCAATGAGCAGCTTGCTCATCAGGTAGCTCATCGCGATGCAGAGGATCGAGGCGATCCAGATCAGGCGGGTGAGCGGCTGCTCGAAATCGAACTCCTTGAGGCCCTTGTACTGCTTCTCGGAAATCGCCTGGTTGATGAAGTACGAGGCGCCGGACATGAAGTCCATCAGGAACCGCATGAAGAAGATCCAGACGATGAGCTTGGCCTGGATGTCGGGACTCGGCACGGCGAGCGTGATGAACGAGATCAGGGCCACCCCGGTCACACCGTAGGTCTCGAAGCCGTCGGCGGTGGGGCCGACCGAGTCGCCGGCGTTGTCGCCGGTGCAGTCGGCGATCACGCCGGGATTGCGCGGGTCGTCCTCCTTCACCTTGAAGGCGATCTTCATCAGGTCAGAGCCGATGTCGGCGATCTTCGTGAAGATGCCGCCGGCGATCCGCAGGGCGGAGGCTCCGAGCGACTCGCCGATCGCGAACCCGAGGAAGCAGTACCCGACGATGTTCCGCGGGACGAAGAGCAGGATCACGACCATCATGATCAGCTCGAGCGAGATCAGGAACAGGCCGATCGACATCCCGGCGCGGAGCGGGATGTTGACCACGTCCCAGGGCTCGCCACGAAGGGCGGCGAAAGCGGTGCGGGCATTGGCGTAGGTGTTGACCCGGATGCCGTACCACGCGACCCAGAACGAGCCGATGATGCCGACGATCGAGAACAGCAGCACGAGGCCGAGCGTGACCACCGACTCTCCCTTGAGGAACAGGAAGTAGTAGGCCATCGCCGCGGCGATCAGCGCGAACAGCAGGGCGAGGAACTGCGCCTGCTTGAGCAGGTAGGTCTTGCAGGTGGTGAAGATGATGTCGGCCACCTTGAGCATCGACTCGTGAGCCGGCAGGGCCTTGATCTGCGAGCGCAGCCAGAGGCTGATCCCGAGGGTGCCGGCGATCACGAACGACCCGTAGAGCAGCAGGTCGTGGCCGCTGATCGAGCCGTTGAAGAACTTGGCTTCCTTGAGATCGGGGATCGCCAGATCGGCTTCGCTCGCCATGGCGGGGGCGGCGGCCAAACAGGTAGCCAGCGCCACGGCTGCCAGCAGGCGATGGACGAACGGAAACACGACCGCGGCGAGGAAACGACGCTGCACGACAAACTCCCCCTGAACGTGGCACTGGCAAGAGGCCGCGAAGTCTAGCAATTCGGCCCTTCGGAGCAACGGGCCACGGCCGGAGCCGGCCGGCCGCGGGCCCCTCTCCGAGCTGACCGCGGCCACGGCACCGGGGGCTCAGCCGCGCGCGGTGAACGCCGGGGTGCCGCTGGTCGGTGCGGCGATCACCCGGTCGACCGCGGCGGCGACCCGCCGGCACGTCTCCATCGTCCGGGCGAACGACGGGAAGTCGAGCGACTGCCCACCGTCGCTGGACGCGGTCTTGGGATCGGGATGGACCTCGATGATCAGGCCGTCGGCGCCGGCGGCGACCGCCGCCGCGGCCAGCGCCGGCACCAGCGTTGCATGGCCCGTGCCGTGGCTGGGATCGACGACGACGGGCAGATGGGTCCGCGCGTGGAGCCAGGGCACGGTCGCCAGCGGCAGCGTGAAGCGCGTGTGGGCCTCGAACGTGCGGATCCCACGCTCGCAGAGCATCACCGCGCGGTTGCCACCGTTGAGGACGTATTCGGCCGCCAGCAATAGCTCCTCGACGGTCGCCGCCGGACCGCGCTTGAGGAGGACCGGCCGGTCGATGCCGCCGACCGCCTCGAGAAGCCGGTAGTTCTGCATGTTGCGCGCGCCGACCTGGAGCACGTCGGCATGGCGCGCGACCAGTTCCACGTCCTCCGGCGCCACCACCTCGGTGACGATCGCCAGGCCGGTCTCCGCGCGGGCCTCGGAGAGCAGATCGAGCCCCTGCGCCTTGAGCCCCTGGAACGCATAGGGGCTGGTCCGCGGCTTGAAGGCGCCGCCGCGCAGGGCGGTGGCACCGGCCGCCTTCACCGCCCGGGCGGCGGCGAGGATCTGGTCGCGGCTCTCCACCGAACAGGGGCCGGCGATGACCCCGATCGAGCGGCCGCCCACCTCGAGCGGCCCGGCGCGGACCACCGTCGGCTCCGTCTGCACCTCGCGGCTGGCGACCTTGTAGGGGGCGAGGATCGGCATCACCGTGGCCACGCCCGGAAGCGTCTCGACGCCGCTGCCGGCGGCGTGCCGCTCGTCACCGACGACCGCGACGACCGTCCGTTCCGTGCCGACGATGACGTGCGGCCGGAGCCCGAGTTGCTCGATCCGTGCGACCACGGCGTCGAGCTCCGTCCGTCCGGCACCGGCCTGCATCACGATGATCATTTCGGGGAGTCACCTGGAGGGAGCGGGGAATCGAACACCGGCGGGATCGGGTCGCCACGTTTGCCGGCCGCGGCCCGGGTGGTGATCTCGAGCGACTCGCCGCCGTCCCGCGTCCGGATCACGTAGACGAGCTTCCCGTCGGGATTGCTCCGCGCGAGGATCACGCGGAGGATCTCCTCGGCGGCCTTGTCGCGCTCGAAAAGCGCGAACGACTGGTTCTTCGTGATCCCCTCGAGCTGCAGGTCGGACCCGCGGATCTCGATCGGCACGCCGGTCTCCTCGGCGAGCAGCTGGATCGAGCGTTCGAGCGTGTCCCTCGGAAACGAGAGGCTGATCCGCTTCGCCAGTTTGTCGCGGATGCCTGCTGCCGGGGGCGCCGCGCGGGCGCCGGCGGCAGGCGCCGCGCCGCTCCCCGGCGTCTGGGCAAGGGCCAGTTCGGCGGCCAGCGCCAGGTTGTGGGCGGCATGGGGAGGGAGATGGCAGTTGACGACCGCCACCGGGCCCTCGCCGCCGGCGCGGACGTTTTCCGCGAGCACCTCGAGCATCCGCGGCAACCGCATCACGAGCCGGCGGCCGAACGGGTGGGGGTCGAGGGCGTTGCAGGAGGCCTCGGCAGTGGCCGGGAGCGCGGCGATCCGGGTCGCGAGCGTGGCGGCCAACCGCGCCGACGGCACGTCGGCCGGGGCGACGACGTCGAGCTCGGCGTAGCTGGTGTCGCCGAAATGGAGCCCCAGCGCCGCTGCCCTGATCCCACCGGCAAACAGCTCCGCCAGCGCCCCGCCGAGCCGGGCGAGCGGACCTGCCAAGAGCGCGCTGCCGTCCGACTCGAGCCACGCCGGCGACCCCAACAGCGTCACGTGCCGGCCGCCGTCGAGCGTGCCGACGAGCGTCTCGAGGTCGCGCGGCAGGCTGGCCTCGATCCCGCCGGGATCGTCACCTGCGCCGCGCTCCGCCTCGGCGGCGACCAGCTCGTCGACGAGCGCCGCCGGGCCGACGACCAGCGCCCGGCCGCCGTGACGCCGGGGCAGCCAGCAGGCCAGCGGCGATCCTCGATAGACCGTCTCCCCGGACCGCTCGCTCCCCTCGCGCTCACCCCACGCGGCCGTCCGCGCCGCTCCGTCGCCCGCCACCGGCAGCGTCGCCGTGCCCCAGACCACCGCGCCGAGCTCCAGACCGTCGTCAGCGGCACGCCAGCCGACCTGGACGACGTCGAGCTGCTCCGGCCGGCACCCCGCCAGCCGGGCGGCTTCGGCGAGGGCCCGCTCGGCATCGGCTCCGATCGCGCGCAGGAACAGCTTCCCTTCTTCGGTCGCCAGCAGCGCTGCCGGACGCACGAGCACGGCGAGCTGCGTTCCGGGGGGGAGGTGCGCAAGCGACGGCGGTGGTCCCGGCGGATTCGGCGGCGCCCAGGGAAGACCGGGCGTGTCGGCGAGCACGATCGTTCCCTCGCGCCGCGCCGGCACCGCGGCGTCGCCGGGGGTCGGCGCCGGGGGAATCGCGGCGACCGCAGGGGCCTCGGCCGGGCGCGAGTCGGCTGGCGGGAGCGCCGGTTTGGCGCCGTTGCCGGTGGCGTCGGTCGCCGT
This sequence comes from Planctomycetota bacterium, assembly GCA_018970785.1. Classification (GTDB taxonomy): domain Bacteria; phylum Planctomycetota; class Planctomycetia; order Pirellulales; family UBA1268; genus F1-20-MAGs016. Next base: position 36,115 of record JAGWVR010000031.1, read on the forward strand.
GCCCTCGCGCACCGGCTCGTCGCCCCGCTTCACTCTGGGCGCGGCAGGTTCCCGCGGGCCGGCCCCGGGACGGAGCCAGATCACGCCGGCGACCGTCGCGACGGTCGCCAGCAGGAGGCCGAGACCGCCAAGCGCGAGCGACAGCCTC
>JAGWVR010000032.1 GCA_018970785.1 Planctomycetota bacterium
AGACCCGTCGAACGGAGGATCTGCCGGCGGGAGCGATTCATGGGGACATCCATCATGCCGCGACCTCGCGCTCGGTCGGCTCAATCGACGAAATGGAACTCGTTGCCCGCCAGCAGCACGTGGGCCAACCGCGCCCAGGGAATCTCCGCGCCGCTGCTGTCGGTGAGGGCGCCCTGCTCCGCGGCGAGGTAGCCGAGGGCGTCGGCGGTCTCGTCGGGCGCGGGATCGCGTGACACCACGCGCCGGAACAGCCACGCCACGCGCTCCGCGCCCCCCGCGGGCACGGCCCGCGCCGCCGCCGTGGCCAGCGCCGCCGCCCGGTCCTGGACGAAGTCGGAGTTGAGGGCGAACAGGGCCTGCTGCGGCACCGTGGTGTCGGGGCGGACGGCGGTGCAGGCGGCGGGATTGCTGCCGTCGAACGTCGCCATCAGCGGGGCGACGACGTCGCGGTTGACGAACCCGTACACCGTCCGCCGCGGGATCGTCGGCACGGCGGCCAGATCGATCGGCGGGCCGCCGGAGGTGGTGTCGAGTTCCTCCGACACGGCGAGCATCGCGTCGCGCATCGCCTCGAGGTCGAGGCGCCTGCGCGGCATCCGCCACAGCGTCTCGTTGTCGGGATCGCGGGCGCGGGCTGCCGGGTCCTCGACCGTGGCGGCGCGGTAGGCGGCGCTCGACATGATCCGCCGATGGAGGGCCTTGAGAGACCAGCCATCGTCGCGGAACGCCTCGGCGAGCCAGTCAAGGAGCTCGGGGTGCGTCGGCGACCGGCCGCGCGTCCCGAAGTCGTCGGGGGTCCGCACGAGGCCGACGCCGAAATGGTGCTGCCAGGCCCAGTTGACCAGCACGCGGCGGACGAGCGGGTTGTCGGCCGAGACCAGCGCCGTGGCGAGGTCGAGCCGGCGTTGGCCGGGGGTGAACGGTGCGGCGTCGGGGGGGGCGAGGATCGTAGGAAAACGGGCGGCGACGGCTTCGCCGCGATCGAGCGGGTTGCCGCGCCGGAGGATCCTCGTCGGCGGGGCGTCGGCCCGCTCGACGAGCGTCATCGCCCGGGGGGGGGACCCGGGCGAGGAGAGGTGGAGATCGTGGATCGCCGCCGCCTTGCCGGCCAGCGCGTCGTGCACGGTGCGGTTGAGGAGTTGGCGGCCGAGGTCGGCGTCGAGGACGGTGGGCGTGCCGGGGGCGAAGAGGTGGTGGCGGAGCTGCCGGCGGATCGGGCTGTTGACCACCAGATGCCGTGGGTCCTCGTCGGTCACGACCCCGTCGCCGACCGCTTCCTCGGCCGCGAGCCGCTGGGCCTCGAGCCACTCGCGGTGAATGCTGCGGAACAGGTCGCCGTAGGCGTCGGCGACGTCGAACAGCGTGCCGCACGAGCGGTCGGCGAGGGCGGTGAGAACGAGCGGATTGTAACGCGGGGCGTCGTCCGACAGACCGTTGCGGGCGGCCGCGGCTGCCGCGTCGCCGTTTTCCGCCCCCAGGGCCGTCACGGTCTCGGCGCAGCGCTCGCGGAAGCCGTCGGCCGGCAGGTCGCGGAGCCGGACCCAGGGGCCGAACACCGGATCGTCGGGGCCGATGGCGGCGAGGTAGTCGCGCCACCGGTCGAGGAGATGGGGGCGCACGTCGTCGGTGCGGAACGAGAGGAAGGCGCTCGACAGGTCCTGCTCGGGCGTCCCCTTGGCGAGCTCGCGGAGGTAGAGGCCGACCTGCATCCGCAGCCGCCCCTCGAGGACGGCGATCTGATCGCGCGCCATGTCGTCGCGCACCGTCCGCCGCCGGTCGAGCTCGCGTTCGTAGTCGGCGAGCGCCGGGGAGGGGGGCGGCGTGCCGATGACGGGAGGCAGGTCGGGCGGCTTGCTCGGCGCGAACGTGGCGACGAGGGCGTGGTAGTCGGCGGTCGAGATCGGGTCGTACTTGTGGTCGTGGCAGCGGGCGCAGGCGACGGTCAGGCCCATCAGCCCGCGGCTGACGACGTCGACCTGGTCGTCGAGGAGGTCGAAGCGGTTGCGGAATTGCATGCCGACGGTGAGGAACCCGAGCCCCGCCAGTGCCGGGTCGTTGGCCGCCAGGCCCATCTGGTCGGCGGCGACCTGCTCGGTGATGAACCGATCCCAGGGAACGTCGTCGTTGAACGAACGGATCACGTAGTCGCGGTAGGTGAACGAGAACGGGAACCGCGTGAAGCCGATCGCGCTGCCGCCGTGCGTGTCGGCGTAGCGCGCGATGTCGAGCCAGTGCCGGCCCCAACGTTCGCCGTAGCGGGGCGAGTCGAGGAGCCGGTCGACCACGCGGGCGAAGGCCTCGGCGTCGGGCGCCGGGTCGGCGACGAACGCCACCACCTCGTCCCAGGTCGGGGGGAGGCCGGTGAGGTCGAAGGTCGCCCGCCGGAGGAGCCGGCGGCGGTCGACGAGCGGAGGCTCGGGCAGCCCGCGTGCCTGCCGTGCGGCAGCGAGAAAGGCGTCGATCGCGGTCGCACCCGGCTGGCCGGTCGCCGGGGGATCGGAGCGGGTGATGGGGCGGAATGCCCAGTGTCCCTCGAACGTCGCACCGGCGGCGATCCAGCCCCGCAGTCGCTCCACCTCGGCGGCCGCGAGACCGGGGCCATGCTCCGGCGGGGGCATCCGCAGGTCCGGATCGGTGGCGGCGACCCGGCGCATCAATTCGCTGTCGTCGGGGCGGCCCGGGGCGATCACCCTGCCGTGGGTGTCGGCGGCGGTGTCGAGCCGCAGGTCGCCCTGCCGGGCCGCGGCGTCGGGGCCGTGGCACCCGAGGCAATGCTCGGCGAGCAGGGGGCGGATGTCCCGGTCGTACTGCGGCTCTGCGGCCGTGGCGGCGGCGAACGCCACCATCGTCGTGATGCCGGCCACCAGCGGGATGCGCCGCGTCTGGGCTCCACGGCACGGGTGCGGGCGAGCGTTCACGGGTCGTCGCCTGGAAGGAAGAGCCTCAGTGTACCCTCCGGGCGAGGGCGTCCGGTTGGCGACGGCATCGGCCGAACGACGGTCCGGGACCGGGTCTCACGGAGGCGAATCGGAGGCTCTGGAGCCGCGCTGCACAACTTCGCGGGGGCTGACGCGTTGCGTTTATACTCCCCGGTCTCACCGGTGGGGGGCCCGGGCCGAACCGACCACCGCTGGCCTGCGTATCCACCGATGTCGAGCCACGATTTCCACGCCGCCGCCGACCACGGCCCCGGGCCCGCCCGGGGGCCGGTGCGCCGTCCGAGCGGTTCGGAGAAAGGTGGCGAGCAGGCCCTGCCCGCCACCGGTCCGGTGGAGAGCGGTGCCCTGCACGACGACGATGCGCCGGCCGCCGCCCGTCCTGGAGGGGACGGCGACGGCGGGCGTTCGTGGGCCGCTGACGACGGACCGGGGCGTCGCGATGGAGATGCGGACGAAGACCTGTTCCGGCGGTTCCGCACCAGCGCCGATGAGTCGGCCTTCGAGCGACTCGTCCACCGGTACGAAACGGAGTTGTTCGGGTACCTGAAGCGCTACCTCGGCAGTGCCGAGATGGCCGAGGACGTGTTCCAGGCGACCTTTCTCCAGGTCTATCTCAAGAAGGAGGGTTTCGACGAGGGCCGACGGTTCAGACCGTGGCTCTACACGATCGCCACGAATCAGGCCATCGACGCCCAGCGCCGCAATCGTCGGCACCGCATGGTCAGCCTCGACCAGCGGACCGGCGACGACGACGTCGGGGCGCTGGTGGAGATGCTTGCGGGGCGGGACGAGACGGCCGACGAGCGGCTCTCCGGGGAGGAGGCCAAGCAGTGGGTCCGCACGGCGGTCGAGGATCTTCCCGACACGCTCCGCGGGGCGCTGCTCTTGGTCTACCACCAGGGGTTGAAATACCGCGAAGCGGCCGACGTCCTCGGTGTGCCGGTGGGCACGGTGAAAAGCCGGCTCCATGCGGCGCTGCTCAAGCTCAACCGTTCGTGGCAGGACAGTGGCAACACGCCATGACCCGCCGTCGGCCCCCGGGGCAGGACGGGCGCGGTGATCGGGGAATCCCGATGGCCGGGCCTCCGACCCGGTGTTCCACGCCGGCGAACGGGACCGAAGAATCCGCGGCACCAGCTCATCGGACACCAGCATGCGAGACGAACTTGTCGGCTATCTCCTCGAAGCGCTCGACGACGAACAGCGGCAGCGGGTGGACGTGGCGCTCGCCGACGCGGTGACCGGTCCGCCCCTGCGGAAGGATCTCGACCGGCTGCGCCGCGCGGCGGCGGTCCTCGAGGCCGACGCGGGCACGGAACGGCCTCCCGAGGGGCTCGCCCGGCGGACCCTGCGGTTCATCGAGAATCACCGTGAAGACGGCCGTCGGCTGAGGCCCCATGCAGCTGCGGCGGGTGGTCCGCTGCCCCGGCCGCGGATCTTCAGCGAGGAGCGGGTGCCGCCGCGCGTCCGGTCGCCGCGGGTTTGGATCGACCGGGCGATCCTCGCGGCGACCGCGATCGCCGCCAGCGTGTTGCTGATCCCGCTGGTGCTCGACGGGATCGACCAATCGCGTTCGTTGCGCACCCAGCGCAACGTGCAGTCGATCGCCGGCGGACTGGCAGGCTATTCCGAACACCACCGGCGCTTCCCCACCCCCCCCGACTCCGGACCACTCTCGCGTGCCGGCCTCTACGCGCCGACGCTCGTCTCCGAGCACCGCCTCCTCGCCGACGACGGCACGTTCCTCGTGCCCGGGTCCGACCTGGCCAAGCGGAGCCTCGTGATCCCGTCGCTCGACGAGGTGAAGCGCGCCGCCGCAGCGGGCGATGCCGACGCATTCGATCGGATGGTCCGGTCGATGGGGGGTGATTTCGGCTACACCCTCGGCCACCGCGATGCCGCCGGCCGGCTGCAGCCGTTGGTCAACCTCGGTCGCGCCCACCATCCGATCCTCGCCGATGCCCCCGACGACGACGGGCATTGGAGCGGCAACCATCCGCGGCGCACGCACCATGTCCTCTACGAGGACGGCCACGTCGAACGGATCGGTCCCCACGCCCTCCACCTCGACGACCATCTGTACCGCAACCACCGCGGCGAGGTCCGCGCCGGTGTCGATGCCGAGGACGCCGTGATCGGCGATTCCCACCACCAGCCGTGAGCATGGCGGTCGGCCGGTGCGGCGGCCGAGCCGCTCCCCGATCGTCTCGTCAGGTCAGTTGGGCACGGGCGGCGTCGGCCACGGCCGCGGCGGTGATCCCGAAGTGGGAATACAGTTTCGGGGCCGGAGCCGAGGCACCGAAGCCGTTCATGCCGACGAAGCGGCCGTGGCGTCCGAGCCACTTCTCCCAGCCGAACCCGGCGGCCGCCTCGCAGGCGACACGGGCGCCCACCGCCTCGGGCAGGACCGTCTCGCGGTAGGCCTCGTCCTGGGCCTCGAACAGGTCCCAGCAGGGCATGCTCACGACCCGCGCCCGGATGCCGTCGCGCTCGAGGATCGTCGCGGCCTCGAGGCAGATCCCGACCTCGCTCCCCGTCCCGATGAGGATGCACTGCGGCTTTCCGCCGGTGGCCTCGCGGAGAACGTAGGCCCCGCGCGCCGTGCCCGTGGCCGGTCCGAAACCGGTGCGGTCGAGCGTGGGGAGGTTTTGCCGTGAGAGGACGAGCACCGCCGGCCGGTGTGGATCGCGGAGGATCACCCGGTAGGCCTCGGCGACCTCGTTGGCATCGGCGGGACGGAACACGCTGATCCCCGGCACCGCACGGGCGCTGGCGAGTTGCTCGATCGGCTGGTGCGTGGGGCCGTCCTCGCCGAGGCCGATCGAGTCGTGCGTCAGCACGTAGATCACGCCCAGCCCACCGAGCGCCGACAGCCGCAGCGAAGGCTTGAGGTAGTCGAGAAACACGAAGAACGTCGCGCAGTAGGGCCGCAGCCCCGACAGCGCCATGCCGTTGACGGCCGCGGCCATGCCGTGCTCGCGGATCCCGAAGTGGAAATTGCGCCCCGTGGGATCCTCGGCAGAAAAGTCGCCGGCCCCCGGGACGAGCGTCATCGTCGACGGGGCGAGGTCGGCCGAACCGCCGAGGAACCAGGGAATCGCGCCGCTGAGGGCCTGGATCACCTTGCCGCTCGACACCCGGCTGGCGAGACCCTTGGGATCGGCGGGGAAGACGGGGATCGCCGCTTCCCAGCCGGCAGGCAGCTTTCCGGCCAGCAGCGTGTCGAGCTCGGCGACCAGATGCGGAGCGTGGGAGCGGACCTGGTCGCGTGCCGCGTTCCAGGCGGCGCGGGCCGCGGCGCCGCGGCTTCCCAGCGTGGCGGCGAACCGCTCGGGGACCTCGGCAGGCACGTGGAAGGTGCCGTCGACCGGCCACCCGTAGGCCGCCTTGGCGCCGCGGATCTCGTCGGCACCCAGCGGCGCGCCATGCGCCTCGTGCGAGCCGGCTTTCTTCGGTGCACCGTAGCCGATCACGCTCTTGACGATCACCAGCGTCGGGCGTTTGGTCTCGGAGCGGAACGCCGTCAGGGCCCGGTGGATGGCCGCGGTGTCGTTGGCGTCGGCGACCCGTTCGATCCGCCAGCCGAGGGACGCGAATCGCCCTGCCACGTCCTCGGTGTAGGCGAGGTGCGTCTCACCCTCGATCGTGATCGAGTTGTCATCGTAGATCCAGCACAGGTTGGCCAGGCCGAGGTGGCCGGCGAGCGACGCTGCCTCGGCGGCGACGCCCTCCATCAGGTCGCCGTCGCTGCACAGCACGTAGGTGTCGTGGTCGAAGAGCCTCGCGCCGGGGACGCCGTACCGGCTTCCCAGCCAGCGCGCGGCGATCGCCATCCCGACCGAGTTGCCGCAGCCCTGGCCGAGCGGCCCGGTCGTCGTCTCGATGGCGGCGATGAGGTGGTGCTCGGGATGGCCGGCGCAGACGCTGTCGAGCTGGCGGAAGCCGCGGATCGCCTCGAGGCTGACCGCCGGCTCCCCGCTGCCGGCCGAGCGGCGGACACCGGCGAGGTGGAGCAGCGCGTAGATCAGCATCGACGCGTGGCCGCAGGAGAGGACGAACCGGTCGCGGTCCGGCCAGGCGGGATCGTGCGGATCGTAGCGGAGGAAGTCGCGCCACAGCGTGTAGGCCACCGGGGCCAGCGCCATCGGCGTGCCCGGATGACCGCTCTTGGCGGCCTCGACCGCATCCATCGCCAGCGTCCGGATCGTGTCGATGGCGAGCCGGTCGGTGGCGTCGAAGGGGAGCGGCCGAGTGGGGGTGGCCATCGATGTCGGTCCTCCGGGGTGGATCGGGCGCGAGGAGTGTACCACTCACCGCACCGCGGCCGCGGCCGAGTCGGCCGCGGCGAGGTGGCGACGGAACTGCTCGTCGAGTTCGGCGTGGCTCGAGTCGCAGAGCTTCTCGAGGCTGTCGGCCGTGGCCGTGCCGGTGTAGACGCGCACCAGGTACTCGATGAACGCCGCGCGGTAGCGGCCGTCGCGTCCGTTCATGAAGAAGTCGGCGAGGCCGGAGATCTGGCTGTAGAGCGGTGCCAGCCGCTGATCGGCCTGGAATTCACGCCGGCCGAGCGCCGCCAGCTCGCCGAGCGGCACCTGGAAGCCGTCCTCGAGGACGCGCTCGCGGGCCGCCGGCATCCGCCCGGCGTCGGGGCCGCCGAGCGTCCAGCCGTACGGCGTCGCCACGAGGCTCTCCATGTAGCAGGCGGCGGCCTCGATCGCCCAGAATCCGACGCGCTCGCCGGCCAGTCGGCTGATCGGCCGCGTCTCGGCGAACAGCTGGTGCGTGCATTCGTGGCGGACGGTGCGGGCCGTCTCCGCGGCGGCGTCCGCGTCGGCGGCGGCGATGAACCACGCGGTCTTCGTCGGCGCCCAGTACATCCCGTCGGTGCGGCCGACGGCCGGCTCGACCGACTCCAGGCCCCGGACGTATTCGTCGCGGTCGCGGACGAGGGTGGCGGCGAAGCCGTCGAGCACCGGCGGTCGCCCGCGCCCCTCGAACCACCGCTCCCGTTCCGCCGGCTCGGCCCGGTACGCTCCGAACGCCTGCTGCCACGCCGCCCATGTCTCCTCGACGATCCGCGCCAGTTCCGCCGCCGCGGTGAGGTCGGCGGTCGTCGCGATCCGCCAGTGGTCGCTGTCGAAACGCAGCGGCCGTTGCAGCGATCTCTCGCGCTGCTCGGCCGCAACGGCATCGACCCAGCGGCCGAGATCGTAGCGCTCGCCGGCGCGGTAGCGGGCGAGCCGGCCGCGCGGCAGCCAGCCGAACGCCGGGTCGTAGTCTTCACCACGGTCGAGCCGCCGGTCGACCTCGACGAGCACCCAGCGGCCGTCGCGTTCGACCCAGCCTCCGGCCCGGCGGGCGCGGGCGTGGGACGGATCGTCGCGGAGGGCGAGGTGGAGCAAACGGACCGCTTCGCAGCCCTGGTCGGGCCAGGGGGGAGCGGCGGCGGTATCGGTGCCCCGCCGGGGCGTGGCGGCATGGGCGCGGGCCGCCTCGGCGGCCGCGGCGAACAGGCCGTCGGCGTGGGCGCGGCGCGCGGCGATGAAGTCGTCCCACAGGCCGCGGGCCAGGTCCCCCTCGAGCCACTCGGGCACCGCCAGGGACTCGGCGATGGCGACGATCTGCTGCCGCCCCGCGGCGGCGGGCAGCGGCCAGGCGGCGACGAGGTCTGCCAACCGCTCCTGGCCGACGCGCCGGCAGCGGCGGACGAGATCGTCGAGTACCGCCGCGAAGCGCTCGTCGATTTCCGTCAGCGAAGCCGGGCGGTCGGCCGCCGCGCCGCCGCGTGCCACGAGCGCTCCGGGGAGCAGGGCCGCCGCCCGCAGGGCGTGGCGCCGGGACCGAAGAGACCCGTGGTCTGGCATCATGCCTCCCGGCCGAAAGCGGCGTCGAAGGCACGACGGGCGGGCGGGAAGTCGAGCGTGCGGACGAAACCGGCCGCCTCGGCGGCGCCGTGCTCGCGGTCCATGCCGCTGTCCTCCCACTCGACCGACAGCGGACCGCCGTAGCCGATCTGATTGAGCGCGCGGATGACCGCCTCGAAGTCGATCGCACCCCTCCCCGGCGAGCGGAAGTCCCAGCCCCGGCGTGGATCGCCGAAGGGAAGATGGCTGCCGAGGATCCCGCTGCTGCCGTCGAGCGTGGTGGCGGCGTCCTTGACGTGGACGTGGTAGATCCGGTCGGGGAAGGCGCGGATGAACGCCACGGGATCGACTCCCTGCCAGTGGAGGTGGCTGGGGTCGAAGTTGAATCCGAATTCGTCGCGGCGTCCGATCGCGTCGAGCGCCCGGGCCGCGGTCACGGTGTCGTAGGCGATCTCGCCGGCATGGACCTCCAGTGCGAAGCGCACGCCGCACTCGGCGAACACGTCGAGGATCGGATTCCAGCGTTCGGCGAACTCGCGGAATCCCTCCTCGATCCACTCCGGTGGCACCGGGGGAAATGAGTACAGCAGCGGCCAGATCGACGAGCCGGTGAAGCCGCAGACGACCGCGACGCCGAGCCGGCGCGCGGCCCGGGCCGTTTCCATCATCTCGGCGGCGGCGCGGCGGTTGACCCCGACCGGGTCGCCGTCGCCCCAGACGTGGGGCGGGAGGATCGCCCGGTGGCGGTCGTCGATCCGGTCGCAGACGGCCTGGCCGACGAGGTGGGAGGAGATCGCGTGCACGCACAGCTCGTGGCGCTCGAGCGTGTCACGGATCGCCGCGCAATAGCCGGTCTCGGCGACGGCACGGCGGACGTCGAAGTGGTCGCCCCAGCAGGCCAGCTCGAGGCCGTCGAAGCCGAACGACCGCGCCTTGCGGGCGAGGTCTTCCAGCGGCAGGTCGGCCCACTGGCCGGTGAACAGGGTGACGGGGCGGGGCATGGGGGCGGGTCCGGTGGATGAGAAAACCAAGTCTGCCAGCTTCGGAGGGGCGCGGAAAAGACCGCCAGCGGCCCCGGGATGCCGACTCAGGTGCGGAGCACGCGCCGCAGCAGCCAGGCCCCCCACAGGCAGACCAGCACGTTTCCCGTCCAGACGGCCACCGGCGGGACCGAGCCCGACTTGGCCTGCGAGACCCCGAACATGAACACCGGGTAGTAGACCAGGAGGATCGGCAGGAAGCAGAGGAAGAAGCTCGTGAGGAAGTCGGCGTTGCGCAGCCGGATCGCCATCGGCGCCCCGACGAGCACGAAGCACAGCGCCGAGAAGCCGTTGGCCCACCGGCGCCACGGCTCCATCACGATCCGGTGGTAGCGGCCGCGCTCGGCGGCGGCGACGCCGCGCTCGTGCTCCACCGCGCGCGGCAGCGTGCCTTCCAGACGCCCCTCGAGGAGTGCCAGGGCGCGCTTGCCGGCGGCCAGTTGCTCGATGCGGCTGATCCGCTCCGCCTGCTCGATGCGCGCCGCCGCGAAGTCGGCCATCGCGATCTCCGACGGGCTCGTCGAGCCCCCCCCCTTGCGGCTCACGGCGTCGAGGGGCAGCTCGCGTTCGATGGTGTCGGGGAACACCGCCTTGACGTCGCCGACGTGGAGGGTGCCGTTGCGGCACAGCACGGTGAGCGTGCCGGCGTCCGGATTGGCGCGGAGCTCGGCGGCCGCCGCCGAGATCGTCACCGCCGGGCCGCCGCCCGACGGCTGGATCGAGAGCGTCGGCCGGACCAGCGTCCGCCCCTCCACGGCCTTGACGTTGATCGAGACCTGTGCGGTGGCGTAGGCGCGCTGCTGCCGCAGCCGCCCGTAGATGATGTCCTCGACGCTGGAGACGATCACGCGGCGGACACCGTCGCGCCCCCACGACACGGCCACGTCGTTGAGCCACACCGACACCAGGCTCACCGCCACCGCCAGCCCGAGCGCCGGGCGGATCGCCGCCAGCGGGGTGATGCCCGCCGCTTTGAGCGCCGTGATCTCGTTGGCCGCGGACATCCGTCCGAACACGCTGGCGACCGCGAACAGCATCGTCCCTGGCACCGCGAACCGCATCGCCTCGGGGAGGATGTACGGCACGAGCGCCACGATCTGCACCAGCCCCAGCCCCTGCTGCTGCGCTTCCTTCACCAGCCCGACGACGAGCATGAACAGCGTCAGCGCCCCGAGGGCCACGAGGAACACCTGGAGCAGCTCGCGGAGCACGTAGCGCGTGATGATCGTCATGCCGGCCCCCGCGGCATGGGTGGCGTGCCGATCCCCGTGGTCCCGCCGGTGGTGTCGCCGCCCCGCGCCGCCTCGAGCGACCGCACGTAGATCGCGACCGCGGCCGCGATCTCTGCCAGGGCCTCGCCGACCGCCTGCCCGGCGCCGTGCTGGCGGGCCCGGGCGAGATGGTCGAGGGTCCGCAGCCGCTGCGGTTCGGCGAGGCCGTCGGAGGCGGACTCGATGCTGCCCACGATCCCCTCGAGAAGGGCCGGGCGCGGGCTCGAGTCGTACGACCGGTACGGTGCGCGGCCGAGGCGCCCGCCGGGCTGGAGGACGAAGCGACCGCCGACGTCGGCCGGGAGGAAGCCGAGGATCGCCACCGCCAGCGCGCCGAACGCGACGACCAGCGCCAGCGCACTGATCGCCCAGCAGACCGGTCGCCACGGCTCGGGAAGCCGCGTCGTGAGGTCGCTCCACGGGCTCACCAGCAGCGACACGAACAGCCCCACGGCCGACGCCGCCAGCGGCCACCAGGCCGGGCGCGTCGGCTGCCGCGGGGAGGGGTCGTCGTCGGTGAGCGGCCAGTCGTCGGCGCGGCGGTGGCGCGGCGACACCTCCTCCGCGCCGGCCCGGGCGACGATCACCGTGACGTTGTCGGGACCGCCACGGATCAGCGCCAGGCCGAGGAGCGTGGCGGCCGCGGCACGCGGCTCGAGCCCGGCCGCGAGGAGGCCGATTTCCTCGTCGGCGACCTGGCCGGAGAGGCCGTCGCTGCAGAGGACGAAGACGTCGCCGGCCTCGACCCCGAACGGGCCCTCGAGGTCGACGTCGACGCGCGGATGCGGGCCCATCGAACGCGTGATGATGTTGCGCGGTGCCGCGCCGGCCTGCTCGCGCGACAGTCCGCCGCTGGCCTCGAGATCCCAGACGAGCGAGTGGTCACGCGTCAGTTGGTCGATCGTGGTGCGCCGGACGCGGTATACCCGGCTGTCGCCGACATGGGCCACGAGGGCCCCGCGCGGAAGGAGGACGAGCACCGAGCAGGTGGTGCCCATCCCACGGAACTCGGCGGCGTTCTCGCCGCGCTGGTGGATCTCGCCATTGACCTGCTCCAGCGCCCGCCGCAGGGCGAGGGGGGGCGAACGCTCGGCGGTCTTCTCGTAGACCAGCGGGACCTGGCGTGCGGCGATCGAGCTGGCCAGTTCACCGGCGGCATGGGCCCCCATCCCGTCGGCGACGAGGAACAGCCACCCGCGCGCCTGGTACTGCTGGGGGTCGGCGGGGGGGAGAACGGCCCGGGAATCCTGGTTGGAGGCGCGGCGGCGGCCGACGTCGGACAGGTCGTGACAGACGAGGCTCGTGCCGTTTCCCACGCCTTGTCGTCCCGCCTGGGTGTACCGTCAGGAATTGGGGAGCGGCGGGATTCTAACCCCGGCGACCCGGCCGTCGCGATACGGCTCGCCGGTCCGACCAGGTCCGGCCGGGATGATCTGGTGGGGTGCCGCGGCGCCTGCTAGGGTCCGCGCCATGGCCATCCCCTGCCTGCCGCCGTCCGCCGCTGCCCGCCGCTCGTTTCCGGCCCGTGCCCTCGCGGCCGCTGCGGTGCTGGGCCTCCTCGCCGGTGCCGGTGGCTGTGTGCAGCGGAGGATGACGATCCGCAGCACCCCCCCGGGGGCACTGGTCTACGTCGATGATTATCAGCTCGGCCAGGCGCCGGTATCGACCGACTTCATCTACTACGGGACGCGCAAGATCCGGCTGGTGAAGGATGGCTACGAAACGCTCACCGTCCGCCAGCCGTTCCCCCATCCGTGGTACCAGGTGTTCCCCCTCGACTTCGTCACCGAGAACCTCTGGCCATGGGAGATCCGCGACGAGCGCGTCGTCGATCTGACGATGGTTCCCGCCGCGGCGATCCCCGCCGAGGATGTCGCCGCCCGTGCCGAGCAGGCCCGGCTCGCCGCCGGTAGCCTGCCGACTCCGCCACCGCTGGCCCCACGGCTCGCTCCGGCCCCGGTGCCCGCGCCGAGCCCGGCGTTCGGCCCGGCAGGTTCGCCGCCTCCACCGCCGCTGTCGTTCCCGCAGCCGGCCCTGCAAGCGCCGCTGCAAAACGCCCCCGGGCAGGGCCTACCGAGCCTCGGCGCTCCGCCGCTCATGCAATAATCGGGCATGCGGCCGCTGCCCACGCCCCCGTCCCGTGATCGCGCCGACCTCGACCGGGTCAAGCTCGCGCGTCTGCGGGAACTCCTCGGGACGGTGCTTCCGGCCAACCGCTTCTACGCCAGCAAGCTCTGCGCCCGCCGAGCGCCGACGGCGCTTGCCGACCTGGCCGACTGGCCGTTCACCACCAAGGAGGAGCTCGTCTCCGGCGCCGCCGACTCCGGTCTCCCCGCCAACCTCACCTGGGATCCCGACCGGTACGTGCGCTACCACCAGACCAGCGGCACGCACGGCCGACCCCTGCCGATTCTCGACGCGGCAGCCGACTGGGAATGGTGGATGGCATGCTGGCAGCAGGTGCTCGGCCGCGGCGCCGTCGGCCCAGGCGACCGCGTGCTGGTCGCCAGTTCGTTCGGGCCGTACCTCGGGTTCTGGAGCGGGTTCGAGGGGGTGATCGCCGCCGGCGCCATGGCGATCCCGGCGGGGGGGATGTCGTCACAGGCGCGCTTGGCATTGGCCCGGAGCACGAACGCCACCGTGCTGCTGGCGACGCCCAGCTACGCGCTGCACCTGGCGGAGGTGGCCGGCGCCACGGGCGTCGACCTGACGACGCTGGCGGTGCGGCTGGTGGTGGTCGCCGGCGAGCCCGGGGGGTCGGTGCCGGCGGTGCGCGCGGCGCTGCGGCGCGCGTGGGGGGCGGACGTGCTCGATCACGCCGGTGCCAGCGAGGTCGGGCCGTGGGGCGTCGGCAGCACCGGCGGAGCCATCGCCGCGATGCCCGACCTCGAGGTGATCGAGGAGTGGTTCCACCCCGAGTTCATCCCCCTGCCCCCCGCCAGCGCCGACGATCCCGGCGGTCTGGCCGAGTTGGTCCTCACCACGCTCGGCCGTGCCGGGGCGCCGGTGATCCGCTACCGCACCGGCGACGTCGTCCGGCCGCGCTGGCCGACGGCGACGGAGGTCGCGGCGGGGGCGTCGCCCTGGGTGCGCCTCGCCGGCGGCGTGCTCGGACGGACCGACGACATGCTCGTCATCCGCGGGGTGAACGTCTTCCCATCGGCGATCGACGGGATCCTCCGCGCCTTCCCCGACGTCGTCGAGTACCGGCTCACGGTCGATCGCGACGGCGCCCTCGACCGGCTCGCCGTCGAGATCGAGGACCGGCTCCACGCGCCGGCGCGTGTCGCCGACGAGCTGCACCTCCGTCTCGGCCTGCGCGTCGACGTCACCGAGGTGCCGGCCGGGGCGCTGCCGCGCTGCGAAGGGAAGGGGCGCCGGGTCGTCGACCGGCGCCGGCATCGCTGACCGCCCGGTCGTTTTCCGACACCATCCCCGAGGAGCCGAGATGGCCAGCCCGTTCCCCACGTCGGTCGCCCGCACACCGCGCGGCGACATCGCCATCGAGTGGTCCGACGGCCTCCACGCCGAATACTCGCCGCGGTTGCTCCGCGACGCCTGCCCGTGTGCCACTTGCCGCGAGCGGCGCGGGGCGGCGCCACCCGCGGCGCCGCTGCTCCCCGTGCTCGCGCCGGCCGATCTGGTGCCGTTGGCGGTGGCCACGATGCGCCCGGTCGGGCAGTATGCCTACGGGATCGAGTTCACCGACGGTCATGCCAGCGGGATCTACACGCTCGACTACCTGCACGAGCTGGGGGGTGGGGCGGCGCCGGGTTCACCGGGTGCGGTCGTCGGACCTGCCGCCGGCGGATGACGAGCCCGCGCCGGATGCTGCTGCCCGTCACCGGGGCATCCGGCCCACGGCACGCGCGACCACGGCGTGCAAGCCGTCGGCATACGCGGGAATCGAGAACTGCTCCGCCCGGGCCCGGCTTTGACGGCCCATCTCCAGCCGGAGGGCCGCGTCCGCTGCCAGCCGTTCGACCGACCCGGCGAGCGCGTCGACGTCGTCGTAAGGATGGATGAATCCGTCCACCCCGTCCCGAACGACGGTGCCCGAGTTCGGCGTCGAAACCACCGGCAATCCCGCTGCCATCGCCTCCATCACGGCCCCGGGTGACCCCTCGCACGTACTGGGGAACAGCAGCACGTCGAACGACGCCAGGCGCGCCGCGACCTCGCTCCGCGGGACCGGTCCCACCACCTCGACCGAGTCGGTGCCGGCGATCAGCGACGCGTGGGCTCCGGTCGGTCCGACGAGGACGAAACGGATCCCGCGCCCCTGCAAGCGCTTCGCCACCTCGAGGAAGTACGGCGTACCCTTCCTCAACCCCAGGGACCCGACGAACCCCACCGTGACCGGCCCGGGCCTCCCGGACCGATCGACGAACGCGTACGAGTCGGCCTCGATCGGGTACGGCAGAACCGTGATCTTGTCCTCGGGCACGCCCTGCGCCAGGAGCGACGCCTTCACGTACTCGCTGGCGCAGGTGACGGCGTCCGCGTTCGCCCACGTCCGCTGCTCGACCTCCTCGACGAGGTCGGCGTCGTGCGGCTCCGAGGCTGCGGTTTTCCACTCTGGAAACCGCTCGGCTTGGGTCGCCTCCTGCCGCCGTTCCTCGGCCATCGTCGCGATCATCTGGTCGACGATCACGCGCAGGCCTTTGGCGCGGGCGACGGCGCAGAGCGACGGGCTGACATTGCGGACGAAGCCGAACAGGGCGTTTCCCGCGCCGAATCCGCGCCGTGCAATCCACTCCCCGACCTGCTCGGACTCCCAGGCGTAGTACTCCTCGACCGTCGTGAACCGCCTTCTGCCGAGCGGGATCCGGGCGGCGAGCGCGAGATTCGTCCAGACCTTTGACACGTCCAGACCGGGGTGACGCCGCTCGCGCATCCGGTTGGCACGGCGGGGATCGATGACCGCCACGAGCGAAGCGATGGCGGACACCGTCGAGCCCGGCTTGAAATACCACGGGACATACATCCGCTCGAGCGCCGACCGCGACTGCAGTGCCAGCGGAATCGCGTAGTGCAGCCGCGCCCCGTCCTGGGCGACGACGACACGGCAGGCGGGGGACGGGGCGGAGTGTGGCGAGCCAGTCATGCGCTTCGGGCTGATCGTACGAAAGGAAACGGACCGCGGCTCCCATCATAGGGAGTCGTCCCCGGCGGCGCTCCCGCCGCACCGCATGGGGTGTTGCCGGAGCAGCCGTGGGTCGGGCGACGCCGGATGATCCCGGCGCGTCGCTCTCCCAGCGGATGATGGAACGTGGCGGGAGCCGATTCAGCACCGCATTCGGCGCCGTGGTACGCTCGGCGACCGGCCGCGGGCATGCGGCTGCCCGGCGCACCCGGAGGGAGGGGTGCGGGGCCGGCGAACGGACGATCACGGGGGGAGCGATGCGAGTGGTGCGAAACGGACTCGGCCTGGTGAGCGCAGCGAGCATGGCCCGCGTCGTCGTGGCGGTGCTCGGCACCGCGGCGACCGTCGCCGCGGCACAGCAGCCCCCGGCGGCTGTCGCCGATGCCGCCCCGGCCAAGGCGCCGGAGACGGTGACCGCCGAACGCGGGCGGTTCGAAGTCGCGCTCGAGGCCAAAGGCGACGTCATCCCCCTCGACGCGGCACTGATCGACTTCGACCCCCAGGCCTGGCAGCAGCCGCTGCGGATCGTCTCGGTCGTGCCCCATGGCTCCAAGGTGAACGCCGGCGACGTGATCATCCAGTACGACACCAAGAAACTCGACCAGGCGATCGCCGACGCCGAGAGTGCCGCGGCCGTCGCCGAGAAAGCCCTCGAGATCGCCCGGCGCGAACTGCCGGTGAGCGAGGCCCTCCATCCCCTCGAGCTCGCCGCCGCCGAACGTGCCGGGCGGATCGCCGCCGAGGATCTCAAGCGCTGGCAGACCGTGGAGCGGAAGCAGACCGAGGAGCAGGCGCGGTTCGGCCTCAAGGCGGCTGAGGAGTTCCTCAAGTACGCCAACGAGGAGCTCCGCCAGCTCCAGCAGATGTACAAGGACAAGGACCTCACCGAGGAGACGGAGGAGATGATCCTCCAGCGGACCCGGTTCGAGGTCGAACAGGCGGAGTTCCGTCTCAAGAACTCGCGCCTCAACGCCGAGGAGCAGTTGTCCGTGGAGGTGCCGCGGCGCGACGAGGCGGTTGCTGCCGCCGCGGCCCGTGCCGCGCTCGACCTCGAGAAGGCCCGGGCGACGCTGCCGCTGCGCCTCGACCAGCAGCGCCTCACCGTCGCCAAGGAGGAGCTCGAGCGGGCCCAGGCGGCGCGCAAGCTCGCCGAGCTGAAGGAGGACCGCCTCAAGACGACCCTCCGCGCACCGCGTTCCGGGATCGTGTACCACGGCCGGTTCCACGACGGTTCCTGGTCGACCGCGGCGGTGAGCAGCAAGGCGGCCGCCGGCCAGGACGCGCCCCCCGGGGAGATGATGTTCACCGTCGTCGATCCGGCCCGCGTCGGGTTCGCCGCCACGATCGAGGAGAAGGACCTGCACCTCGTCGCCCCCGGGATCGCGGGCCGGGTGACGCCCGACGGCTACCCCGAGGCCGAGCTCCCGGCGACACTCGCCGCCTTCACCGGCGTCCCGAAGAACGGCCGCTACCAGGCCCAGTTCGCCGTCGCGCCCCCTGCCGGCGGGCCGGCGCTGCTCCCCGGGATGGGGGGCCGTCTGCGGGCCATCGTCCATGCCCGTCCCGACGCGGTGACGCTCCCGACCAGCGCCGTGTTCCGCGACGACGACGGCAGCCGCGTCGTCTACCTGCCGGGGCAGCCGGCGGCGCTGAAGCGCGTGGTCAAGGTCGGCCGGACGGCGGGGGATCGGATCGAGATTCTCGAGGGGGTCGCGGCTGGCGAGGCGGTGCTCGCCAAGCGCCCCTGACGGCGATTGGCCAGGCGCCGAGGAGGGATCGAATGATGCGCGCGGGAATCGTCGTCGGCGTGCTCGCGGCCATGGTCGGCCAAGCGTGGGCGCCGTCACGGGCGGACGAACCGGCGGCGGTGGCGGCGTCCGAACGCCGCGCGCCCCCCCGGCCGGCGGCGGCCGAGCGCCTCTCGCCGGCGGAACTCGACGGCGCCATCGACCGCGGGCGGCGGTTCCTCGTCGCCGTCCAGAACGACGACGGCTCGTTCGGCACGCCCGAACGCACCAAAGACCTCAACATCATGGCCGGCGTCGGCTCGCACCACGGCTTCCGTGCGGCGACGACCGCGCTGTGCGTGCAGGCGCTGATCGAGGAGCACGACGGCTCGCCGGAGGTGCTGCGCGCCATCGAACGCGGCGAGGAGTGGCTCATGGACGAGCTTCCCAAGGTCCGCCGCGACGACCCGATGCTGATCTACAACGTCTGGTCGCACGGCTACGGCATCCAGGCTCTCGTGGCGATGCACGGCCGGCTCCCCGACGACGCCCAGCGGCGCGAGCGGATCGCCGGGCTGATCCGCGGGCAGTTCGAGAAACTCGTCCGCTACGAGTCGGCCGAGGGGGGCTGGGGCTACTACGACTTCACCGCCGGCACGCAGCGCCCCGCGTCGAGCTCGACGAGCTTCGTCAACGCGATGGTCCTGATCGCCCTCGCCGACGCCCGGGCGATCGGCATCGAGCCCCCCGCGCGGATCACGCAGCGCGCCCTGGAATCGACGCGCAAGCAGCGGCTCCCCGACTACAGCTATCTGTACGGCAGTTACCTGCGGATGGAGCCGCGGATGGGGATCAACCGCCCCGCCGGCAGCCTTGGCCGCAGCCAGGCCTGCAACCTCGCCTTCCGGCTGTGGGGCGACCAGACGATCACCGACGGCGTGCTCGCCGAGTGGCTCGACCGTCTCATCCAGCGCAACGGCTGGCTCGATCTGGGCCGGAAGCGCCCGGTGCCCCACGAGTCGTTCTTCCAGGTGGCGGGCTACTTCTACTACTTCGGCCACTACTACGCCGCCCGGGTGATCGACATCCTCCCGGCGGCGGAGCGGCCGTTCTACCAGGACCACCTCGCGCGGATCCTGCTTGCGGTCCAGGATGCCGACGGCTCATGGTGGGACTATCCGCTCTACAACTACCACCAGCAATACGGCACGGCCTACGCGCTGATGTCGCTGCACCGCTGCCGCCGGGCGAACGACGCGCTGCCCGTGCCTGACCAACGCTGACGACCGCGGGAGGGACACCGCCGTGCCGACCGAAGCGACGCCCGGGGCCCTCGACAGGGCGCTCGGCAAGGCCTACCGCCGGCTCCTGCCGCTCTTGTTCCTCTGCTACGTCATCGCCTACGTCGACCGCACGAACGTGGCGATCGCGAAGCTGACGATGGCCAAGGACCTGCCGGCGTTCACCAACGACGTCATCGGTCTGGGCGCCGGGATCTTCTTCCTCGGCTATTTCCTCCTCGAGATCCCGGGGTCGATCATCGTCGAGCGCTGGAGCGCCCGGAAATGGATCTGCCGGATCATGGTCACGTGGGGGATCTGCGCGGCGCTGACGGCGTTCGTGAAAACGCCGCTGCAGTTCTACGCGGTGCGTTTTCTTCTCGGCCTCGCCGAGGCGGGGTTCTTCCCGGGGATCATCGTCTACCTGACGCACTGGTTCCCGGCGAAGGAGCGGGCCCGGGCCCTCTCGATCTTCCTCGTCGCCTCGCCGATCGCGATGATCGTCGGGCCGGCGCTGTCGCGGCTGCTGCTGCCGATCGGCACGGAAGAGGTGATCGACGGCGTGACGGTGGCCCATCCGCATCTCCTCGGCCTGGCCGGATGGCAGTGGATCTACGTCGCCTGGGGGATTCCGGCGGTGATCGTCGGCCTGCTCGTGCTCGTGCTCATGCCCGACCGGCCACACGATGCGGTCTGGCTGTCCCGCGACGAGGCCGACGCGCTCGAGGCACAGCTCGCGGCCGACACGCGCCGCCAGAAGGCGGCCCACATGCCGGTCTGGCAGGCGCTCACCAACCCGCGCGTCCTGCTCCTCGCCCTCGCCTACTTCGGGATCGTGACGGCCAACTACGGGATCGAGTTTTTCCTCCCGAGCATCCTCCAGAAGACCTATGCGCTGAAACTCGAGGACGTCACGGTGCTGGTCATGCTCCCCTCGCTGTTGGTGATCGTGGGTCAGATCTTCGTCGGACGGAGTTCCGACCGCACCGGGGAGCGCCGCTGGCACGCGTCGGTGCCGGTGTTCATCGGCGCTGCGGCGCTGGTGGCGGGGGCGCTGGTCCGTGGCAACCTGCCGGTCACGGTGGCCTGTTTCGTGGTCGCCGCCGCGGGGATGAAGGCCTACATGCCCGCCTTCTGGGCGCTCCCCAACCTGTTCCTCGCCAGCACGGCGGCGGCAGGAAGCGTCGGGCTGATCAACTCGGTGGGCAACCTCGGCGGCTTCCTCGGGCCGACGCTCCTCGGGTTCGTCGACAAGACGACCGGGTCGTTCACGATCGGCCTGCTGATCACCGCCCTGACCGCCACGCTCTCGGCCTGCCTGATCGCCTCGCTGCCGTTCGCCAACGCGCCGCGGGACGAGGATGCCGGCGGGGCCGACGGCTCCGATCCGCACGACACCGGCCCCGTGCGCGTCGACGACGACGGCAATCCGTTCGCCGACCGGTGACCCGCGCCCCGGGGCCGCGGCGCGGCCGTCACCGGCGAACCGCGTCGTCGGGGGTGCGGGCGGTCGAACCGGTGAGCTGGAAGTCGAATCGTGAACCGCCGTGAGCGACGCTCGCCGTGAGCGTCGTCCGCCGGTTGTAGCGGTCGGGCACGCGCTCGGGCCGTGGCGGCCGCGGTGGCTCGGCGTCGGGATTCCCCTTGTCGAGCGTGCTGATCGTCACCTCGTGGTCACCGACTCTCGCCCCGGCGAGCGCGCGGCTGTAGCGCAGCTCGTAACGCCCGGCGGCGTCGGTGACGGCGCGAGACGGCGGTCCCCCGCTCGTCGGCTGGAACGTCACGTGGGCCCCGGCGAGCGGCACGCCGTCGAGCGTGATCACGCCGTCGACGCGGCCGATGTCGCTCCGTCCACTGCAGCCGATCGCCACCAGACAGCAGGCGGCCACCAGCGCGAGCCGGTGTGGCGGAGTCCGGAGGACGGCGAACGGAATCTTCATCGACGGCTCTCGGGGAGGGATTGCGACGATCGGCAAACGGCGGTGGGTGGCGTGCCAGGGCGACGTGGGGCGTGGGCTCACGGGATGTCGACCGACAGGCCGTCGTCGCGGGAGAGGAGGCGCTGGTAGACGCCGTTGCGCGGGTCGGTGTGGTTCTGCGCGGTGATGCCCGCGACGTGGCGGTGCTCGATGTCGTCGGTGATGAAATGCACCGATCCCGCGGCCGACGCGAACAGCGCCCCGCCGGGGTGGAGGCTCGAGAATCCCTGGCCGCAGCCGAGCGGATCGTTGTCCCAGGGAAGGACCGACTCGTTGAGTTTGGCCCGGGCGTGGCCGACCGCCGTCCAGATCCCGCGCGATCCGGTGCCCTGCGGGTTGCGGATGCCGGCCCAGGCCCCGCTGCGGCAGTTGCGCGTGTCGCGCTCGCCGAAGAGGAGCGTCTTGCTCGTGCCGTCGCTGATCTGCGCGAGGCGGACCCGGCTGTTGCCGTACAGCAGACCGCTGTTGGCCCGGTCGGCGTCGGTGACGACGTAATGCCCGGCGACGCCGACGTAGTTGCTCGCTCCGGGCGTGTAGGGCCGCGCCGCGAAGCCGATCCCCCCGTTGAAGCGACGATCGTTGTGGACCAATCCCGCCCCGGAGCCGACGTCCGACGGGCAGAGGAAGGTGCCGATCACCGTCTGGACGCCGGTCGTCACCGGCTGCCACTGGGCCGACAGCAGGTTGGCGGCGAGGTTTCCCCGGGAGATCCCGAGCTGAGCGTGGAGCGGCGCTTGCTCGATCGTCGGCAGGAGGAGCGCTCCCCAGGCCCACGATTCGGCGTTGGTCCGCGTGTCGGTGTACACCCATCCGCTCGGCAGCGAGCGCTGCGCCGACTCGTGGTTGAGCGCGCCGAGGGCGAGTTGCTTGAGGTTGTTGCCGCACTGGCTGCGCCGCGCGGCCTCGCGGGCGGCCTGGACCGCCGGAAGGAGCATCCCGACGAGCGTGCCGATGATCGCGATCACGACGAGCAGTTCGACGAGCGTGAACGCGCGGCGCTGGCCAAGGGGGCGGTGGTGGTCGGGGCGGGCCATCGAACGGTTCTCCGGATGGTGGGCGAAGCTGGTGGAACCGGTAGCAAGCAGCGTGCCAACTGCCGCGGAGCCTGCATCCCTTCCCCGGTTGCCCCAGCCGCGACCGGTCCCGCCGGCAAAGTCGGCGCAGTTTTTCGGCCCCGGACCGAGCCCGGGACGGATCCCAGCGAGCGCCCGTGGCATGTCACGGCGGGTCAGGAAATGACACGGCCAGGGGACCGCGCACGGGCTTCCCGGAACGACCCCGGCGCTGCCCCTCCGGTCGCGTCAGGATCGCGCGACCAGGTCCAGGCCACAGGCGACCCCCGACATCACCGCGGCGATCCGCACCGCGTCGTGACACGCCTCTTCGCTGGCCCCGAGATGGAGGAGGCTGGCCTCGTGGCTCTGGATGCAGGCCTCGCAGCCGGCCAGGGCCGCGCAGCCGAGGCTCATCAGCTCGAAGTCGAGTTTCGACGTCGCCGGCTGCGCCATCCGCCCCATCCGCAGGCGCGCCGGGCGCGATGCATAGCTCTCCTTGCCCTCGCGGCCGTGGGCCACCATGTGGCGGAACCGGAAGTAGACCGTGTTCATCGCCATCAGCCCGGCGGCGGCGTTGGCGTCGGAGACGACGGCGGCCGCCTCTCCCCCCAGGCTCGCGCGGAGGTCCTCCTCGAGCGCGGTGGCGAGGGGGGCGCAGCGGAGAAACCGGGCAGCGGCGAGGGCGGTGCCGAGGGCCTGGCCGGGGGCGAGGTTCTCGCCCGAGAGCACCGCCTGGGCGTTGAGGCGCAGGTCCTTGAGGTCGTCGGGGAGGCGGTCGCGGAGGGCATCGAGGGCGTCGAGCACGGGGGGCATGGGAACCTCACGAAGACGGGGGCCAGGGGTTTCTCTCGGTGCGTTGAACGATCAGGCCGTCGGATGGTAGTGTTGGCGTGTTTGCCCGCACCGCGAAGGCCTCCATGCCGCGCCGCGACGATCTCCACACCATTCTGCTCATCGGATCCGGGCCGATCGTCATCGGGCAGGCCTGCGAATTCGACTATTCCGGCACCCAGGCCTGCAAGGCGCTGCGCGAGGACGGCTACCGCGTCGTCCTCGTCAACTCCAACCCGGCCACGATCATGACCGATCCGGGGACGGCCGACCGGACCTACATCGAGCCGCTGACGCCGGAGTTCCTCGAGAAAGTCATCGAACTGGAGCGGCCCGACGCCGTCCTACCGACGCTCGGGGGCCAGACCGCCCTCAACCTGGCGATGGACCTCCACCGCCGCGGCGTCCTCGACCGCCACGGCGTGGAGATGATCGGCGCCGACGCCGAGGCGATCCGCCGCGGCGAGGACCGCGAGATCTTCAAGGAGACGATGCGCCGCATCGGGCTGGAGACCTGCCGCGGGCGGATCGTCCGGAGCCTGGCCGAGGCCCGCGAGGTGCTCGGCGAGATCGGCCTGCCGGCCGTCATCCGCCCGAGCTTCACCCTCGGCGGGTCGGGTTCGGGGGTGGCCTACAACCGCGACGAGTTCGACGCCAAGGTGCAGCGCGGGCTCGACCTCTCACCGGTCGGCGAGGTTCTGGTCGAGGAGTCGATCCTCGGCTGGAAGGAATACGAGATGGAGGTGATGCGCGACGCCGACGACAACGCCGTCATCATCTGCTCGATCGAGAACTTCGATCCGTGCGGCGTCCACACCGGCGATTCGATCACCGTGGCACCGGCGCTGACGCTCACCGACCGCCAGTACCAGCGGATGCGCGACGCCAGCTTCGCGGTGATCCGCGCGATCGGCGTCGCCACCGGCGGCTCCAACATCCAATTCGCCGTCGACCCGCGCTCGGGGCGGATGATCGTCATCGAGATGAACCCGCGCGTCAGCCGTTCGTCGGCGCTGGCCAGCAAGGCGACCGGCTTCCCGATCGCCAAGATCGCCGCCAAGCTCGCCGTCGGCTGGCGGCTCCACGAGCTGGCCAACGACATCACGCGGCGCACGAAGGCCTGCTTCGAGCCCGCCATCGACTACGTCGTCGTCAAGGTGCCGCGGTTCGCGTTCGAGAAGTTCCCCGAGGCCGACAGCCGGCTGACGACGCAGATGAAGAGCGTCGGCGAGACGATGGCGATCGGGCGGACCTTCAAGGAAGCGCTGCAGAAGGCGCTCCGCGGTCTCGAGGTCGGCGCGTTCGGCCTCGGCTGCGACGGCAAAGACCTGTGGGGGACGGCCGCGGAGCCGACGGTCGACGACATCGTCGCCCGGATCTCGACTCCCGATCCGGACCGGATCTGGTGGCTCCGGTATGCCGTCAAGGCGGGGCTCTCGATCGACGAGATCCACGGCCACACCGGGATCGATCCCTGGTTCCTCGACCAGATCGTCCAAGTCGTCGAGATGGAGAGCCTGCTGCGGACGGTGGGCAGCCTCGCCGAGATCGACACCGGCCTGCTCCGGGCGGCGAAGCAGGCCGGCTTCTCCGACCGGCAGCTCGGGACGCTGCTCCACGCCGCCGAGCTCGACGTGCGGCAGGAGCGGCTCCGCCGCGGCATCGTCGCCACCTACAAGGCCGTCGACACCTGCGCCGCCGAGTTCGAGGCCTTCACCCCCTACTACTACTCGACCTGGGAGGAGGAAGACGAGCTCCCGCCCCCCGAGCCGGGGCGGCGGCGGGTGATGATCCTCGGCGGCGGTCCCAACCGGATCGGCCAGGGGATCGAGTTCGACTACTGCTGCTGCCACGCCAGTTTCGCGCTCCGCGAGCTGGGCATCCAGAGCATCATGGTCAACTCCAACCCCGAGACGGTGAGCACCGACTACGACACCAGCGACATCCTGTTCTTCGAGCCGCTGACCTGCGAGGACGTGCTCAACATCGCCGATCGGATCGCCCCCGACGGCGTCATCGTCCAGCTCGGCGGGCAGACGCCGCTGAACCTCGCCCGCGCCCTCCACGGCGCCGGGCTGCCGATCATCGGCACGAGCGTCGACACGATCGAGATTGCCGAGGACCGGGAGAAGTTCCGCGCACTCCTCGACCGGCTCGGGCTCGCCCAACCGGCCAGCGGGATCGCGCGAACCCTCACCGAGGCCCGCGCCGAGGTCCAGCGGATCGGCTATCCGTCGCTCGTCCGCCCGAGCTACGTCCTCGGCGGCCGGGCGATGGAGATCTGCTACGACCAGCAGCAGTTCGACCGTTACGTCGCCGAGGCGTTCGCCGTCGCCCAGGGCCAGCCGGTGCTCATCGACCGGTTTCTCGAGGACGCCGTCGAGGTCGACGTCGACTGCATCGCCGACGGCTCGCGCGTGGTGATCGCCGGGGTGATGGAGCACATCGAGGAGGCGGGTGTCCACTCCGGCGACTCGGCCTGCTGCATCCCGCCCCATGGGCTGGCCGACGAGGTGGTGGCGCGGATCCGGGCCGCGGCCACGGGCATGGCCCGCAGCCTCGGTGTCGTCGGCCTGATGAACGTCCAGTTCGCCGTCAAGCGCGAGGACGGCCAGCCGACGATCTACGTCATCGAGGCCAATCCCCGCGCCAGCCGCACGGTGCCGTTCGTCGCCAAGGCGACCGGCGTCCCGGTGGCGAAGGTGGCGGTGAAGGTGATGGCCGGCCAGTCGCTGGCGGAGCAGGGGATCGTCACCGACCCGGTGCCGGTCCATGTCAGCGTCAAGGAGAGCGTGTTCCCGTTCGTGAAGTTCGCCGGCGTCGACATCGCGCTCGGTCCCGAGATGCGCTCCACCGGCGAGGTGATGGGGGTCGCCGACCGGTTCAGCATCGCCTTCGCGAAGAGCCAGATCGCCGCCGGAACGGTCCTGCCCCGCGCGGGGCGGATCTTCATCAGCGTCGCCAGCCCGCAGGCCAAGGAAGCGATCGTCGAGCCGGCCCGGCGGTTGGTGGCGCTTGGATTCGAGCTCGTGGCCACGTCGGGCACGGCGCGCGTGCTGGCGGCGGCGGGGGTGCCGGTGGAGACGGTGAAGAAGCTCCAGGAGGGGCACCCCAACCTCCTCGACATGCTCATCGACGGCCGCGTCCAGCTGATCTTCAACACCCCCCGCGGCAAGGGCGCGCGGACCGACGAGGGGCGGATCAGGGCGGCGAGCGTGCTCCATGGAGTGCCCTGCATCACCACGCTGCCGGCGGCGGAGGCCTGCATCCGCGCGATGGAGGCCATGCGGACCGAATCGCTCTCCGTCCAGGCCCTCCAGGACCGTTTTCCGCAGCCGGTGACGGCCGGCTGAGCGGGAGCGCCGATGATCGTCGCCGCCGGCTTGTCCCCCGCCTGGCAGGCGGTCATGCGCTTCCGGGCGCTCGTGCCCGGCGAGGTCAACCGGGCCCGTGACGTGTGGCGCGGTGCCAGCGGCAAGGTCCTCAACGTCGCCATCGCGCTCGACGCGCTCGGCTGCCCGCACCACGCCGTGACGGTGCTCGGCGGTGCTGCGGGGCGGATGGTCGCCGACGACTGTGCGGAGGGGGGCGTGACGCTCTCCGCCGTCCCCACGGCGACCGCGACGCGGACCTGCACGACGCTGCTCGACGAGGCTTCCGGGCGCACGACCGAACTGGTCGAGAACGCCGCGCCGATCGCCGCCGACGAGCTCGCGGCCTTCGTCGCCGCTTATGGGGTGGCCGTGGACGGTGCCGGCGCCGCCGTCCTTTCGGGGTCGCTGCCCGCCGCGACCCCGGCGACGCTGTACCGCGAGCTGCTTGCGCGCACACGCTGCCCGGCGATCCTCGACGCGCGCGGGCCGGAGCTGCTCGAGGCGCTCCCGCTGCGGCCCCTGCTCGTGAAGCCCAACCGCGAGGAATTGGCGCGGACGGTGGGCCGGGAACTGGTCACGGAGGACGATGTCCGCGGGGCGAGCGCCGGTCTCGTCGCCCGTGGCGCGCGGTGGGTGGTGGTCACCGACGGCCCGCGGCCGGTGGTCGTCGCCGGTCCCGACGGCGGGCGGTGGCGGATCGTTCCGCCGCGCCCACCGCGCGTCGAGAACCCGATCGGCTCCGGCGACTGCCTCGCCGCCGGGGTCGCCGCGGCGCTCGTCGCCGGCCGGGAGCCGTTGGCGGCGGTCGTCCACGGCATCGCCTGCGCGGCCGACAACTGCCGCACGCTCCTCGCCGGCCGGCTCGACCCGTCCGAGGTCGCCCGCCTCGAGTCGCTCGTCACGGTGACGGCCGGCTGAGCGGCGGCCGTCAGGGCAGCTTCGTGAACCTGATCCGCCGGTACTCGAGCTGCCCCGAGTCACCCTCGAGGCCGATCGGCCCGGTGGCCGGCACCGGCAGCGCCAGCTCGAGCAGCTCGTCGTTGCAGCGGCACAGGGCCTTGCCGTCGATCACGGTGACGATCAGCTCGTTCCAGTCCTGCGGCTTGTAGTGCTGCAGCTGCTTGTAGGGGCCGGCGAGGAGGTAGTCGCGGCACTGCAGTTGCGGGGCGCGGATGAAGACGCCGCTGTCGGCCGTCGGCGTGGCGCGGAACTCGAGCTTGAGGATGAAGTTGCCGGGGAGCTCGCGCGTCGTCCACAGCTGCTCGACGCGGCGCCCTTCCGGAGGGGTGGTGACGACGATCCGGCCGTGCCGGACGACGTAGCGGCCATCGGGGCTGCTCGTGCGGCCGTCGAGGTCGAGCTGCCGGTCGAGCGACTTCTGCTCGCGGTATCCCCAGCCGCTGAGGTCACGGCCGTTGAACAGCGGCTCGAACCCGGCTTCCGGCTGGAAATCGTCGGCGGGCACCGGCACCAGATCGAGCGTCTCGAGCACCGGGCGGATCGCCGCGACCCATTTCGCGTAGCCGGCGTCGTTGGGGTGGAGGAGGTCGGGAAACTCCTCCGGCTTCGCGTCGCCGGTCGGGCCGGCGAACAGGGTCCAGGTGTCGACCAGGCGGACGCGCGGGTCGTTCTTCACCGCCGCGGCGACCAGGGCGTTGACCTGCTTGATCTTCTCGGCGGGGCGCTTCTTGTCTGCGGCGCTGGGAAACACCTGGCAGACGACGATCGGCGTCCGCGGGTTCCTGGCCTCGATCCGGTCGATGATCGCGCGGACATTGGCAGCGATCGCCTCAGGTTCGGCACCTTCCTCGAGGTCGTTGGTGCCCATCAGCATCACGACGCCCGCCGGGTCGAGGGCGAGAACGTCGTCGGCGAGCCGGAGCAGCATGCCGCGGGTGGTGTCGCCGCTGATCCCGCGGTTGGCGAGCTTGGCGCCGGGGAAGGCCCCCTTGAAGTCGTCGCCGAAACCCTGCGTGATCGAGTCGCCGAGGAACACCAGGGCCCGGGCGTCGGTGGCCTTCCGCGCGGCCCAGGTCCCGCGGCGCTCCTTCCACAGGTTTTTGAACCAGTCGTAACGCCGGATCGGACCGACTCCGGGAAGCCCCTCGTCACTCTCGGGCAGGACGAGCGCCGCCGGCTCGTCGGCTCGGAGCGCGGCACCGGGCCGGCCCCCCATCACGAGCAGGCCGGCGACGACGGCGACGATCGACCGGGGCAGGGGGGCGGACGTGAGCGGTGCGATCATGGTGCGTATGGTTCGTGGAGGGGGGGCTGGGATCGATCGGGTGATTCCCGCCGTGCCGGACCGGCGTGCCGCGGCGGGGGCTCGGGCCGGAATGCGAACCGGGACGGGCCGGAACAGGATACAACCGCCAGGTCGGACCGGCACGAGCCGGTGCCGGTGCCGGAGACCCGATGACGCCGTCCTCCTTCCCCCCGGTCGCTCCCGGACCCAGGCCGCTCCCCGCGCCGGTGGCCGATGACCCGCCGCGCCTCACCGCGCGGACACTCGAGGGCTTGGAAGGGCTGCTCGCCGCCGAGCTGTCCGCGCTCGGCGCCCTCGACCTGCGGATCGGCCGGCGGACGATCGAGTTCTCGGCGCCACCGGACCGGCAGCGGGAGACGCTGTACCGTGCGGTCCTCGAGTCGCGGACGGCGATCCGCGTGCTCGAGCCGCTGGGACGGTTTCCGGTGGGCTCGCCCGAGGAGTTGTACGCGGCGGTGGCCACGATCGACTGGCGCGAACAGCTCCGTATCAAGGACACGCTCCGCGTCGACGCCGCGATCCACGACACGTTCACGACCCACTCGCTGTACGCGGCGCAGATCGTCAAGGACGCGATCGTCGACCAACTGCGGACGCCCAGCGGCCGGCGGCCGAGCGTGGAGCTGCGCGGGGCGACGCTGCGCGTCGGCCTGCACCTGGTGGGGAACGTCGCCACGGTGTTCCGCGACGCCGCCGGCCGCTCGCTGCACCAGCGCGGCTGGCGGACCGGCGAGGTCGACGCGCCGCTCTCGGAAGTCCTCGCCGCCGGGATCCTCGCGCTTGCCGGCTGGGAGCCCGGCGAGGCGCTCCTCGATCCGCTCTGCGGGTCCGGGACGCTGGTCATCGAGGCGGCGACGCGTGCCGCCGGTATCGCTCCCGGGCTGTGGCGGGCGCGGCGCGAGGGGCACGGGTTCTTCCGGTTCCGTGACTGCGACCGGGAGCTGGCGGCGCGGATCGTCGCCGACCTCGAAGCCCGGGTGAGGCCGCCGGCCGGGAGCTTCCAGGCGAGCGACCTCGATCCGCGCGCCGTCGAGGCGGCGCGGGCCTGTGCCGCGGCGGCCGGGGTGGCGGGGGCGATCATGATCGAGCGGCGGCACTTCGAGGAGGCGCGCCCCGCCGCGCCGGCGGGCCTGGTGGTCACCAATCCGCCCTATGGCGAGCGGTTGCCCGTGCCGCGGGCCGGGGCGCTGTTCCGCCGGCTCGGCGACTGGCTGGTGCAGCGGTGCGGCGGCTGGCGCGCGGCGATCCTCGCCCCCGATTCCCCCGTCGCCGGCCACCTTGGCCTGCGGCCGGTCCACCGCGTGGCGCTTGCCAACGGGCCGATCGCCTGCCGGCTGCTCGAGCTCGAGATCCGCGCCCGGCCCGCCCCGTCGCCGGCAGGGCCGACCACTGGCGCGCCGGCGGATGGCACCGCGATCCATCCGCCATCCCCCGGCGCTGCCGCCGGCCAGCCGCCGGCAGCGCCCGCGGGCCCGCCGCGGAGCGGCGGCCGGCCCGTCGAAGACCAGCTCGGCGACTTCCGCCGCCGGCTCGCCAAGCGCTTCAAGCACCTCGCGCGCTTCGCGCGGCGCCAGGGGACCGACGCGTTCCGCGTGTACGACCGCGACATCCCCGAGATCCCGCTGGTGATCGACTGGTACGCCGGTTGGCTGCACGCCGCCGAGTACGAGCGGCCCCACGAGCGGAGCGAGGCCGAGCACGAAGTCTGGCTCGACCGGATGGTCGAGGCGGCGGCGGCGGAGCTCGGCGTGGCCCCGGCCCGCGTGTTCCTCAAGCTGCGGCGCCGGCAGCGCGGCGGCGAGCAGTATGAGAAGGTCGACGCCCGCGAGGCCCTCCTCGACGTCACCGAGGCGGGGCTGCGCTTCCGGGTGAATCTCTCCGACTACGTCGACACCGGGCTGTTCCTCGACCACCGCACCACCCGGGCGCTGGTCCGTGGCGAGGCGACCGGCAAGCGATTCGCCAACCTGTTCTGCTACACCGGCGCGTTTTCGGTCCACGCCGCCGCCGGCGGCGCGGTCGAGACGACGAGTGTCGACCTGTCCAACACCTACCTCGACTGGACGCGCACCAACCTCGCCTTGAACGGCTTCAAGGACGCCGGTCGCCACCGCACCGTGCGCGACGATGCCCGCGCCTTCCTCGAGCACCGCGCCCGGCGCGGCGAGGCGCCGTTCGACCTCGTGGTCGTCGATCCGCCGACGTTCTCCCGGTCGGCACGCTCCGAGACAGACTGGGACGTGCAGCGCGACCACGCAGGGTTACTCGACCTGGTCGCCCGGAATCTCGTCTCCGGAGGGGTGGTGTACTTCTCGACCAACTTCCGCCGCTTCCACCTCGCCACCGCCGATCTCGAACCGCTGTACACCCTCCGCGAGATCACCCAGCGGACGATCCCCGAGGACTTCCGCAACCAGCGGATCCACCGCGCCTGGCGGCTGGTGCGCCGGTGAGGCGGGGGTGGTCAGCGGCCGCCGAGGAGGGTCGGGGGCGTTGCGGCGGCGCGGCGGTCGTTTACCATCTTGCCATGCCTGTCCCGCGCTTCTCCCGCCGCGCGTCGTGCCTGCTCGCGGCTGCGGTCGCGGCCGGATGCCGTCCGGCCGACCCGAACGTGGTGCGGATCGTGTCGAGCCTGCCGCGGACCGGCAGCGCGAAGCAGCAGTCCGACACGATCGTCAACGGCATCCGGATGGCGATCGAGGAAGCCGGCGGGCGCGTCGGGCCGTTCCGGATCGAGTATCTCGATCTCGACGATTCGACCGCCGCCGCCGGGCAGTGGACGAGCGAAGCGGAGGCCGCGAATGCCCGCCGCGCGCTGCAGGATCCCGACGTCTGCGCCTACATCGGCACCTACAACTCCGGCGCCGCGAAGGTCGCGATGCCGATCCTGAACCAGGGTGATCTGCTGATGGTGTCGCCGGCGAACACGGCGGTCGGGTTGACCAAACCCGGGCTCGGCGAGCCGGGGGAGCCGGAGGTCTACCGGCCGACCGGGGCGCGCAACTACATGCGCGTCGTCCCCGCCGACGACATCCAGGGGCCGCTGTCGGCCGACTGGGCACACGCCAAGGGGTGGCGCAGGGTGATGATCCTCGACGACAACGAGGTCTACGGGAAGGGGATCGCCGACCTGTTCGACGAGCGCTGCCGTGAGCTGGGGATCGAGGTCCTCGGCCACGACTCGATCGACTCGCGGGC
Source organism: Planctomycetota bacterium (assembly GCA_018970785.1). Taxonomy (GTDB): domain Bacteria; phylum Planctomycetota; class Planctomycetia; order Pirellulales; family UBA1268; genus F1-20-MAGs016. The sequence continues at coordinate 31,971 of JAGWVR010000032.1, forward strand.
CCAGGAATTCAAGTCGTTGATGGCGAGCATCAAGGCGGCCGAGCCCGACCTGGTCTATTTCGGTGGCACGACGCAGAGCAAAGGTGGCCAGCTCGCCAAGGACCTCGCCGGTGCGGGGATCACCGCCAAGCTCCTCGTGCCCGACGGCTGCATGGAGCAGGCGTTCATCGACGCCGCCGGCGCGGCCACGCTCGAGGGGCGCTGCTACGTGACCTTCGGTGGCCTGCCGCCCGAGCGGCTCACCGGCAAGGGGGCGGAATTCGTCGCCGAGTACAAACGCCGCCACGGCACCCTGCCCGAGGCCTACGCCGTGTACGGCTACGAGGCGACCTGCGTGGCGCTCCACGCGATCCGCTCTGTCGGCGCCAAGGACCGGCGCGCGATCACCGACGCCGCCCTCGCGCTCCGCGGCTTCGAGGGCGCGTTGGGAAGATGGAGCGTCGATGCCAACGGCGACACCAGCCTGCGCACGCTCACGATCAGCGCCGTGCGCGGCGGGGCGTTCGTCTTCGAAGCGGCGATCGACGACACGGCGGCCGTGTCCGACCCGGCGGCCAGCGCCGCTCCCTGACCAGCCCCCGGAAACCGCCGCCGTGCAGTTCTTCCTCCAGCAGTGCCTGATCGGCCTCACCAACGGCGCGCTGGTGGCGCTGGTCGCGCTCGGCTACACGATGGTCTACGGCATCATCGGGCTGATCAATTTCGCCCACGGCGACCTGATCATGCTCGGGGCCTGCCTGGCGCTGTCGCTGGTCGGCCTGCTCGGCCTCGCCGGCGCGGGGATGGCGGGGACGGTCGCCGGCGTGGTGTTCCTGGTCGTCGCCTGCGGCACGTTCTGCGGACTGCTCAACGTGGCGGTCGACCGGTTCGTCTACCGGCCGCTGCGGACCGCCCCGAAGCTGGCGCCGTTGGTGTCGGCGATCGGCGTCTCGTTCATCTTCATGAACGTCGGCCTGTTCTGGATCGGACCCGCCGACCGGTCGTTTCCCGACCTCCTCCCCGCCGGCAATCTCCTCGGCGACGACGGGCTGCGGTTCGCCGCCAAGGATCTCCTCGTCGTCGCCGTGGTGGTGCCGCTGATGGTGCTGCTGAGCGTCCTCGTCCGTGCCACCCCCCTCGGGCGCGCGATGCGCGCGGTGTCGCAGGACCAGACGGCGGCGATGCTCGTCGGTATCGACGTCGACCGGGTGATCGCGGCGACGTTCTTCATCGGTGGCTTCCTCGGCGGCGCGGCGAGCGTGATCTACGGGCTGTACATCAACACCATCGGCTTCCAGATGGGGTTCCAGAACGGCCTCTACGCGTTCACTGCCGCGGTCCTCGGTGGCATCGGCAGCATTCCCGGCGCCGTCGTCGGCGGGCTCGTGATCGGCCTGGTCCGGTCGCTGGCCAGCGCCGCCGTCGGTGAACGGTGGACGGGGGCCATCGTGTTCACGATCCTGATCGTGATCCTCGTGTTCCGCCCCGAAGGCCTGCTCGGCCGCCGCACCCGCGAGAAGGTTTGAGCATGGCCGCCACGCCCCGAGCCCCGGTCCGGCCCGCCCTGCGGCCCTGGCTGCGCGCCCATTGGGACGTGGTGGCGCTGGTGGCCCTCGCCGCGGCGCCGGCGCTCGTCCCCGCGCTCGGCGGGGCGCTCGGCGGCCAGATGACGACGCTGTTCATCTCCTGCATCCTGGCTCTGGGGCTCAACGTGATGGTCGGCTACACCGGCCTGGTCCATCTCGGGATCGCGGCCTTCTTCGGGATCGGCGCGTACGCGGCGGCGATCCTCACCGTGCCGATGAATCCCTTCCAGCTCGGCTTCGCCCCCGCGGCAGTCCTCGCCACCGCCCTGTGCGCGGGGGTCGGGCTGGCCCTGGGGGCGCCGACGCTGCGCCTCCGCGGCGACTACCTGGCGATCGTGACGCTCGGCTTCGGCGAGGTCGTCAAGGTGATGCTCCGCAACCTCGAGCAGATCACCGGCGGGATGAAGGGGCTCAACCCGGTGCCGCCGCCGGGGGCCGGGGTGACACTCGGCGGGATCGACCTCGGCCGCGCCTTCGCCACCGACCCGCGCTGGTTCTACTACCTGTCGCTGGCCGTGCTCGCGGCGGTCGTCGTCGCGCTGCGGCGTCTGGAGCGGTCGCGGCTCGGGCGGGCGTGGGTCGCCGTCCGCGAGGACGAATTGGCGGCGACGGCGATGGGGGTTTCGGCGACGCGCGTCAAGCTCTCCGCCTTCGCCCTGTCGTCGGCGGTCGCCGGCCTGGCGGGCTGCCTCTACGCCGCCAGCCTCTCGACCACCGCCGATCCCAATGCCTACGACTTCAACCGCTCGATCATGGTCCTGTGTGCCGTGATCCTCGGCGGACTGGGGAGCATTCCCGGGACGCTCCTCGGCGTGGCGATCCTCGTCGGCTTCGACACCGTTCTCGCCCCCTGGGCCGACGCCTGGATCCAGGAGATGCGGATCAATCCCTCCGGCTCGAGCCTGCTGTCGTTCAGCGGCTGGCGGCTGGCGGTGTTCGGCACGGCGCTGGTGCTGGTGATGCGCTACCGGCCCGAGGGGTTGGTCCCGGCGCGCCGTGAGGCCGCCCAGGTGAGCGAGGTGCGGCCATGAGCGGGGCCCCGCTGGCGTCGTCCGTGCCGCTCCTCGACGTCGACCGGCTGACGATCCGGTTCGGGGGCCTCGTCGCGGTGTCGGACCTCGACCTCGAGGTGCCGGCCGGGAGCGTGGTGTCGCTCATCGGTCCCAACGGCGCCGGCAAGACCACCGCCTTCAACTGCATCAGCGGCATCTATCCTCCCTCCAGCGGCACGGTGCGGTTCCTCGGGCGCCGGCTGCAGCGTGCGTTCACCGCGGCCACGTTCTGGCAGGCGATGGGGGTCGGGCTCCTCATCGGGCTGCTCCTGGCGGCGGCGGCCGTCGACGCCGATCGCCTCTGGCAGGCGGTGGTGAAGCGCGGGATGGTGACCGGCGAGCCGTTCACGCTCGCCGGCGCGATGGCCCGGCTGCGCGGCTACTTCCGCGCCGAGCTGGCGATCGACCAGATGGCGGGCAAGTGGCGCGTCGTCAGCGCCGACGGCCGCGACGTGCTCGCCATCCGCCGCGACCTGCCCGAGGCGCGGCGGGTCCGCGATCTGCTCCAGGCGGCGGTCACCGCACGGCGCGCGGGGCCGGGGACGGAGCCCGACGCCAGCGACCTCGGTCGGGGCGCAGCCGGGAATGCCCCTCCCGCAGCCGAGATTCCCCGGGTGCCCGAGGCGGTGCTCGACCGTCTCGCCCGTGGCAAGGACGCGATCCGCCGCCGCGGCTGGCTCGGGCTCGGTGCCGGCTGGCTCCTCGGCGTCGCCGGTGCGGTGGCGATCTGGCGGCGCGGCCGCCGCGCGCCGGAGGTGGTCGCCCGGGCGGGGATCGCGCGGACGTTCCAGAACATCCGCCTGTTCCGCCAGATGACGGTCCTCGAAAACGTCCTCGTCGGCCTCGACCGTTCGATCCCCGGCGGCGTCCCCGCCATGCTCCTGGGCACCGCGTCGATGCGGCGGGCGGAGGAGGGGGCCCGGGCCACGGCGCTCGACACCCTGGCGTTCGTCGGCCTGGCCGGGGCCGCGAACCGGATCGCCGGCGAACTGCCCTACGGCGACCAGCGGCGTCTCGAGATCGCCCGGGCCGTGGCGACCGGCGCGTCGCTGATCCTCCTCGACGAACCGGCCGCGGGCATGAATCCCGCCGAAGCCCTCGAGCTGGCGGGCCTGGTCGAGCGGCTGCGGGCGCGCGGGCTGACGGTGCTGCTCATCGAGCACCACATGAACGTCGTGATGCGGGTCAGCGACCGCGTCGTCGTCCTCGACCACGGCGTCAAGATCGCGGAGGGCACGCCGGAGGAGGTGCGGCGCGACCCGCGGGTGATCGAGGCCTACCTCGGCGGTGAGGAGTAGGGGATGGCGCTGCTCGAGGTACGAGACCTGGCCGCGGGCTACGGACCGATCCGCGCCCTCGATGGCGTGTCCCTCGACGTCGACGTCGGGGAGTTGGTGGCGATCATCGGCGCCAACGGTGCCGGCAAGACCACGCTGCTGCTGGCGATTTCGGGGGTCGTCCCGCCGCGCGCGGGGCGCGTCACCTTCGACGGCCACGACCTCGCCGGCCGGCCCGTCCACCGCATCGTCCGCCTCGGCATCGGGC
>JAGWVR010000120.1 GCA_018970785.1 Planctomycetota bacterium
GATCGCGCCGGCCCTGATCGCTGTCGCGAGCTCCTCGGCGGTCAGCGTGGGCAAGCCGTCGAGGGCGACGATCCGGTCGCCGCGCCGCAACCCCGCGGCGCGGGCCGGGCCGCTCGGGCTGACGCGCTTGAGGACCGTGCCGGTGACCGCCGGATCCTCGTCGAGCGTGATCCCCAGGGCGGGCGTGTCGTCGTCATCCCCGACGTAGCGGGTTCGAGGCGGGATCGGACGCGTCCCCACGCTGGTCACCCCGACCGCCAGCGGCCGCCGTGCCGGGCCCGGGGTCACGACCCAGCGCCCCACCTCGGGCTCGCCGTCGGCCCAGCGAATCGGCTCGAGATCGGTGGCCTCGACCCTGACCAGCGCCAGATCGAGCGCCTCGTCGGCGGCGACGAGCGTGCCGGCGAGCGAGCGCCCGCCGACGCGGCAGCGGATCTCCCCGGGCAGCTCGCTGCGCTTGGTGAGGATCCAGCCGTCGGCACCGACGACGACGCCGAGCGCCACGCGGCGGTCGTCGTCGAGGATCTCGGCGACCGACGTCGCCGCCTCGGCTGCGACCGGCGCGAAGCGGTCGCGGATCGCCGGGTGGCGGAGGCTCTCGTCGCGGAAGTCCGACTGCAGCGCCGGCGACGTCGGCTTGCCGTCGGCCCGCTTGCCGCCGCGCAGTTCGTCCCACTGCCGCCGGTAGACCTCGATCGGGACGCTGAAGTTGTCGCGGACGTCGGCGGCGATGCTCGTGCCGATCCCCACCAGCCGGCCGTCGAGATCGACCAGCGGCCCCCCCGAGTCGCCCGGCTGGAGCGTGCAGTCGGTGACCAGCGCGAGGCGCTGGAAACGCTCGTCGCGGAGCACGCCACGGAGCCGTCCGAGGCGCACCGGCGCCGGCCGCCCTGCGATGATCCCGTCGGAGTGGCCGGCCGCGAGGCACCAGTCGCCGATCGACAGCGCCGTCGAGTCTCCCAATTCCACGTATGGCCACGGGCCCGGCTCGCTGATCTGCAGCATCCCGGCGTCGGTGGCCCGGTCGTGGCCGAGCGCCGTGGCGCGCGTGACGCGGCCGTCGGAGAGGAGCACGGCGAAGTCCCCGTCGAAGCCCTCCATCGCATGGGCGACGGTGAGGATCAGCCCGTCAGGGGAGACGATCACGCCGCTGGCCACGCCATGCTCGATCAAGCCGCCGTCGGCGCTGCCGAGGCCGACGGTGGCCGCGAGCATCCGCCCGGCGGCGGCCACGCTCCGCGCTTCCTCGGTCGCGAACGGAACCGCGGCCCGTTCCTGGGCGAGCGATCCCACACGGGGCGCGAGGAACAGCGCGAGGGCCACCGCGCGCCCCACGCCGTGCCAGCCGCGCCGTGCGCCGCGCGGTGTGGTCATGGGGCCGGCTCCTCGGCGAGCGCCTCGCGGTAGGTGCGCAGCCGGCGCCGAAACGCCCGCTTTTCGGCCTTGTCGCCCCGATCGGCGACGAGCTCGACCGCCCGCTCCTGGTGCGTCACGGCCGCCGCGCGGTCGCCGGCGAGGAAGTGCGCATGGGCCAGCGTGTCGAGGGCGAACGGATCGGCGTGGTCGAGGAGGTCGTCGGCGCGGGTCGCGAGGCGGAGCGCGACGGCGATCGCGGCCGGTGTCGCGCCTGGAAGGTCGAGGATCCGCTGGGCGACGTCGTTGAGGAGCTCGGCGTCGTGGTCGGCGGGGCCGTCGAGCAGATCGGCCGCCGCGGCACAGCCGGCGTCGAGGTCCCCCTTCTGGAACAGGAGCACCTCGACCTTCATCCCGGCGGCCCGCCCCGCGAGGCGCGGCTGGGCGGCGACCATCGCGCGAATCGTGTCGAGCGCCTCGTCCCAGCGCCCCCGCTCGACCGCCGTGAACGCCGCTTCCTCGAGGAGCCGGGCCCTCTTCGCGGCGGCGGCCTCGGCGGCGGCGTCGAACTCGCCCGAGAGCATCCGCTCGACGACGTCGTCGAGCCCGTCGAGCGGGTGGCCGATCCAGGCGATCGTTCCCGCACCGTCGACGACGAACGACGTCGGCACTCCCGCCTCGCCAGCCGGCACCATCCACCCCGTCCACGACACCCCCTCCGGCTCCTCGTCGCGCCGCCTCCGCGGCTGTTCGTCGTAGCGGTCGACGGCGATCCGGACGCCGAGCGGCGGCTCGAGATCGGCAAGCAAGCCGGTGGCCTCCTCCTCCCGCTCGGGAGGGTCGGTGACGATCAGGGCGAACTCCACCCCGCGGCGCTTGAAACGGCCGGCGAGATCGGCGACGTGCGGGAGCGACTCGAGGCTCGAGGCACTGCGCGTGTCGATGAAGGTGAGGGCGTAGATGCGGCCCGGTTCGAAGCGGCCGATCGGCCGGCCGCCGATCCAACGGCTCGCCGCCAGCACCGGCGCCGGGTCGCCGACGGCGAGCGACTCCTCGTCGGCCCGACCGGCCAGCGCTGCCAGGGCGAGCCCCACGGCGGCGGCGACCGCTCCGACCATGCCAGCCATGCGACGAACGTGCACCGGTTGACCTGCCGATCCCTGGACTGCGGCCCCGCCTCCACACCGATGCTTCGACTCTACCCCTCGGCAGCCGGCGGCTCAACGTGGCACGGCACCGCGGGTGGGGAACCGAGAGGAGGAGCCCTGGGGGAGGAACTGCCGCCGCCACGAGACCGCCGAGCGTTCGAAACGGCGAGCAAGCCATCCACGGAGTACAACATTGAGCCGCCCGGTCCGTTCATAGACGTGGGGAGAAGCCACTGGCGGTAGGGAAACGACCGGTCCGGAAACCGCGGCCATCGGCCGGATGAAGGGATCGCTCATGAACGGCTCTGGAAACCTCTCGACGCCGTCGCCCGCGAGGGTGCGACGACCGATCCACGACCGCCGCGAGCGATCGCGCGAAGCTGCGGCCTGCCGGCCTCTTCCCGGCACCCGCGCAGCCCCTCCGCCGTCCCCTTCGCATCGGTCCGCCGCGCATCCCTGTGGGGCGACGCGAGCAGAGAGGCCCGAGGGGCGGCCCTCGCTGTCGAGCCCGGGCGGATGTCACGCTCGTCCGCCTCTGGCGAGCGCCGCTCGAGCCCCCTCCAGTTCCCGGGCACGGCCCCACCGCGCCGTCGCCATGCTGCTCGCGCTCGCCGTGCTCCCTGCTTCGGCGCCGCCGACCCCGGCCGCGGAAGACTCCGTCTGGCTGCTCGCAGGCGACGTCGCCTGCACGGCCGAAGCTGCCGAGTCGGAGAGAGGCGGTGCGCGGCTCGATCTCTACGGCCTCGCAAACCCCGTCGGCCCGCCGCGGCCGGTCGTCCTCTTCATCCACGGTGGCGGGTGGCGGAACGGCGACAAGGCGCACATCGGCGCGAAGCCGGCAGCGTTCGTGTCGGGTGGCTACCTGTTCGCCAGCGCCGGCTACCGGCTCGCGGCGCCGGCGACACCGCGCGACCAGGGGGCCGACGTGGCCGCGGCCGTCGCCTGGCTCCACGAGCACGCGCGTGAGCATGGCGGCGACGGCAACTCGATCTTCCTCGTCGGCCATTCGGCGGGGGCCCATCTGGCGGCGCTGGTCGGCACCGACGAGCGCCTGCTCGCCCGCCACGGGCTCGCCCCCGCCGACCTCGGCGGCGTCGTCCTCCTCGACGGGGCGGGATACGACGTGCCCCGGCAGATGGCGGCGGCGCGGCTGCCACGGATGAAGGAGCTGTACCGCGATGCCTTCGGCGACGATCCGGCGGCGCAGCGCGACGCCTCGCCGATCACCCACGTCGCGCCGGGCAAGCGGTATCCGCCATTCCTGATCTTCCACGTCGGGCAGCGCGTCGACAGCCGTCAGCAATCCGAAGCGCTCGCCGGGCTTCTCCGCGCCGCCGGCGGCGAGGCGACGACCGTCCACGAGCCCGACAAGAACCACCTCACGCTCAACCGCGAGCTGGGCACGGCCGGCGACGGCCCGACGGCGAAGGTCCTCGAGTTTCTCGCCGCATGCCGTGCTTCCCGCGCGGCTTCGGCCGGCCGCTGACGCCCCCGTCCGGTGAAGCCACGTTGACGGTTGGCAGGTCGTGGCACCACACCGCTGGTCCGGCCGGGTGTCCGTCCCGGGCCGGAAAACGGTCCTATACTCCCCCCGTGGCGGGCGGGGAACCGCCGCATGTCTCCCGTGAGAGCGGCCATGGAGAAGAAGCGGCACGCGATCCTCGCCGCGCAGTCGGTCGCCGAGTGCCTCGTCGAGCAGGACTGGGGGGCCTACACGCCGACCGAGCACAAGACCTGGGAAACGCTTTACAACCGGCAGATGGCCACGCTCGAGGGCCATGCCTGCGACGAGTTTTTCGCCGGGCTGAAGACGCTCCGTCTCGGCGCCGAGCGGATCCCCGATTTTCTCGAGATGAACCGCCACCTCCGCGCCGCCACCGGCTGGGAGGTGGTCGCCGTTCCGGGGCTGATCGCCTCGCGACCGTTCTTCACGATGCTCGCCAACCGGCAATTCCCGGCCGGCACGTTCGTGCGCACCCCGGAGCAGCTCGACTACCTCGAGGAGCCCGACATCTTCCACGACGTGTTCGGCCACGTGCCGCTGCTCACGCACCCGGCCTACGCCGCCTACATGCAGTCCTACGGCCGGGCCGGTCTCGACGCGATCGACCTCAAGGGGGTGAAGTTCCTCGCCCGGCTCAACTGGTACACGATCGAGTTCGGCCTGTTGCTCGTCGGCGGCGCGCTCAAGGCTTACGGCGCCGGGATCATGTCGTCGTACGGCGAGGCGCGGTACGTCCTCGACGACCCCTCGCCGCACGTCCTCGAGTTCGACCTCGAGCGCGTGCTGCGGACGGGCTATTACATCGACGACTTCCAGTCGACCTACTTCGCGATCGACAGTTTCGAGGCGCTGTTCACCGAGTGCATCGAGCGGCCGTTCGCACCGCTCTACGAATCCTGCCGCCGGCAGCCGCCGCTGACGCCGTTTTCGATCGAGGCCACCGACACGGTGCTCCGCCGCGGCAGCGGCGCGTACTGGAAGGATTTCCCCGCGCGGAAGACGGCGCTGAAGTAGGGGCGCGGGTCGCTCGCCGTGTCCGCTCGTGGTGGTTCCCGGCGCCGCGCGTGTACTGGCGCGGCAGCACCGAGTGGTCGGCGATGCGATGGGAGCCCGGTACGTGCCTGACGAGGGTGACCGCGGTTTTCCGTCCCGTCAGTAGTCGAGGTTCGCCCCGAAGTCCGGGATCTGGCCCTTCTCCACGGCCGTCTTCCAGGTCGCCAACTGCGCGGCGCCCGTCTTCCAGAACTTGGCGCAGCGCTCGAAATACTCGAGCACCACGTCCTTCTCCCCCTTCTCGAGCAACGCCTTCGCGAGGCGCATGTTCGGCCCGAACGAGTTCATCTGCGGGGAGCCGTCGCTGTCGGCCGAGGCGAGCAGCCGTTTCTTCGCCTCGACCAGATCGCCCTTGGAGAGAGCGATCTGCCCGAGGACCTGGTTGGCGGCCTGGACGGCGTTGCCGTGGTTCCAGTCCTCGCGGTGTTTGGGGGCGAGGGCCGCCAGTTCGGTGGCGAGCGTCCGGGCTTTCTCGATCTCGCCCCCCTGGAACGCTTTCTTGGAAGCCTCGACAAGGGCGTAGAAGCGTTCGCTCTCGGTATTCGCAGCAGTCAGGTCGCCCTGCGCGAGTTTCATGATCCGCGCCTGCTCGGCAGGCGGCAGCTTCCCGGGCCCGTCTGCAAGAACGGCGGGATCGGCAAGGATGAATGCCAAGAGACCGCCCGCCTCGGCCGCCCCCCTCGTGCGCATCTTCTGGGACATGAAGCTGATCGTGTCGCCCGCCTTGAACCGGCTGCGCCCGCTGACGTCGGTCACGATCACTTCCTTGCCCTTCCACGTCACCGCGTAGGCCACGAAGCGATGGTCGCCATCCTCCGCGGAAAACACCTTCAGGACCGGTGCTTTCACGATGTCGAATCCGCCGGGAGCTTCCTGTGGCGCCGCGTCCGGCTGCGCCGCCACGGCAGGCAGCCCGGAAGCCGCCGTCATTCCCAGCAGTGCCGCGATGAAAAACGGGGTGGTTGCCTTCGGCATGGTCTGTTCCTCAGGCGTGTGGAACGAAAGGGAACTGGGCGACGAGGGTCACGAATCGGTCGCATGGTAATCGGCAAGCGGGGAGGCGTGACGGCGGGAGAGCCCGCCCCCTCAAGAAGAGTCGGAATCCGGCGCCAGAAGCGGACGTTTTTTGCTTTTCCCGGCATTTCCGCGGGGTATCGGGGCGGGCGCAGCCTCCACTCGGGGTCTGCAGAGGGGCTCCGCCGGCGCCCCGGGAAACCCTCGGCGTTTCCCCCGGTCGCCACGGCGGACGAAGGCCAGGGACCGCTTTGTCCACGGACAGATGGCATCTCACGGTGTCCCCGACGACCGTACCGGGGCGGCTCGGCGTGCGCGGGCATCTTCGCGAGCGTTCGCCAGTCGAGGCTGGGGATCGGTAGCTCGCCCGCCGGCATCACGGCGCGTGCGTCTCGCGCCACCGGCCGATCAGCTCCTCGGAGACGACGCCATGCTCCACGACCTTCCCCTCGCGGACGAGGTAGTACTTCGGCACGGCGTCGACGAGGAAGTCCTCCTCGAAGGCATCGGTGCAGATCCCGGAGGGATAGGCCGCGAGGGCGGCGTCGAACGAGTCGGGTTCGTCGTCGATCGAGAGGCGATGAACGACCGGTGCGCCATCGCGGCCGGCAATCGCCTTGACGAACGTCTTCACCGTCGGGGCGAGGGCGTGGCAGGGGCCACACCAGGTCGCCCCGAAGAGGAGGAGATGCGTGCGATCGGTGCGCAGGGCAAGTTCCCCAGGCAGGCCGTCGGCGCCACGCAGAAGCGGCACGGCGACGAGGTCGCGGCCGAGGAGCGAACCGTGCTTCCGCTCAGCGTCCACC
>JAGWVR010000033.1 GCA_018970785.1 Planctomycetota bacterium
GCGGTGCCGACGATCCACGCCACCGGCGCCCTCTACGCCGCGCTCGGCTACACCACCGTCTTCGACGCTGCGATCGCGACCGGCGCCGCGAGCCTGGCCCACCGGGAGCTGGCCGAGATGCCCGTCCTCGACCGCGGCATCTACCTCCTCGCGGCCGACGATGCCGACGTCGTCGCGGCACTCGACCGTGGCGACGATGGTGAGCTGCGCCGGCTCGTGGCGGCCAAGGTCTCCGCCGGCCGCGGCTGGGGGGTGAAGGTCGCCAATCCGGGCGGGCCGGTGTTCTGGAAGCACGGCCACCGCGGCGACGAGCACGACCTCGACACCACGCTGCCCGGTTCGTCGCTGTCGCCGCGCCGCCTCCTCGAGCGCCTCGCCCGCGCCGTGCGGGACGTCGGCCTTCCCCACCCGCTCCACGTCCACACCGCCAACCTCGGCCTTCCCGGCAACTGGCGGACGCTCCTCGAGACGCTGCGCACGCTCGACGGTATCCCTGCCCACCTCGCCCACGTCCAATTCCACAGCTACACCGGCGGCAATCTCGACGAGGGCTCGTTCGGTTCCGGAGTCGCCGCGCTCGTCGAGTGGTTCGACGCCCATCCCGGGATCACGCTCGACGTCGGGCAGGTGCTGTTCGGCTCGACGGTGGTGATGACCGGCGATTCGGCGGCCGCGGCGCACCTGGCGCGGACGACGGGCATGCCCTGGGTGTCGCACGACCGCCACCTCTCCGGGGGCTGCGGCGTGCTGCCGATCCGCTACCGGGAGACGAGCCTCGTCAACGCCTGGCAGTGGGCGATCGGCCTGGAGTGGTTCCTCTCCGTCGCCGATCCGTGGCGCGTCGCGTTGTCGACCGACCATCCCAACGGCGCGAGCTTCACCGCCTACCCGCTCCTGATGCGGCTTCTCGGCGACGCCGCCTTCCGTCGCGAGGCCCTCGCCCGGATCCATCCGCAAGTCCGCAGCCGTTCGCCCCTGGCGACGATCGACCGGGAATACTCGCTGCAGGAGTTGTGCATCGTGACCCGGGCCGCTCCGGCGCGGATCGCGGGGCTCGCCCACAAGGGGCATCTCGGCGCCGGTGCCGATGCCGACATCGCGCTCTACCGGCCGCAGGCCGACCTGGCCGCGATGTTCGCGCTGCCGGCGAAGGTCTACAAGGCGGGGCGGCTCGTCTGCGAAGAGGGTCACCTCCGCGACACGACCCCCGGCGCGGCGCTGGTGGCGCCGGAATTGAAATGATCGCCATGCCTTGGCCCGACGCGAGTGTGCGGACCTACCCGCGCGGGGGAACCGTACAATAGATCCAGGGGCGGCGGGTAAGGATCGAGTTGATGACCCCCGCCTACCACGCCAAATACGTCGCCTCCGATCTCATGCTCACGGGCACGGCGATCGCCGCAAGAACGTCTGATGCCTCCTGTGCACTACCACGCGGGTCGTTTTCCGCCCGACGCGATCGAATGGTCGCGGTTGATTCCGCTGCTCGGGCCGGCGGCTGCGGCCGTGGCCCGCTACGACGGCATGCTCGCCGCCGTGCCAAATCCGGCGGTGCTACTCGCCCCATTGACCACGCAAGAGGCGGTGCTCTCGTCGAAGATCGAGGGCACGCGGGCGACGATGGAAGAGGTGCTCGAGTTCGAGGCGGGCGGGAAGGCGGAGTCGGATTCGCTTCGCGAAGACATCCATGAGGTGCTCCAGTACCGGGCGGCGATGCGCGAGGCGGAGCGGCTCATGGCGGACCTGCCATTTTCGCTGCGGATCCTGCGCGGAGCGCACGCGGTGCTGCTCGACGGCGTGCGGGGCCGTAGCAAGTCGCCCGGGGAGTTTCGGCGCGGCCAGGCCTATATCGGCGCTCCCGGCAGTCCGATCGACCGAGCGAAGTATGTCGCTGCCGAACCCGAGCAGGTCGCGGACTTGATGGCGGCCTGGGAACGGTACGCCAACGGCGACGCGGCCGACCGCCTCGTGCAGACCGGGGTGCTTCATGCGGAGTTCGAGGCGATTCATCCGTTTGCCGACGGCAACGGTCGGCTGGGGCGGCTCCTGATTCCGCTCTACCTTGCCCATGGTGGCGTGATTCGTCGTCCGATGTTCTATGTGAGCGCGTATCTGGAAGCCCACCGGACGGCCTATTACGAGCGGCTTCTGGCAGTGTCGCGGGATGGCGATTGGACGGGCTGGTGCGAATTCTTCCTGGAGGCGATCCGCTCCCAGGCAATTGACAACCTCGCTAAGGCTTCCGCGATCCTCGAACTCTTCGAGCAGATGAAACGGCGGCTGCCCGAAATAACCCGCTCCCAGCACGCTGTCCGCGCGCTCGACTGGGTTTTTGAACGGCCGATCTTCAGGAGCGTGGCCTTCGTGGAACACGCCGGGATTCCGGCACCTACCGCCCGCCGATTTCTGCGGCTCTTTCAGGCTGAGAACCTGATCCGCCCCGTCACGGCCGGCAGCGGCCGTCGCCCGACGGTTTTCGGGTTTCCAGCACTTTTGGAGATCGTGGAGGGGCGGGCCGTGGTATGACCGTTTTCTCCCGTGTTTTTCGGCACAAAACGACTTTGCGGCGCACTTTCCGGCTCAACGTGAACGACAAATCGTTTTGTGGTCAACAAGTGAAACACGACGCCCGAGGGATGGCCTGATGGCCCGCGGACGCGCGAGAAAGACGCTGATTTCTGCCCGCGTGCTCGCCCCCTGCCAGAAGATCAGTCGCCCGATCCTCCATCCCGGAGCCCTCCCATGGACCGGTTCGCTTTCGCCCTCGCCGGCATCTTCCTCTTCGCTCCCGCCGCCCGTGCCGAGTTGCGGGTCGGCACCGGCAGCGCCGACATCACCCCGACCGAGCCGGTGCCGATGTGGGGCTACGGCGACCGGCACGCCATGCTGTCGATCGGCACCCTCGACCCGCTCCGCGCCACCGCGATCGTGATCGCAGCCGGCGAGGAGAAACTGGCGATCGTCGGCCTCGATGTCGGCCGCGCCCCGGCCGAGGCCTCGCTCGCGCGGATCAGGGAGCGGATCCGCGCCGGGGGAGGGATCACCTCGTCGATCATCGCCGGCTCCCACACCCACCATGGCCCGGTCGTGGAACTGGCCGACGAGCCGGGCCAGGGACGGGGGAAGTTCGAGGCGGCGATCCGCTACGGCAAGCACCTCGAGGAGGGGATCGTGGCGGCGATCCTCGCCGCCGACGCCGCGCTCCGCCCGGCCCGAATCGCCACCGGAGCCACCACGCTCGAAGGCTTCAACCGCAACCGCCACTCGAAGGTCGATCCCGTCCCGGTCGACCGGACGCTCGCCGTCCTCCGCTGCGACGACGCCGAGACGGGAAAGCCGCTGGCCTTGCTCGTGAACTTCGCCGCCCACCCGACGAGCATCCCGGCTGAGACGCTGAAGTTCTCGGCCGACTACGTCGGCGCGCTGCGGGCGACCGTCGCCGAGGAATGGGGCGGGCAGGCGGTGTTCATGCAGGGGGCCTCGGGGGACCTGTCGACCGACCGGCGCGGCCACGGCGACCACGTGGCGTTCGGCAAGGCGCTCGGCCGCCAGGCGGTGGCGCTGGCCAAGGGACTGGAGCCGAAACCCTCCCCGGAAGCGAAGCTCGTCGTCCGCGAGGAGCGGTTCGGTTTCGAATCGCGCGTCGACTTCCGCAACCCGCTGATCGTGACCGCCTACGGGATGGCATTCTTCCCCGAGCTGGTCAATGCATTCGTCGCCGAATACGCGGCCGGGATCCGGCCGCGGCTCACCGTCGCGGTGCTCGACGACTCGATCGCACTGGTCGGCGCGTCGGGGGAGTTCTTCTGCCAGCACGCCATCCGGCTGCGCGAGCGGGCCCGGGTCGAGCAGGTGTTCTTCTGCGGCTACGCCAACGGTTACCACCAGTACTTCCCGACGATCGAAGCGGCCGCGGAAGGGGGCTACGGCGCCGATCCGCAAGTCGCCCCGGCGGCACTCGGCGCCGGCGAGCAGCTGATGAACACCGCGTTGACCTGGATCTACCAGCTGCGCGGCAAACTGCCGTGACGCTCTGGCTGTCCGTGGACAAAGCCCTCCCTGGCCTTCGTCCCCTCCGGCGTCCGCGGGAAACGCCGAGGGTTTCCCGGGTCGCCTTCGGCCGCATCCGGCGGCCGACCGCTTGTTCACCGGTCTACGAGCCCACCGCCCGCTCGACGGCCGCCACGTAGCCGGCGGCCGCCCGCGCCGGATCGAACAGCGTCGCGGCCCGCGTGCGCGACGCCATCCCGTACCGCGACTCGAGCGCCGCGTCTTCGAGGATCTGGAACGCCCGTCGCGGAAACTCGCTCTCCGGCCGCGCCGGCACGATCCGTCCGTTGACGCCGTCGGCGATCGCCTCGCGGGCCGCCGGACTGTCGACCGCGACCAAGGGCTTGCCGTGCGCCAGTCCGTCGACCAGCGCTCCGCCGTACGCGACGTCGCCCGACTGCCAGACCAGCGCCGCCTCGGCGAGCAGGTCGTCGGCATCGCCGCACCACGGCACGACCGCGAACCGGTCGGTGATCCGTTGCACGTGGGCCCGCCGCGCGAGGCGCGGCGCCAGCGGCCCGGAGCCGACGAGCACGTGGTCGAGGTCGCGGCGGACGACACCGAGCTGGTCGATCGCCCACACGAGCCGCGTGAGGTGGGTCGCCGGCTCGAGGGGGGCGACGGCCACGGTCCAGCACCTGCCGGGATCGAGCCCGAGGCGCGTGGCGAGCTCGCGCCGGTCGCGCCGCCGCGGTCCCGGCAGCATGCTCCCCGGGGCGACGGTGTCGATCCGATCGGGATCGACCCCGGCGGCCCGGCATGCCGCGGCGACCGCCGGCGTCGCGGCGACCACCCGTGCTGCCCGCGACACGGCGAGCCGGTCGGCGAGACCGAGCGTGGACCGGGCCAGCAGCGCGACCAGCGCCGGCCCGGGCACCACCGCCAGGGCCGCCGCGGCGACGCGCGACGTCGCCCGCCCCATGGAAACCACGCCCCGCGGGCGCTCGGCGCGGAGCAGCCGCGAAAGCGGAGCGGCCAGCGCCAGCCCCGGCCGGGGGCGCGACGAGAGCGCGACGACGTCGCCGCCGGCATCCTGCAACGCCCTGCCGAGCGCGCCACGACCGCCGGCCAGCGCCACCCGCACGCGCCAGCCGGCGCCGACGAGCGCCGTGACCGCGAGCAGCGCCTGCGTGCCGGTGCCGAATCGGTCAGCCCCGTGGACCAGCAGGAGGATCGACCGGGGGCTCGGGCGGGGCATGGCGCGCGGCAGCGATGTCGGAGGACTCGAGCGCCGCGACGTGCGACAGATGCCGCCACGCGCCGTCGAAGTCGAGACCATACCCGACGACGAACACGTCGGGAATGTCGAAGCCGACGAAATCGGGCTCGATCGCCACTTCCGACCGGCCGAGCTTCCGCAACAACACCAGCGACCGGACCCGCGCGGCACCGCGCCGTCCGAGCTCGGCGACGAGGGCTTCGAGCGTCCGTCCGGTGTCGAAGATGTCGTCGACGACGAGCACGTCCTGTCCCGCGAGGTCGGGAAGCAGGTCGAGATTGAGATCGAGCCGGCCGGGGGTCGTGTCGGTGCCGCGGTAGCTGCTCGCCCACACCATGCTCACGCGCACCGGTCCGTCGAGCCGCCGGATCAGGTCGGCGACGACCATCAGGCTCCCGGTGAGCACGCCGATCACGGTCAGCGGTCCGGTGCCGTCGGCGCGGACCGCCGCCGCGAGCCGGTCGATGCCGGCGGAGAGTTCATCGGCGCTGAGGAGCACGCGCATCGTGGGTGGTAGCATCCGGGTTCGGGCCGCGATTATGGCCGCGGCAACGCCGGCGGCCTACAACGGGGGACTGTTCCAAGCGATCCAGCCCACCGCCGGCCGCTTCCATGCCCCCTCCATCCACGGCCGTCCCGCCCCTCCCCGACCGGCCGCACTGGAGCTGGATCGACGTCGCCGGCCACCCCTGCGAGCTGTTCGACCCGCCCGGTGCCGTTCCCGGGCGGGCGGTGATCTACCTCCACGGCGTCCGCCAGCGGACGCTGCGCGAGTCGACGGGGCTGCGGTCGGCCCTCGAGGGGGCGCGGCTGCGGGCGCTCGCCCCGCGCGCGGGGCGCAGCTGGTGGCTCGACCGGATCGTCCCCGAGTTCGACACCGCGGTCTCGCCGGAACGCCACGTCGTCGGCGCGGTGGTGGCGGAAGCGGCCCGGCGGTTCGGCGCGGGGCCCCCGGGGATCGCGTTGGTCGGCACGAGCATGGGGGGCCAGGGGGCGCTGCGGCTGGCCTACCGGCATCCGGCGACCTTCCCGGTGGCGGCGGCGATCTCCCCGGCGATCGACTTTCACCTCGCGATGCGCGACATCGCACGTCTCCCCGACGGCGACCTGTATGCGTCGCTGTGGCCGTTGTACGGCGAGATCGAGCGCGCCCGCCAGGACACGGCGATCCTCCACGTTCACCCGCTCAACTGGCCGCGGCACCAGTGGTTCGCCAGCGACCCGACCGACCGCCTGTGGCACGACGGCGCCAGCCGGCTCCACGAGAAGCTCGCCGCCCTCGGCATCCCCCATGTCGCGATCCTCGACCGGGTCGGCGGCGGCCACGGTCCGGCGTACTACGACTCGGTCGCCGGCGAGGCGATCGCGTTCGTGACCGCGGCGCTCGACGCCGAGTCGCGGCGGGTCGGCTGAGCGTCAGCGCGGTGGAGTCCCGCGCCGCGCCGCGGCGGGGGCGGGCAGCCCCGGGAGCCGGTCGAGGCCGCCGCCGGGGGCGAGCTGGTCGAAATCGAGGTACCGCGCGTCGTCGACGTCGACCCGGTTGAGCGCCCGCCAGTAGAGGATCTTCCCGGCCGAGGCGCTCGACGTCGGCGCCCCGACGCGCAGCTGGCGGTAGAGCTGGGCGTCGCTGCGGCCGTCCCCTTCGAAGACGAGCAGGTCCTTCACCTCGCTCCACGACAGCCTCGCGCTCCGCGCGGTGAACGATTCCCCCTCGACCATCACGTTGCCGGCCGCGACCAATTCGAGCGCCGAGCGCGTCTGGCCGGGAAGGGGCGGGGCCTGGCCGATGCCGAGGGCGTCGCTGGCCACGCTCACCGCACCGGCGGGAAGGCCGTCGGCGGCGTGGGGATCAAGGTGGTCGTCCCAGGCGGCGACCGGCCCCCAGATCGCCTGGACACGCTGGTGGAACTCGAGACCGCGGCGCTGGAGGTTGCCGCGCAGGCCGCGCTGGAAATCGACACCGAGGAACGTCAGCTGCGCCTCGGTCGGGGCGGCGGCCGGCGCTGGAGCCGCCGGCGGCGTGCCCGGCGCCGCCGGCGGGGTGAACGCCGGCACCCGTCCGAAGCGCGTGCTCGTCAGACGCCCCGGACCGGTGCCGTTGACGTCGCCGCTGATCCGGTCGACGACCAGGTCGCGGACGAACAGCCGCTCCACGGAGCGTCCGCCGTCGGCGGCGGTGGACCGGCTCTCGAGGCGCACGCCGTTCCCGCACGCGATCCGGGCGACGTCGGCCTGGGGGCCGGCGCCGCGCCGCTCCGACAGCGCGGCGAAGTCGATCGGCCGCGTGAGCGTGACGGTGAGAACTCCGGCATCGAGGCCGGTCTCGCCTGCGATCGTCCGGACCTGGTCGACGAACCGGGCGGTGCTGCCGTCGAAGTCGAGACGCCCCTGCCAGCGGACGTCGAGCGCGCCCGGGCCGGCGGCGGCAGCGGGCGGCTGCCCGCCGGTGACGGCCAGCGCGTCGAGGCCGCCGAGGCCCCGTTCGAGCGGGAGGCGGAGCTGGCCGGCACCGTCGACCGTCATCCGGTTGGCACCGCGGTCGAACTCGACCAGCGGACCCTCGAGGTTCATGCCGCGGCCGGCGATCGTCGCCGGCCTTCCCGAGACGATCGCGCGCGCCTCGGGGCGCAGCGGCCGCGAGAGCTGCATCTGGTCGCCGGTGATCACGAGACCGGCGTCGCCCGCGGCCGCCGGATCGGGCGACTCCTCGGTGAGCCGCACCTGCCCCTCCATCGACAACTCCTCGACTTCCGCGCCACGCCCGACAAGGAGCACCTGTCCCCTGACAAGCGCGCCGACGGCGATCATCCGGCCGCGCGGCGGCGCGGCCGGTGGAGCCGCGGCAGGTGCGACCGGGGCCCGCACGACCGGGGCCATGGCGGCGGCCGGCGCGGCAGCGACCGGCGCGGAGGGCGCCGCGGCCGGGGAGGGCGGTGGCGCCACGGCCGGCGTGGGAGCCGGCGGGGGTGGGGCGGCCACGGCCGGCTCCGCCTGCCGGAACCAGAGCTGCAATTGATCGGTCCGTGCGGCGAGGCTCTCGGCATCGACCTCGACGACCCCGCGGGCGAGCATCCGCTGCGGGCGCACACCGGACAGCGGATTGGGGGAGGCGGCGGCGGGCGCCGCGAGGGGCTCGAGCCAGAGGTGCATCTCGGCGGCCGACAGCCTCCCCTGCCCCGGCACGGTGACGTCGGCGGCGCCGGCGAGCGAGGCGACGTGCGCGGGGCCGTCGGGGCGGACGCGCAGCCACTTCTGCCATTTGACGTGTGCCGGCGGCGTGCCCTCGGAGCGCGTCCGCAGCCAGCCCGGGCCGACGGCCAACAGCGCGCCAGGCGTGCCGGCCGGGCCGGGCACGTAGTCGATCGAGCGCGCTTCCATCTCCGTTCCCTGGATCACCAAGGACACCGGCTCCTCGCCGTCGAGGAGGATCCGGCGCGTGGCGATCTCGTAGCCGAGCCGGCCCCCCCGCGCCTCGAGCGCCGCAGCGGCGCTGGTGGCCACGACCGGCCGGCCGCGGGCCTGGATCTCGCGCGGCTCGAGGCCCCCCGTGGTCGTGGTCGCGTCGGCGGCGCGCGACAGGAGGATCGCGAGCTGGTCGCAGGCGAGCTGGTCGGCGGTGCCGTCGGGCAGCGTGCGGACGACGTCGACGTGGTCCTCGAGGGTGACGAGGTTGGCGCCGATGTTGATCACCAGCGCGCCCGAGCAGGTGACCAGCGCCGGCGCCGCCTCGGCCGCGAGCGGCGGCGCGGCGGCAGTCGGCGCCGACGGGCCGGGGAGGAGTCCGCCGGCGAGCCCCTCGAGCTTGAGGCGCACGTCGCGCTCGAGACGGATCGAATCGACGCCGCCGATGTTGGGCCCCTGGCCACCCGCCCCGGCCTTGGGGAGGAGCCGGGCGAGGAGCCCGCGGCCGCTGCCGGTGGACCGCCCGTAGCGGAACTGGACCGCTTCGCTGGTGTGGACCTCGAGCTCGGCCAGTTCGACGTCGCGGGTCTCGATCTCGATCTCGTCCTCCGCCCCGGGCTTCGAGGCGCTGCCGCGGATCGTCACCGGCCCGCGCAGGCTCCCGCCGACCAGTCGCGCGAGCCGGCCCTGGCGGAGGTCGAGGGGCTCGTCGAACTCGAGCACCGCCCCCTGCTCGGCGCGGAGCACGAGCGTCCGGCCGGGAGCGGCGCCTTCGGCGGCGTCGGGGAGGATCACCAGCGTGCAGGGGACCAGATGCACCCGGCCGCCGTCGACGGCGTTGTACTGCCGGAAGAGGAGCCGCATCTGCCGGCTCTCGAGGACGATCGGATCCTTCCGTTCCCAGGCGTCGGGCGGGAAGATGCCCTCGAGCGCCGCCATCCGGCGGTCGGCCCGCGCCCGGACCGCCGCGACCTCCTCGGCGGTCATCTCGAGCGACGGGTCGGCAGCGACGACCGTCGGCTCCACCAACGGCACGACGACCAGCCGGTGCAACCCGGCGATGCCGAGCACCAGGAGGAAGACCCGCACGGTCCGGCCGAGCTGATTGTCCATGGCAAGCCCGGGCTGGGGGTCAGGCGGTGCCGCCGGTGGCACCGGCGACGGCGGCCGGCCAGGCACCGCGGGCGTGGAGGAGCCGCTCCACCACCTCGCGCACCGCACCGCGCCCACCGGGCCGGTCGGTGACGAGATCGGCCGCGGCGACCAGCTCGGCACAGGCATCGGCGACGGCCACGCCCAATCCACAGCGGCGCACGACCGGGAGATCGGGCAGGTCGTCGCCGACGAACGCCGCCTGCTCCCAGGACAATCCGGTGGCGGCGAGGATCTCGGCGACCGCCGCCGTCTTGTCGGCCACCCCCTGGCACACGATCGCGATCCCCAGTTCGCGGGCACGCGCGGCGACGGCGCCGCTCTCCCGGCCGGTGACGATCCCGGCGCGGTACCCGGCCCGCTGCCAGAGCCGCAGGCCGAGTCCGTCGCGGATCGAGAACGTCTTCAGCTCCTCCCCCGTCGCCGTGAGCGTCACCCCGCCGTCGGTGAGGACGCCGTCGACGTCGAGGAGGAGCAGCTCGACGCGGACCAGGCGGGTGGTGAGGTCGGTGGCGGGGGGCACGGCGGGCTCCGGGGCGGGGCGGCTCGGTCAGGCGGCCTCGGCCGCCGGCGCCGCGACCGCGCCAGCGGCCGGCAGCACTGCCGGATGGTCGGGGGACACCATCCCGAGCAGGTCGACGACGTCGATCAATCCCACCGCGTGCCCGGCAGCGTCGACGACCGGCAGCTCGCTGATCCGCCGGGCGTCGAGGATCGTGAGGGCGTCGTCGAGCCGGGCCCCGGCGGGCACGGTCGTCGGCTGCGGGGTCATCACCGCGCCGATCGGCGCGTCGATCGCGTCGTCGCGCCGCTGCTCGAACAGCCGCGCCAGGTCGCTGTCGGTGAACAGGCCGACGAGCCGGCCGGTGGCGTCGACGATCATCACCGCGCCCGTCCGCCGCGCCGGCAAGGGCCGTGAAAACACCGCGCGGACCGTCTCCTCGGCCAGCGCCGTCCGGCAACGGGCCAGCGGGCGCATCGCCTCTTCGACACGCGTCAATTGCCGGCCGAGGCTGCCGCCGGGGTGGCGGGCGGCGAAGTCGTCGGCGGTGAACCGGCGCCGGCCGCTGGTGACCAGCGCCAGGGCGTCGCCGAGGGCCATCAGCAGCGTGGTGCTCGTGCTCGGAGCCAACCCCAGCCCGCAGGCCTCGCGGACCGCCCCGGTGAGGATCACCTCGGTGGCCGCCCGGCCGAGCGTGCTGCCGCGGCGGCCGGTGAGGGCGACGATCGGGATCCGCCGGGCGACGATGTGGGGAAGGAGGCGGACGATCTCCTCCGACTCCCCCGACTGTGACAGCACGACGACAAGGTCGTCGCCGCGCAGCATGCCGAGGTCGCCGTGGAGGGCCTCGGCGGGGTGGAGGAAGTGGCTCGGTGTACCGGTCGAGGCGAGCGTCGCCGACACCTTGCGGGCCACCAGGCCCGCCTTGCCGATCCCGGTCACCACGACGCTGCCGGTGCAGGCCTCGACCAGCGCCACCGCCCGGGCGAACGCCTCGTCGAGCGCGGCCGCGGCGCGCTCGAGCGCCTCCGCCTCGGCGTGGAGGATCCGGCGGCCGTCGACGAGGACGTCGGCGGGCGCGGAGTTGGATTCGTGACGGTCGGACATCGGCGCTCGTCCCGGCGGCGTCCCGTCGCCGGCGGCGCCACCAAAGGCGCGCGGTGCCGGCGGCACGGGGGGCGGGACTATAGGCCGACTGGGCAACCGCCGCAACGCGGTTTTGCCCCGGCGGACGGGCCGCGATCAGGCCGTCGCGTAGCGCTTCGCCATCTCGGCGAGCGTCACCACCGGGACTTTCCGGGCGTGCCCGGCCTGCCCGAACTGGACCATCCGCTCGGCGCAGACTTTCTTCATCGCGTCACGCGCCGGCTTGAGGTAGTCGCGCGGATCGAACTTCTCGGGGTGCTCCCAGAGCACCTTGCGGATTGCGCCGGTGATCGCCATCCGATTGTCGGTGTCGACGTTGATCTTGCGCACGCCGTGCTTGATGCCGCGCTGGATCTCCTCGACCGGCACCCCCCAGGTCTGCGGCATCCTGCCGCCGTAGGCGTTGATGATGTCCTGCAGTTCCTGGGGCACGCTCGACGAGCCGTGCATCACGAGGTGGCAGTTGGGGAGGCGGCGATGGATCTCCTCGATCCGCTTCATCGCGAGGACCTCGCCGTCGGGCTTGCGGGTGAACTTGTAGGCGCCGTGGCTCGTGCCGATCGCCACCGCCAGCGCGTCGACCCCGGTGGCGGCGACGAACCGCTCCGCCTCGTCGGGATCGGTGAGGAGCTGGTCGTGCGACAGCTGCCCCTCGGCGCCGTGGCCGTCCTCGGCCTCGCCATGGCCGCTCTCGAGCGACCCCAGGCACCCCAGCTCCCCCTCGACGCTCACCCCCTGGCGATGGGCCTGCTCGACCACCTGCCGCGTGACGCGGACGTTGTAGTCGTAGTCGGCCGGCGTCTTGCCGTCTTCCTTCAGCGACCCGTCCATCATCACGCTCGTGAAGCCGTTGTCGATCGCGCTTTGGCAGGTCGCCGGCGAATTGCCATGGTCCTGGTGCATCGCGATCGGGATCCACGGATAGAGCTCCGCGGCCGCGAGCATCAGGTGGCGGAGGTAGGCGTCCTGGCTGAAGCTCCGCGCGCCGCGCGAGGCCTGGACGATGACCGGCGACTCGGTCTCCCTGGCGGCCTCCATGATCGCCTGGATCTGCTCCATGTCGTTGACGTTGAAGGCGGCCAGACCGTAGCCGTGCTCGGCGGCATGGTCGAGAAGGACGCGCATCGGCACCAGCGGCATGGGGTGGGCTCCGGGAGAACGAGGGGCGGGACCGGACGGTCGCGCGGATCATACGGCAAAACCGGGCCTGCTAGAATCCCGGGTCGAGGATCGGTCCCCACGCGGCCGGCAGATGAACGAGCGACGAACCCCCGACACGCCCTCCCCCTTCGCCGGCGATCGGCTGCGCGACGCCCTGCGCCGGCTCGCTCCGGCCTCCTGGCCGCGGCCGGAGCGGAATCCGCTCATCGGCTTCCTGTGGATGTGCGGCGGCTGGACGTTTCTCGTCGTGGCCGGGCTCGGTGTCGTGTTGCCGTTGGTGCCGGCGACGCCGTTCCTGCTCCTCGCCAGCTACTGCTTTTACCGCGGCAGCCCGCGGATGTACGCCTGGCTCCACCGCTCGAAACAGTTCGGCCCGATGCTCGAGGACTGGGAGCACTACCGTGGCATTCGCCGTGGACTCAAGTACCGCGCGATCGCGCTGGTGACCGTCGTGGTGCTGACGAGCCTGTTCTTCAGCCAACTGCCCTGGTACGGCCGCTACGCCGTCCTCGGCCTGGTCGCGGTCGGGCTGACGGTGATCTGGATGGTGCCGACGCTCCCCGACAGGCTCCCGCCGGCGCCGGCAACGGAAGGCAGCAACGCCTTCCCCCGCGTCGCGCGCGGCGACGAGTGATTCCCGTGGCGACCGGTCGGTGGCCGCCGGCAGCCGCCGGGTGACGGATCTACACTGGGACCACGCCGAGCCGACAGCAGACACGCCCTCCCCCCGCGGAGCATCCCGATGCGGTCACCGTTGCCCCTGCTGCTCGTGTCCGCCGTGCTGGCGCTGGCTTCGGCGGGACGGAGCGCCGGCGCCGATGCCGCCGTCGCCGAGCCTGCCGCCGGCGGCGCGGCGGCGATCGAGAACTCGGTCGTCAAGATCTTCGCCACGCTGCGCCGCCCCGACCTCAACAAACCGTGGACGAAGCAGCCCCCCGACACGGTCACCGGCAGCGGCGTGATCGTCGACGGCAAGCGGATCCTCACCAACGCCCACGTCGTCCTCTACGCCAGCCAGGTCGAGGTCCAGGCCCACGAGAGCGGAGCGAAGATCGCGGCCACGGTCGAGGCGATCGGGCCGGGCATCGACCTGGCGGTCCTGAAACTCGACGACGAGTCGCTGTTCGACGATCACCCGGCGGTGAAGCGGTCGACGCGGCTCCCGGCGATCAAGGACACGGTGATGGCCTACGGCTACCCGACCGGCGGTACGGCGCTGTCGATCACCAAGGGGATCGTGTCGCGGATCGAGTTCGCCGGCTACGGCTATTCCACCGGGGGACTGCGGATCCAGGTCGATGCCGCGATCAATCCCGGCAACAGCGGCGGGCCGGCGATCGCCGGCGAGGAGATGATCGGGCTGGCCTTCAGCCGCCTCGAATCCGCGCAGAACATCGGCTACATCATCCCCAACGAGGAGATCGACATCTTCCTCGCCGACGTCGCCGACGGCCGCTACGACGGCAAGCCGCGACTCGCCGTCGCCGTCGAGAAACTGGAGAACCAGGCCCTCCGCGATTCGCTCCGGGTTCCCAAGGGCACGACCGGCGTCGTCGTCACCGAGCCGGAGGCGCCGGGCCCCGACGCCGTCCTCCGCCGCTGGGACGTGGTCACGAAAATCGGCTCCACGCCGATCGACGACCAGGGGCGGGTCGCCGCCGAGGGGATGCCGCGCGTCTCGTTCCACTACGAGGTCCAGCGCGTCGCCGCCGACGGCACGCTGCCGCTCTCGATCCTCCGCGACGGCGCCGAGCAGGAGGTGAAGGTCCCCTGCCCGGCCCGGCCGCCGCTGGTGCTCCCCGAATTGATCGGGGACTATCCCGAGTATTTCGTGTTCGGCCCGCTGGTCTTCACCACGGCCACCGCGGAGCACGCCGCGTCGACCGAGGGCAACGCGCGCGTCGTGGCGATGCTGGCGGCGCTCGGCAACCCGCTCGCCACGCGCCGCGCCGACCGGCCGGCGTTTCCCGGCGAGCGGCTGGTGATGATCTGTTCGCCGCTGTTCCCCCACCGGCTCTCCCGCGGCTACGACAGCCCCGTCGGCCGGATCGTGGCGACGGTCGACAAGCAGCCGGTGAAGAACCTCGAGCACCTCGTCGAACTGCTGCGTGACTCGACCGAGGACTTCGTCGTCTTCGAATTCGCCGGCCGGGCCGCCCCGCCGCTGGTGTTCCCGCGGCGCGAAGCGATCGCCGCGACCGAGGAGATCCTCACCGACAACGGCGTCCGCGCGCAGGGATCGCCGGGCCCGCTGGCGGTGTGGAACGAGAAACCCCCTGCGGCGGCCCCGTGACCGCGCCGCGGCCCTCGTGCCGGGCCTTCGGCCGCTCAGTGCTCGACGTCCGCGTCCGGCTCCGGGAGCCAGTGGGTGAGGATCGAGCCGAGGAGCGCGTACGCCCCTGCCACCGCCGCGCCGACCACGGCGATCTTCACCGGATCGGGGGGCGTGGCCGCCGAGAACGTCAGCGTCAGCCATGCGGCTGCGGTGCCGAGGACCCGGCCGCCGATATTGGCCGCGAAGCTCTCCCCCGTGCCGCGAAGGTGCGTCGGGAAGACGAGCGGGATGTAGTTGCCCCAGAAGCTGAACTGCGCCACGGTGAGCAGGCCGGCGACGAAGATTCCCGCCTTGATCGCCGACAGCGAACCGGCGTCGCCGAGCCGTGTCGAGATCCACCAGAACAGTGCCGGCACGAACAACAGCGCCGGCCACTGGAAGACCCGCAACAGCGTTCGGCGGCTCGCGATCCGCAGCGCCGCCAGCGCGAGCAGCACGCGCCCCACCAGCCCGCCGACCTCCTGGAAGATCGTCACTCCGGCCACCGCCTCGTCGGTGGCGTTGCCGGCGATGCTCTTGAGCCGCCCCGGCGAGAGTTTTTCGCCTTTCTCCTCCGCGGCCGCGACCGCACGGTCCTGGGCCGACTTCGCCTCGGCGAGGATCGCGGCATGGCCCCCCTTCGGAGCGCCGAGGATCTGCGGCAGTTGCTGGATCGCGCCGAACGCGATCCCGTAGCTGGCGGCGAACACGAGCGTCGTCATCACGGTGGTGCGGACCAGCCCCGGGCTGAACAGTTCGGCGATGCTCGGGCGCCGGAGCGTCCCGGCGGCCTTCTTCCGGGCCCACACCGGGCTCTCGGGCAGGAACGGCCGGATGAGGATCAACGGCAGCGCCGGGATCACTCCGGAGATCAGGGTGTACCGCCACGCCTGATGGTCGCCATGGATCGCCGGCAGGGCGAGGGCGAACTTCGCCGCGAGGATGTTGGCCGCACCGACGAGCAGGCCGCCGAACGACGAGAAGGCCTGCGTCCAGCCGAGGGCGTTTTCCCGCGCCTTGGCGTCGGGAAACAGTTCCGCGAGCCACGCCACGGCCGCGACGAACTCGACGCACACCCCGATGAACACCAGGCACCGGCAGACGAGCAGTTGCGGCAGCGTCGTGGCGAACCCGGCGGCCAGCGCGGAAAAGGCGTAGAGCAGGATGCTGAAGGTGAGGACGCGGCGGCGGCCGAGGAGGTCGGTGAGGTAGCCCCCCACCAGGCCGAACACCCCGCCGGCGATCGCCGGCACGAAAAACAGGGTCCGTGCCCACCCGACGTAGCTCTTGCCACCGGGGCTCCACAGGGCCAGCGCGTCGGCCTGCGACATCCCGCCGGCGACGAGCGCCTGGACCTCGCCTTTGGCAAGTTCCTGGATCGCCGGCTTGATGATCAGCGGCAGCATCAGCAGCTCGTAGATGTCGAACGCGAACCCGATGGCCGCGATCGCACACACGAGCCAGCCGGTGGCTGAAAGCCGTCCCGACTCGGTCAGGCCGACGTTGTCAGCGCCGGCAGGAGGAGTGGCCGCCATGCACCCGTGCTCCACGAAAGGAACGGGAGCGGCATCACGCCGCTCCCGTAGAGGCCACAGTGTAGTGACGCCGCCCGGCCGGTGCGCCAGGGCTGGCCGGCTGGAGGGCGTTGGCCACGGACGGTCAGGGCCCGATCGACGGCGGGCACTTGGCGAGGAAGTCGCGCGGACCGCGGGTGGTGTAGTAGGGATAGGCGACGGCGCCGGTGGGGGGGCCGGCCGGGCCGCCGTTCTCGTAGCCCGACTGCATCAACTCCTGCTTCTCGGCGGCGGAGAGGTGGTGGCGGGCGAGACCGCCGTAGCGGCCGAGGTGGCGACAGTGGGCACAGCGGCCGCAGGTGCCGTCGGGGCACTTGCTGCACTTGCCGCCGGCACAGATGCCCTCCGGACAGGCGCGCCCATGGCGGGCGCTGCCGTGGCAGGCGCCGTCGAGGCACGCGCCGTCCTGACACGCTCCATCCTGGCAGGCGCCGCCCTGACATGCCCCGTCCTGGCAGGCGCCGTCCTGACACGCGCCGTCCTGGCAGGCACCGCCGACATGGTGGCCGTAGGGCCCGTCGGTATTGAGGAGGAACAGCCGGTCGACGATCGAGCACCCGCTCGACAGGCTGACGACAGCCGCGAGGGCGAGAAACGAGAGGACGTGTTTCATGATCGGGGCACCCCAGGGGGATCGACGGTGCCGGCGACGTGCCGACGGTCCGCGACCGCGCTCGTGCCGGAGGTATCGGTCGTGCCGGCGGTGCCGCTCAAGGAAACCCTGCCGGCGGCAACCTGGGCAGGCGGGGCAACGCCGTACCCGTCCGGGCGCCGCGGCGGGCGGGCGGTTTTGCCCGGCAACCACCGCTGCCGCGCGGCGCCGGGCCGCGCCGGTCAGCCGGCGAACCGGCCGACGATCAGCGAGATGTTCTGCCCGCCGAAGCCGAAGCTGTTGGAGAGGGCGACGTCGCAGGCCGCATCACGGGCCCGGTTGGGGACGTAGTCGAGGTCGCAGTCGGGATCGGGGACGTCGTAATTGATCGTCGGCGGCAGCAGGCCATCGCGGATCGCCAGCAGGCAGACGATCAGCTCGGTGGCCCCCGCCGCGGCGATCAGGTGGCCCATCATGCTCTTCGTGCTCGACACCGGGATCTTGTAGGCACGCTCGCCGAACACCGTCTTGATGGCGAGCGTCTCGACGCGGTCGTTGACGGCCGTGCTCGTGCCGTGGGCGTTGATGTAGTCGATCTTCTCCGGGGGGAGCGCGGCGTCGGCCAGCGCCATGCGGATGCAGGAGGCCGCGCCGCGCCCCTCGGGATGGGTGTCGGTGATCCGGTAGGCATCGGCGGTCGAGCCATACCCCAGCAGCTCGCCGTGGATCGTCGCGCCGCGCCGTTTGGCGTGCTCGAGCTCCTCGAGGACGACCATCGCCGCCCCTTCCCCGAGGACGAAGCCGTCGCGGTCGCGGTCGAAGGGGCGACTGGCGCGGGTCGGCTCGTCGTTGCGCGTCGAGAGGGCCGTGAGGAGGTTGAAGCCGGTGACGCCGAACGGATGGATCATGCTGTGGGCACCGCCGGACAGCATGACGTCGGCATCGCCGCGGCGCACCAATTCCGCCGCCTCGCCGATCGCCTGGCTCGAGGCGGCACAGGCGGTGAGGCAATTGAGGTTCGGACCGTGCGCGTCGAACAGGCCGGCGAGGTGGCAGGCCGGCATGTTCGGCTCCTGCTCCATCTCGGCGAGCGGATGGAGGGTCTCGAGGCCGAGCTTGGTGAACTTGGCGACGTCGAGGGTGTCGCCCTCGATCGCCGCGGTCATCATGCTGGTGAAGGCCTCGAAATCCTGCTGGCCCTCGCCACTGCCGAGGTACACCCCCAACCGCGCCGGATCCCCGGGAAGCCCGCCGGCGAGGCCGGCGTCGCGCATCGCCTGGAGCGCCGCGCCGGCGGCGAATTTGGTGTGCCGGCCACAGAAGTGCCAATCCTTCTCCGCTTCGCCTTCGTGGGTGATGTCCCAGCCCCGGACCTCGGCGGCGATCCGTGTCGGGAAGCGGGAGGCGTCGAAGACCGTCGTCGGGCCGACCCCCGAGGCGCCGATGCGGAGGTTGTTCCACATCTCGCCGACCGTGACCCCCAGCGGCGTGACGCAGCCCATCCCCGTGATCACCACCCGCCGCCTGCCCGCTGCCATCGTCTGCCCCCCTTCACGAGATCCCGGCCGTCACCCACCGAGCGATCCGACCGGGCGGCCGTGAGCCGCACGTTCCCCGCGCGGTCACCAGCTCCCGTCCGCCGCCTGCGCGGTGGCGACGGCGGCAGCATTCACCAATCGGGCCGGGCCAGCGGCTTGCCCGACTCGTCCCTGCCGATGTCGTAGATGTGCATCTGGTCGAGCCAACGAAGCAGTTCCTCGGGCTCGAACAGCCTGGGCACGCCCTCGCCCGGCTCGAGATGGGCGAAGAACAACTCGGCCTCCCCCTGGAGCCTGTCGCCGCAGTGGCTCGAGACACGCGTCAGCGAGCCGGCCGGCTTGAGGTCGAGGATTTCGGCACGGTAGCGGAGGCAGTCGCCCGGGATGGCGTCGAAATGAAACTCCGCCGCCGCCACCTTGGCGAGCACGACTCGCCGGTTGAACTCGATCGCGTCGGCGACCAGCAGCCCGGCCGTCTGCGCCATGCCCTCGACGACCAGCGAGTTGGGCATCAGCGCGGCGCCGGGGAAGTGGTCGTGGAGATGCTCCTCCGCCAGCGACACGTTCTTGATCGCGATCGCCGACCGGCCGCGGACGAACTCTTCGAAACGGTCGATCCAGAACCAGCGCATGAACTGTTCCGCGGGCGTGAGCAGACTGTCGAGGACGTCCCGACACCGACGACGGGATGTCCCACTGGCCGTGGACGAAGCCATTCACGGGCTGGGTCCACTGAGATGACCGCGGGACACGCCGAGCGTGCCCCGGATCGCCGTCGGCCGCACCTCGGCGGCCGACGACGTTGTCAACGGCCGTTCGGGCTAGGCGGCGAGTTTGGTCTGCACGTAGCGGACCATGTCCTCCACGGTGAGCGTGTTGGCGAAGTTCTGGACGCTCGGGTTGGATTCGAACTTCGACAGATCGGCGAACGGCATCCGCGCCTTGAGCGCGGCGATCCCGGCGGCGTTCAACTTGCCGTTGTCGACGAACTCGGTGCTCGACAGCACGTCCTCGGGAAACAATTCCCCACGCGGGATCTTGATGCCGAAGGCCTTCTCGAGACGGAAGACGATGTCGAGGAAGTCGATCGACTCCGCCCCGAGGTCGCCGACCATGGTGGCCTCCGGACGGACATCGTCCTCCTCGACACCGAGGGCGTCCACGAGGGCGCTCTTCACCTTCTCGAAGATTTCGTCACGGGGGGACATCGACATGGCACCTCGGGGGATGAGGAATCGCGGACGGGCGGCTTGGAGGGTCGCCCGGGCGCTCCGGCGTTTCTGGGAATCGACTGGCTCACCGGCAGCGACCGCCCGGCTTCGCACTCGGGAGAAACCTCCCTCGTCGATGGCGGGGGCCCGCAGCGGGACGCTCGGTATTGTGAACGGTCCGTCGTCCGCGGAAAAGCCCGACGTCGACGAGTGAACCGGCGGGGCGCATCCCGACGGCCCCGGGGGTCGGAGCGACGGCACCCGTTCCGGTCACGCCGGCGGCGGGCACCGATTCACCCCGGCGGCACCGCGACAGCCCGGCCTGCGGCCCCCGGGAGTCCGGCACCCGGTGCCTCGGGGACGTGCCTGCCACCCCCCGCCGGGTTCGGCCGGTAGACGACGGGGCGACCGCTCCCGGCGGCCCGCCCCGGCGGGCAGAGGATCGCCCATTGCCGCCGCATCTCGGCCCGGACCCGGGCGTCGAGGGCATCGCCGCTGGGCATCCGGTCGGCGAGGTTGTAGCGCTCGATGACCAATCGGGCGGTCAGGCTCGTCTTGTCGCCGACCGCTCCGGTGGCCTTCACGCGGCTGGTCGAGTCGTCCTGCTCGAGCACCTCGACCGACACCGTGAGGGTTCGGCCGGGCTGGACGAAGTCGCCGTACTTGACGTTCCGCGCCGTGCGCAGCACGACGATGCTGTGGGCGAAGTCCTCCCCGAGCCGGATCGTCCAGGCGGCAGCCTGCGTCAGGGCCTCGAGCATCAACACCCCGGGCAGGACCGGGAACCGGGGAAAGTGGTCGCCGAGATACTCCTCGGCCAACGACACCGTCTTGACGGCGGTGAGCGTCTTCCCGGGTTCCACCGACAGGATGCGATCGAGCAGACAGAACCGCATTCAGAAACCCGTTTCGCTGGTTGGCCCGAAACCTGCGGGGGACACCCATCGACGCGATCGACCGAAAGAAGGCGGCAGTATAGGGAACGCCCCCTGTCCCACAACACGCTCGGGGCGACACACAGGGATGTTTTCAC
The DNA here is from genome assembly GCA_018970785.1 of Planctomycetota bacterium. Lineage (GTDB taxonomy): Bacteria > Planctomycetota > Planctomycetia > Pirellulales > UBA1268 > F1-20-MAGs016. The sequence continues at coordinate 20,895 of JAGWVR010000033.1, forward strand.
CGTGCTGCCAAGCTGACAGCCGACACGACTGGCACGGACGGCAGGGTTTTCCCAAGGCATCGATCTGACACGCGAAAACAGGGAGGATCCCGCGGGAAACGTCGACCAACGGTGGCAGCCGGGCGTTGGGCACGGCCTTTGCATTTCCTCTCCCGTGGCGTCGGCACGATGCACACGGCGATCGCTGCGGATCGCCGGCACCACCGCGCCACCATCTCGTGCTTGGGAGGACACCTGCGATGAGAACGACCCGTCCGGGCAGCGCACACCCGCTGGACGAATTGTGCGCCGAGGTCGATCGACTCTGGACCACGCTGATCGCCGCGCCGCCGCTCCATGGCTGGGGAAGCACGCCGCGCGCGGCATTCCCGGCGGTCAATGTCCGGGAGACCGACGACGCCGTGCTGGTGGAGGCGGAAATCCCCGGTCTGGCCGCCGCCGATGTCTCGGTGTCGGTCGCCGACGACACGCTCGTGCTCGAAGGGGAGCGGCGCACCGATGGGCCACGCCCCGCCGGCGAGGGTGCGGGCGACGAGGTGGTGTGGCACAGGAGGGAGCGGGGCAGCGGTCGGTTCGAACGGCGGATTCCGCTCGCGGTCGCCGTCGCCGCCGACCGTGTCGAGGCCCGTCTCGTCGACGGCGTGCTCACCGTCCGTTGCCCCAAGGCCCCGGAGGCCCAACCGCGCCGGGTGCCGGTGTCGGGCGGGTGATGCCGCAGGCCGCGACGACGCAGTGAACGAAAGACGTGATCCCTCAACCCGGAGGTGAAGCCATGGTGACGATGAACGGTTCGGTTCCCGATCGGGCACGCGATGCGGATACCGCCGCGGCCCTGACCTATCAGCCCCACGTCGATCTCCGCGTCGAGCAGGGTGACGTGGTGGTCGTCGCCGACGTGCCCGGCGCGACGCCGGGTTCGATCGACGTCGCGTTCGCCGACGGCGTGCTCTCGCTGCACGCCCAGGTGCCCGCCCGCGACCTGCCCGGCCGCGTGGTGCGGCAGGAGTACGGGATCGGCGATTTCCGCCGCCAATTCCGTCTCGGTGAGGGGTTCGATGCGACGGGCATCACGGCCGTCTACGCGCTCGGCGTGCTCACCGTGCGCGTCCCGAAGCTCGCCGCCGTGCGCCCGCGCAAGGTTCCTGTGCAGGGGGGCTGATCGTCCCGCCGACGCGTGTGCGCCGCCGGGCCGGCAGGCCGTGCCGTGGGGAGCAGTCCCGACGCCGCGCTGCCGGTCCGGCTGGCGCCGCACCGTGTCCGACCGACCGGCGGGTGGCATCACGTCATCCGTCGGTTACCCTCACGACGCCCGACGGAGGTGCGTCGCGGCAGTCAGGTGAGGGGCGACGCATCCATGGCGTTGGTCATCGAGCCGCTTGCTGGCGGCGTTGGCGGACCGTTGTCGATCGACCTGACAGGAATCGTGCCCGGGCTGCTCGCCGGGAACTCGGCCCCGGCGATCGCCGCGCTGCCGATCGGTGCCGACACGGGCACCGTCGCTCTCGGCAGTCTGTTCACGCTCCGCGGCGACGCCGCGGATGGTGTCGTGATCTGCCGCGGCGATTTCAGCCGTGTCCACGGGATCGCTGCCGGAATGGACCGGGGCACGGTCGAGGTCGTCGGTGACGTCGGCCGTCATGCCGGCGCGGGCATGACCGGTGGCCGGCTCGTGGTCACCGGAAACGCGGGAGACTGGCTGGCCTCCGGGATGGCCGGGGGCGAGGTGGTGGTGGGGGGCGACGTCGGCGATCACGCCGCCGCGGCGCTTCCCGGGGCCGACCGCGGGCCGACGGGCGGTCGGGTCCTGGTGGCCGGCGACGCCGGAGCCTTCGCTGCCAGCCGGATGCGGCGCGGGATCCTGGTGGTCGCCGGCTCGTGCGGGCCGGGTGCGGCGTTCGAACTCCGCGCCGGCACGCTGGTGACCAACCGTGTCGGGGCCGGGTCGGCCGTCGGCATGCAGCGCGGCAGCATCGTGATCCTCGACCACGCCGCGGCGCCGCCCGGTGCGACGGTGGGGTTCATCGCAGGGCGGGCATGGGACCCGCCGTTCCTTCGCCTCCTGGCCGGTTCCCTGCCGGGCGCGGTTCCCTGGGCTGGCGTCGCCGCCGCGCTGCGCTGCGGAAGGTGGCGGCAGTGGCATGGCGATCCACTCCATGGCGGCCGGGGGGAGGTCCTCCAGGCCGAGCCGTGGGGCTGAGGGACAGGGTATTCCGTGCCGATCCGCGGTTTTTCCAGACCGCTTCCGCCACCCGCCGGTTTGGACTATCCTGATCGATCCGGTCGAGGCCGCGGCCCGTCTGCCCGTCCCGCCCACCACCCGAGCTTTCCTTCCGGTCCCCAATGCCCACGATCAGCCAACTGGTACGCAGCCGGCGCCGGCCGAAGCGGAAATTCTCCAAGTCGCCCGTGCTCGACCGCTGCCCACAGAAGCGCGGCGTCTGCCTCCAGGTGCGGACGATGACGCCGAAGAAGCCCAACTCGGCGTTGCGGAAGATCGCCCGCGTCCGGCTCTCGAACGCCAAGGAAGTCACGGTCTACATCCCCGGCGAAGGACACAACCTCCAGGAGCACTCGATCGTGCTGGTCCGCGGCGGCCGTGTCCGCGACCTTCCGGGGGTGCGGTACCACATCATCCGCGGCGCGCTCGACACGCTCGGCGTCCAGGGCCGCAAGCAGTCGCGCAGCCTCTACGGAGCGAAGAAGGGCTAGTCTTCCATGGGAAAAATCACCGCCAGTCGCGAACAGCTCACCCCCGATCCCCGGTACGGGTCGCTGCTCGCCAGCAAGTTCATCAACTGCCTGATGGTCGACGGCAAGAAGAGCGTCGCACAGAAGGTGTTCTACGCCGCGATGGAAATCGTCGCCAAGAAGATCACCGACTGCGAGCCGATCGAGGTCTTCAACCGCGCACTCGACAATTGCAAGCCCTCCGTCGAGGTCCGCTCGAAGCGTGTCGGCGGTGCCGCGTACCAGGTGCCGATGCAGGTCAACCGCAACCGGCAGCAGTCGCTCGGGATCCGCTGGATGCTCCAGGCGGTCCGTGAGAAGAAGGGGCGCGCGACCCACGAAAAACTCGCCGAAGAGATTATCGCCGCCTACAAGCGCGAGGGGGCGGCGGTCACGAAGCGCGACAACGTCCACCGGATGGCGGATGCCAACAAGGCGTTCGCACACTTCGCCTGGTGACCCGGCCATCGTTCGCCTGCCTTCCGGCAGACGAGCGACTGACCGCGTTGGCGGCGTTGGGGTGAGGACGGTGGCTGGTGCAGCGGTCCGCTGAGGACCGCCTTAGCGGTGACCGCGCCGATCGTTTCCCCTGCCACCGTGCCATGATCGACGACGACGCACAGCGGATCGTGCGGGCACTTCTCTCGTCGCGAACCGTCGCGGCCCTGGCGACCCTCCACCGCGGCCTGCCGGCGGCGTCGATGGTACCGTTTGCCCTCCACGACGCCGCCGTTGGAGAGGGCTCCGACTCCGGCACGTCGCCCACGACCGGCGGCGGTCGCGTGATCCTCGTCACCCACGTGAGCCGACTCTCCGCCCACACGCGCGACATGCTCGACAACCCCGCGGTGTGCCTGCTGGTGACGGGCCCCGACCCCGCGGACGGCGGGGGGGGAATGCCGCAGGCCGTCCCGCGGATCGCGATCCAGGCAGAGGCCCGGTTCGTGCCGCGCGAGATGGCCGGGTACACGGCGCTGCACGACACCTACGTCGGCCGGTTTCCCGACACGGCGGCGTTTTTTGGATTCGCCGACTTCTCGCTGGTGGCCTTGATCCCCACCGGGGCCCGCCTGGTCGCCGGCTTCGCCCGCGCCCATTCCCTTTCGCCGGCCGAGCTCGACCGGGCGGCATTCGGCCGCTGATCGTCCGGGGGGGACCAGGTTTTCGCCGCCACGTCGCGTGGCCGAGCGCCCGGGACACCTTGTCTTTGAACAGCCGTATAGTAAGATACTGCTGTCCATACTGACCAATGTCTCCGGAGCCATGCCATGGACAGCGGCAAGACACAGCCTCGTCGCGATCCCCACGCGGGTGCGGCGGGAGGGCCTCCCTCCGCCGGCGCCCGCCGGGGGCGGAAGCCGCTCGCGGTCAAGTCAGCGACGACGAAGCGGAGCGGCGGTGGGGCCCGGACCGGCAAGGGCGGTGGCTCCCCCGCCCCCCGCGGCGACGGCGGTGCAACGTCCCTGCACCGCACCGGGATGCCCGGGGTGGCGTCACTGCTCGGCGGACCGCTGGAGCTCGACGCCGATTCCGCCGACGCCGGCGGCAACGCGCCGACCCCGCGGCAAATGGAGATCTATGCGTTCATCCGCGACAAGATTCATTCCCGTGGGTTCGGCCCCACGGTCCGGGAGATCGGCGAGGCGTTTCGCATCCGATCCCCCAACGGCGTCGTCTGCCACCTCAAGGCACTCGAGCGAAAGCGCCTGATCAGCCGCGGTCGAAACATGTCGCGGGCGATCGAATTGGTCGCCGAGCCGGCGCACCTCAAAGGCCTGCCGATGGCCGGGGTCGTGGCCGCGGGCACGCTGCGCGTCGCCGACGAACAGCGTGAGCGGATCGATTTCCAGGATCTGTTCGACCGTGACGATCACTTCGTGCTCAAGGTCATGGGTGATTCGATGATCGATGCCCAGATATCGGACGGGGATTGGGTGGTGATCCGGCGGCAGAAAAATGCACGGGCGGGCGACATCGTCGTCGCCCAGACCGACGACGGCGAAGCGACGCTCAAGTACTGGTTCCCGGAACGGGACCGGATCCGGCTCCAGCCCGCCAATGCGACGATGAAGCCGATGTACGTGCGAAACGCGCGCGTGCTCGGTGTCCTCGTCGGCGTCGTCCGCAAGACCCATTGACCAGCGGCCGATAGCCTGCGGTGCGCTGCCGCGTGGGTCCGACGGCGGGCTGGAACCAAGGCGGCCCTCGTGACGGTCGCGGACGCGGGCCGGCGGTTCAGGAAGCGGCGGATGAGGCCACCCCCGCCAGCTTGTTGTAGAGCGTCTTCAGGCTGATCCCCAGTTCCTCGGCGGCCCGCGGCTTGTTGCCCTGGTGGCGGTCGAGGGCGGCGAGGATCGCCTGGGTCTCCAATTCGCGGAGGCTGACGGGGCGGTCGACGGCGGGAGCCGCCGCGCCGGTGGCAGTCGCCACCGGCGGCCGCCCGGCGGTCAGCCGTGCCGGCAAATGACCGACGGACAGGGGCAACTCGTCACACAGGACCAGCGCGTGCTCGACGACGTTGGCCAGTTCGCGGACGTTGCCGGGCCAGCGGTGCCTGCCGAGGATCGCGACGGTGTCGGCGGTCGCCGCGACCGCCTGCGGCGGCGTCTGGGGACGGGCGCGGCGGACGAAGTGCTCGACCAGCGCCGGGAGATCGTCGAGCCGGTCGCGGAGCGGGGGAACGGCGATCTCGAAGGTGTTGATCCGGAACAGGAGATCCTCACGGAACGTCCCCTCCGCCACCATCTCCTCGAGACAGCGGTGCGTGGCACAGATCACCCGGACATCGACCATCGTCGGGGCGTTGTCGCCGACACGGCGGATCTCACCGCTCTCCAGCGCCCGGAGGAGCCGGGGCTGGAGCGCCCGGGGCAGCTCTCCGACTTCGTCGAGAAACAGCGTGCCCCCGTCGGCGACCTCGAACAGGCCGGCGCGGTGCTCGTCGGCACCGGTGAAGGCACCCTTGCGATGGCCGAACAGTTCGCTTTCCACGAGCTGCTCGGGGAGCGCTCCGCAATTGACCGCGACCAGCGGGCCGGCCGCCCGGGCACTCGCCTCGTGGATCGCCCGGGCGACGAGCTCCTTGCCGGTGCCGGTCTCCCCGCGGATGAGCACGGTCGCCGACGACGCGGCGACCCGGGCGATGAGGCGGCGGACCTCCGCCAGCGACGGCGACTCCCCCACCAACCGCGTCGCTCCCTCGGCCCGGAGGACACGCCCCTCGAGGGCGCGGAGCCGGGCCGTCAGCTCACGCTTGCGGCGTACCCGCTCGAGAACCCCCTGGATCTCCGCCAGCTTGCAGGGCTTGGTGAGGTAATCGAACACCCCCTGGCGGACCGCGGCGACGGCCGTCTCCAGCGACGACTTCCCGGTGACGATCACCGTCTCAGTGTCGGGGGAGATCTCGCGGACGCGTCCGATCACCTCCAGTCCACCGACGCCCGGCATGTCGAGATCGACGATCACGCAGTCGTAGGCGGTCCGCTCCAGGGCCGCCAGCGCCGTGCGGCCGTCGGGGCAGACGGTCGCCTCGTGGCCGAGTCGCGGCAATTCGATCCGCATCAACTCCTGGAGCGAACACTCGTCGTCCGCGAACAGGATCCGCATCGGTCGCGTCGTCATCGCCATCGGTTCCTCCCGGCCGGTGCCGGCGTGGTGATTCAGGCAGCCCGCGCCTGGCGGGGCGGCGGCACCGCGGCGACGGTCGCCACGGGCAGCGTGAGGCGGAAGCTCGAACCGTGCCCCGGCCCGTCGCTCGAGGCGGTGATCCGCCCACCGTGATCGGCGACGATCCGGTGCACGATCGAGAGGCCCAGGCCGGTCCCCTGCCCCGCACGGCGGCGGGTGAAGAAAGGCTCGAAGAGGTGCTCGAGGACCTCGCCGGTCATCCCGCAGCCGTCGTCGGCGCACACCAGCACCGCCTCGCCCCCCTCGCGCCGCACCACCACGCTGACGCTCCCCTCCGCCTCGATGCTGTCGAGGGCGTTGACGAGGAGATTGAGCACGACCTGCTTGATTTCCTGCGGATTGACCATCACCAGCAGGTCGCCGTCGTCGTCAGGGCCCCTGATCTCGACGGACCGGCCGGCGAACCGCCCCACGTGGCCGAGCATCTCGGCGACGTCGCGCACCAAGCCGACCAGCGCCGTCGGCTGGCGCCGCACCTCGCCGAGCCGGGAGAAGTCGAGCAGCCTCTCGGTGATCCCCTTGCAGCGGAAGGCCTCGCTCTGGATGAGCTCCAGGTAGCGGCCCGCGACCTTGAGGTCGTCGTCTTCCAGCCGCAGCGTGCCGAGCCGGCCCTCGAGCGACTCGGCGCACATCGCGATCGAGGCCAGGGGGTTGTTGATCTCGTGGGCGACACCCGCCGCGAGGAAGCCGACGCTCGCCAATTGCTCGCTGCGGATCACCTCGCGGGTGCGCAGCTGCACCTGGCGGTCGAGGTCGTCGCGGATCTCGCGGAACCGGGTCGTCATCCCGTTGAGTGCCTCGGCGAGCTCGGCCATCTCGTCGCGCGTGTCGAGCGCGATGCGGAAGTCGAAGTCGCCGTCAGCCACACGGCGCGAGCCATGGCCGAGCAGGCGGAGCGGCCGGAACACCCACCGGTAGGTGAGCACCCCCAGGGCGGTCAACAACCCCGCGGCGGCCAGCGCCGCGGCCGACGTCGTGAGGATCAGGGTCCGGTAGCCGCTGCGGACCTCGGAGGCGAGGTCGTGGAGGTGCTCCTGGAGGTAACTGGGCAGGGCCGCCGACAGGGCGGCCAGCCGTTCGAGTTCGGCCCCGACCGCGTTGCGACCGGCGTGGCTGGCCGACACGAGGCCGTCGATCCGGCGGAGCGAGGCATCGATCGCGTGGGCCGTCGCCTGCTCCCGGCTCCGATCACCGAACGGCACGTCGTCGACCTCACCGGATTCGAGTTCGAGCCGGTAGCGGTGGAGCGCGTCCTGCACCTCGGCGAGGGCCTCGGGGAACCGCTCGATCCCTCCGGGACCGTCGCCGTGACCGGCGGCGACCGCATGCCGCAAACGGAGGCGCCCGACGGCGTCGCCGAGGGCGCTGGCCCGGGGAAGCTCGCCGGCCCGGCGGCTCAACCCGCGGACCAACCGCCGGTAGGAATAGATGCCGAGAAAGCCGCTGGCCGACAACACCGCGACCATGATGCCGACGAGCAGGCCACCGAGCAGCAGCTTCTCCCGGATCGGTCGCCGTTTGGGCATCGCCACGCTCCCGCCCCGGGGGTACCCTCCCCGGGGCCGCGACGATAGCAGGCTTCGGCCACCCGCCAGAATGGCGAAAACCGCGGTCGACACGGCGCTTTTCACTCGCTGCCGCGCCCGGTCGGTCAGACGAGGCCCCACCGCTTCCGCAGGAACCACTCGCAGCACATCAGTCCGGCGAGGAGCAGGAGCATCGGCCACTTGTCCCACGGGCTGTAGCTCCACTGCTCTTCGGTCTCGAACGCCGAGGGCAGTGCGGCGATCTCGGCGAACAGACGCGGCAACTCCTCCGGGGAGCGGACGCCGCCGGTGCTCGCCTCGGCGAGCTGGCGCATGAGGAGCGGGTTGGCACGGGGATTGGCCAGCTCGAGATCCTGGCGGAAGACGGTGAACCGGGCACTGCGCGTCGTGACCTCGCCGTTGGCACGGGTCGCCTTGACCTCCAGCTTCCAATCCCCGGGTTCACTGAACTCGGCGATCGAGCCGTTGAACACGTCGCCGCGGCGCGTGATCCGCACCGGCCTCGTCGCTCCGCCGGGAGCGATCGCCGTCGCCTCGAACGACACCTCCGGCACGGGCGTGCCGTCGGACTTGGTGATGCCGGCGTCGAAGGCCAGGCTCGCACCGGGCGACACGCGGCGCTGCGCCAGGCGCACCCACACCTTGTCGGCCTCGTCGTCCTCCTGCCGCGCCAGCCAGAGAACGAGCTGGCGCCAGAACCGACGATGCTGCTCGGCCGCCCCCTGCATCGCCCAGCGCCACGTCGAATCGGCTGCGAACACCGCCACCCGGCCCTCGCCGAACTCGCGGGCCACCAGCAGCGGCCGACCGTCGCCGGAGACGGCCAGGGGCTTCGCGGTCGGTGTCAGCCGGCCGAGCAGATTCGCCCCGTCGAGCGGCGGCAGCGCCTGCCAGACCGCCAGCGACCGTGCCTGGTCGGGCCCCTGGCGGAGGACGGCCACCGCTCCGAACCGCGGGTCGGGGAGCATCTGGATCGGTCCCGGGAGATGGAGGCCGGGGCGGATCGGTTTGTCGAACGGCTGGCGGGCGAGCTGGTCCGGTTCGTAGGGGAGCAGCGGGGCGAGGGCAGTGCCTCCCCATCCTCCCGCCTCGAAGGCGTGAAAGCCGCCGAGAAACCCGATTCCCGCACCGGCGCCGACCCGGGCGAGGATCACGCGCAGGTCTTCGGGCCGCAGCGCCGCGGAGTCGAGGTCACCGACGAGGTACACGTTGGCGTCGGTGGCGAGGGTGCGCGAGAGATCGACGGGCCAGTCGCGGCGGGCCGCAGCCGTCGAATCGAGCCCCTCGTACGTCACCTGGATGTCGGGGCTGGCGGCGAGCACGCGCCGCACGAACCGCTGCTCGACACGGGGCGAGCCCTCGAGGTACGTGACGCGCAGCCCGCCGTCGATGACGTCGACGAACGTCGTCAACTCGTTGTTGCTGACGACCACCTCGCCTTCCTGCGGATCGACGGCGAGGACGATCTTCTTCTCACCGACGCCGTTCGGCGTCCAGGTGAGCCGCACGGGCTCGTCGGTCCCCCGGGCCGAAGCCCGCACCAAGGTCCGGGCGACCTCTTCGAGGGCGCCGGCGTCGTTCTCGGCGAGCAGGGCGACGGGCACGTCGCGCTCGCCGAACCCCTCCAGCCGAACCCGCCCCGAAACCTCGAGCGTGTTCTTCAGATACACCGTCTCCGCGGCGCTGAGGCTGACGACGGCGGCGTCGCGCCCCTGGCCGGTGCCGCGCTGCTGGCCGAACGTGACGGTCCACAGCGGCACGGCGGCATCGCCGACCCGGCGGGCGACGGTCTGCGGCGGCGTGTCGCGCGGCGGATAGGCCTGCTGGGCGCCGTCGCTGAGGACGATCACGCCGACCATCGTCTGCCCGGCCACGGCGCGGAGGGCGTCGTCGAGAGCCGCGCCGAGGGCGGTCTGGTCGGTCGACGGGAGCCGCTGCCAGTTTCCCAAAGGAAACGGATCGTCGTCGGCTGCGGGAACCGGCGTGGCCGTGCGGTCGAACCGCCACAGGGCGATGTCGATGCCCCCGTCGGCGGTCAGCGCCTGCGCCGCCGGCCGGCTCGCCGCGAGGGCCCCGGTCATCTCCTCCCACCGGGTGCGCCCGGCCGGGCCGTCGGGTACGGTCATGCTCTCCGAGGCGTCGGCAAGGACCAGCAGCGTTCCCTGCTGCCGCGCCTTGCGGACGGCGACGATCGTCGGCCGGACAAGGCAGGCCACCAGCGCGAGGAACGCCGCCACGCGCAGCGCCACCAGAATCCGCCGCCGGCCCGGGGCGAGACGGCTGGCATCGGGGCCGAAGACGACGAGGATCACCGCCAGCAGCACGGCCACTCCGGCCACGAACCACCCCGAACCCACCGGGTCGAAGCCGACCGAGAGCCCGTCGAATGGGGAAGCGGCGCTCATGCCGGCACCTGCGCGGCGGGGACGCCGGCCGGGGACAGCGCCGCCGTGACGGGCGGCCGTGGTTCACCGCCGCTCACCGCCGCGGAGGCCCGGGCGGTGGCGTCGTCGCGCGGCGCGTAGAAGCGGTTGGCGACGATCCAATCGGCGGCCATTGCCGCCGCGGCCAGGAGGATGATCCACCCGAACAGCTCCGTGCCCACCCGTTCGAGCTTCACGTCGCGCACCAAGTCGCGCTCGGTCCGCGCCACGCGGGCCTCGGGACCGAGGAGCGGGGCGAGCGTCTCGGCGGCCAGCGGCGTGCAGTCGGTCGCCGCCGGGGCGAGGTTGGCACTGAACCCCTCGGCGACGCCGGCGGCGTCGCCGCCGGCACGGATCCGGTAGTTCCCCGGCACCTGGGTGGCCGTGACGGTCACCGTGCCCTGCCGGGGGTCGACCGCGGCGGGGAAATCGTCGCCACGCGGCGTGCCGACGAACACCGAGGCGACGTCGCGCCGGTCGAGGTGCACCACGGCCGGGGCCCCGGCGACGATGTTGCGATCGCCGCCGGTGTCGATGGCGTGGAGCAGCGATTCGTTGGCGAGGACCACGAACGGCCAGGGCTCGAAGCCGGTGGCGAGGCTGTTCCAGGCGTCGGGATCGTCGGCGCTCTGCGAGACCGGAGTGGTGAACACGACCACGGTGCCGCGGCCGAGGCGATGGGTGAGGATCGCGGGAAGCCCGTTGCGGTACGGGGCGACGGGAGTCGCTCCGCTGGGAGCCCCCTCCCCCCCCGCCTCGGCCGGGACGAACTCCCAGTGGCGGCGGACGGGAAAGTCCTCCCAGGGGACGGCATCACCGACACGGCGAAATGCGGCGAGCAGCGGATGATCGAGCGCCGCGGGCGCGAGGTAATTCTCCCCCGACGGATCGCGCCACACCCGCTCGATCCTCCCGCCGAGGACGCGCACGGCCGCCGCCGACGAGAACCGTCCCGCGTCGGCGGCACCGGGGCCGAGCCACACCACCAGGCCACGGCCGGACGCCACCCACTGGCCGAGGAGCTCCCAGGTGCGGTCGGGGAGCGGCGGTGGATCGACGAGCACGATCCCGGCGAACGGCTCCCACGGCGTGGCGTCGAGCGCCGCGACGTCGACCACGGTCGCTGCGAACCGGCTGCCCCCGGCCTTGCGGAGCGCAGCCGGATCGATCGCCTGTTCGACGAACAAGGCCGTGGTCGCCGCGGGAGCGGGGGCGGCGACGAGCACCCTGGCGGCTCCGCCCACCGAGACGGTGAAGAATCGGGCGTTGTCTGCCTCGAGATCGTCGGAACCCTCGAGCACCACGCGCCCCTGGCGCACGCCCGGTTCGAGGCCGGTGACCTCGAACTCCACCGAGCCCGGCGCCGCGGCCCGCCACGTCACCGGCTTGACCGCCCGGCGCACGTAACGTCCGTCGGCCGAGAGCACCTCGACGACCAGTGGGCGATCGGCGTCGGGGCCGATCCGGGAGGTGACCACCGACAGCCCCAGTGTCCCGGCGGCGGAGACCTGCTCGGCGGACAGTTCGACCGCGTCGATGGCGAAGTTCGCCGGCGCCGCTGCGGCGACGTCGACCACCAGGAGGCTGGTGTCGGGATGGCCGGCGGCGAGGTCGGCGACGCCACCGTCCTGCCAGGCACCGCGGCTGCCGTCGGTGAACAGGTACAGTTCCCGGCGCGGCGACTTCGCCGTTTGCAGCAACCGGTAGCCCTCGGCCACCGCCGCCGCCAGCGATCGCGCGGGCGTCGCGGTGGCCAGCCGCTCGACACGCGTCAGGGCTGCCGCCGGCGACGGCGAAAACGCGGCGGTTCCGCCTCCGGTCTCGAGGACCGCGACCTCGCTCCCTGCGGGGAGCTTGGCGAACAACGATCGCGCCATCTTCGCCGCCTGTTCCAGCCGCGTGGCGTTCCCCTCGCGGAGGAGCATCCGCGGCGCGGTGTCGAACACGAACGCCGCCGCCACCGGCCCCTCGCCGTCGGCCAGCCAGCCGGCTCCGCGGAGCGTCGGCCGGGCCAGCGCCACGGCCAGCAGCACCAGCGCCCCCATCCGCATCGCGAGGAGGAGCAGGTGCTGGAGGCGGAGACGGCGCCGGTTGGCGACCGCCCGCGAGCGGAGGAATCGCAGCGCGGGAAACTCGCGCGGCACCGGGCGTTGCCGCATGAGGAGATGGAGGATCAGCGGCACGGCGACCAGACCGGCGCCGGCGAGGAGCAGCGGGGTGAGGAACGTGAGGCCCATGGCGTGATCGCGGCGGTGCCCGAGCGGTCGGCGTCGGAGCGGTGTCAGAACCGTTGGCGACGGCTGAGCAGGTATTCCATCAGCGCCTTGTCGAACGGCATGCTCGTGTCGAGTGGCACGTAGTCGATCCCGGCCTGGAAGCAGGAGCGCCGGTAGTCGGCGCGGAACGCCGCCATCGTCTCGAGGTACTCGTGCCGCGCCGCATCGGCGTCGACGACGAGCTTCTCGCCGCTCTCCGGTTCGACGAACTCGGTCATCCCGGCGAACGGGAAGCGCACCTCGGCCTCGTCGAGGACGTGGAACAGGATCACGTCGTGGCCCCGGTGCCGGAGGCGGAGCAGCGCCTCGCGGATCGGCACCGGATCGGCGAGCAGGTCGCTGAACACCATCACCAGCGACCGGTGGCGCAGCATCGCCGCCACCTGGATCAGGCTCCGTGCCGCATCGGTGCCCCCGGACGGCTTGATCCGGGCGAGCACGGAGAGGACCTGGGCGATCTGCGACCGGCGCGACCTGGCCGGCAGGCTCGCCTGGAGCTTCTCGCCGAAGACCATCAATCCGCAGGGATCCTGCTGGTGGACCATCAGCCAGCACAGCGCGGCGGCGAGCGAGATCGCGTAGTCGAGTTTGGTGAGCTCCTGGCGGTAGGTGTAGGCCATCGAGCCGCTGGTATCGATGACCAGGTAGCCGGTGATGTTGGTCTCGGCCTCGAACTTCTTGACGTAATGTTTGTCGGTCTTGGCGTACACCAGCCAGTCGATGTCCTTGGGATCGTCACCCGCGGTGTATTTGCGATGTTCGCTGAATTCGACCGAAAACCCCTGGTATGGGCTGGCGTGGAGCCCCTGGAGAAACCCGCGCACGATGAACTGCGCGCGCAGATCGAGCCGCGCGATCGAGCGGACCACCTCGGGCTTGAGATACTCCTCGACAGCGCGCACCATCCGGCCACTCCCTCCCACCGGCCCGCCATCATCCGGCCACCGGGCTCCGCTGAGCCCGCACCGTCCCCGGCGTGATCACTTGACGAGCCGGGGGATCTCCGGCTCGGGAATCTCGCGCACCAGCCGTTCGACGATCGTTTCGCTCGTCAGCCCCTCGGCCTGGGCCTGGAAGTTGGTCGCGATCCGGTGGCGGAGGACGGGCACGGCGATCCTCCGCACGTCGTCGATCGAGACGCTGAAGCGCCCGTCCATCGCCGCCACCGCCTTGCCCCCCTGGATGAGAAACTGCCCGGCCCGTGGGCCGGCACCCCAGTCGACCAGCTCGGCGACGTAGGGCGGCGCCTGCGGATCCTTGGGGCGCGTCGCCCGGACCAGACGGGCGACATATTTGACGATGTAGTCGCTGACGGCCACACCGCCGACGAGTTTCTGGATGTTGACGATCGCCCGGCCCGACAGGACCTTCCGGACCTCCGGCTTCTCCGCCCGCGTGGTCGCCAGGAGGATCTGCTCCTCCTCGGACGCCGACGGATACCCGACCTTGATGTTGAACATGAAGCGGTCGAGCTGTGCCTCGGGCAACGGGTAGGTGCCCTCCTGCTCGATCGGGTTCTGGGTGGCGATCGTGAAGAACGGATCGGGGAGCTGGTAGGTCTCCTGCCCGACCGAGACCTCGCGTTCCTGCATCGCCTGGAGGAGGGCGGCCTGGGTCTTCGGAGGCGTCCGGTTGATCTCGTCGGCGAGGAGGATGTTGGTGAAGATCGGCCCCTCGACGAACCGGAACGAGCGCCGCCCCGATTCGTCCTCCTCCAGGACGTTGGTGCCGGTGATGTCGGAGGGCATCAGATCGGGCGTGAATTGGAC